>DROT01000185.1 GCA_011321775.1 Gammaproteobacteria bacterium | reverse complement strand
TCGAGCTCCACTTCACGCTCGTCGAGCAGCGTCAGCTTCTCGCCCTTGTTCGCCCGGCGCACCACCACGGCATCGGAGATCTGCGCCAGGTCGAAGGCGTGCATGGGCTGGCCCAGTTCCAGCATCACGTAGTTGGTGACGTCGACCACCGGCCCCAGGCTGCGCAGCCCGCTGCGGCGCAGCTTCTCCTGCATCCACAGCGGCGTCTGCGCCTGCGGGTCGATGCCACGGATGATGCGCCCCAGGTAGCGCGGGCAGGCCTCCGGTGCCTGCACTTCGACGGGCAATACATCGTCGATGGTCTCGTCGACCGCCACCGGACGCGGCGGTGTCAGGTCGGTACCGGTAAGCGCACCGACCTCGCGCGCGATCCCCTCCACTCCCAGGCAGTCGCCGCGGTTGGGCGTCAGGTCGACCTCGATGGCAACGTCGTCGAGATCCAGCCAGTCGCGCAGGTCGCGACCCACGGGCGCATTGGCGGGCAGGTCCATCAGCCCCTGGTGATCGTCGCTGAGACCCAGCTCGCGCGCCGAGCACAGCATGCCGTGTGAAGGCACCCCGCGCAGCTTCGCCTTCCTGATCTTCATGTCGCCGACGCGGCCACCGACGGTCGCCAGCGGCGCCTTCATGCCGGCGCGCACGTTGGGCGCCCCGCACACGATCTGCAGCGGCGCATCGCCACCGGTCGAGACCTGGCAAACGCGCAGCTTGTCGGCGTCCGGGTGCGGCTCCACCGACAGCACCTCGGCGACCACCACGCCGCTGAATTCGCCGGCGACCGCTTCCACCGCGTCCACTTCCAGACCGGCCATGGTCAGGGTCTCGGCCAGCGCTTCCCGGTCCAGATCGGGATCCACCCATTCACGCAGCCAGTTTTCGCTGAATTTCATAGCTTCGACTCTTGTCCTCGTGGATACATGCTCTAGCGGAACTGCCGCAGGAAGCGCAGGTCGTTCTCGAAGAACAGGCGCAGGTCATCAACGCCGTACTTCAGCATGGTCAGGCGTTCCACGCCCATGCCGAAGGCGAGTCCGGTGAACTGTTCGTTGTCCACACCGACGTGGGCGAACACGTTGGGGTGCACCATGCCGCAGCCCAGCACCTCCAGCCAGCCGCTGTGACCGCAGACGCGGCAACCTTCGCCGGCGCAGATGACGCATTCGATGTCCACCTCGGCGGACGGCTCGGTAAAGGGGAAATACGAGGGCCGGAAACGCACGCCCAGGTCCTCGCGCTCGAAGAAGTGCTTCAGGAATTCGTCCAGCAGGCCCTTGAGATCGGCGAAGCTGACCTTCTCGTCCACCAGCAGCCCCTCGACCTGGTGGAACATGGGCGTATGGGTGAGATCGGAGTCACAACGATAGACGCGCCCCGGCGCAATGATGCGCAACGGCGGCCGGCGCTCCTCCATGACCCGGATCTGAACCGGCGAGGTGTGGGTGCGCAGCACCCGGTGCGCGTCGATATAGAAGGTGTCGTGCATGGCACGCGCCGGATGGTGCTCGGGAATGTTGAGCGCCTCGAAGTTGTGGTAGTCGTCCTCGATCTCCGGACCTTCCGCCACCTCGAAGCCCATGCCGGCGAACAGCTTCTCGATGCGCTGCAGGGTGCGCGTGACCGGGTGCAGGCCACCGCGTTCCCGGCCGCGCCCGGGCAGGGTGACGTCGATGCGCTCGGAGGCCAGCTGCTGTTCCAGTGCCGCCTGCTGCAGCGCTTCGCGGCGCGTCTCGATCGCCGCCTGGAGTTCCTTCTTGGCGGCGTTGATCGCCTGCCCGGCCTGCGGCCGTTGGTCGGCCGGCAGCGTGCCGAGGTGCTTGAGCTGTTCGGTCAGCCGCCCCTTCTTGCCCAGGTACTGAACCCGCACCTCGTCGAGTGCTTTCAGGTCTGCGGCCTTTTCCACGGCTTCCCGGGCCTGTTGTGCGAGTTCGTCTAGAGACTCCACCTGTCATCTCCTGGTCGGCTAATCCCGATCGTTCCACCGCGCGTCATGCCGGCGCCGGCGGGAATCCACGCCGTCTGCAGGCTGGATCCCGGCCTGTGCCGGGACGACGAGCCGATCGAATGTTCCCGTTCGGGGTTCTTTCAGCGGTACCCGACGGGCACCCAAAACAAAGGGGAAGGTCGGTCTGCAACCGGCCTTCCCCTGCGACAGTATTGCGGCCGTCGAACGGACGGCGACGATATCAACCGTTCAGGCTGGCCTTGGCTTTTTCCGCCAGCGCGCTGAACGCCGCCTTGTCGAACACCGCCAGGTCGGCCAGCACCTTGCGATCCACCTCGACGCCGGCCTTGCCCAGACCGTTGATGAAGCGGCTGTAGGACAGGCCGTTCTCGCGCGCGGCCGCATTGATGCGCGCGATCCACAGGGCGCGGAACTGGCGCTTGCGCTGGCGACGGTCGCGGTAGGCATACTGGCCGGCCTTGATGACCGCCTGCTTGGCGACCCGGTAGACCTTGCGGCGGGCACCATAGTAGCCCTTGGCCTTGGAAAGAACCTTCTTGTGGCGCGCGTGCGCCTGTACTCCACGTTTTACTCTTGGCATGACGATCTACCTCACTTCAGACAAAGGGCAACAAGCGACGGACGGAACGCTGATCGGCATCGGCGATTCGCTCGATGGTCACCAGCTGGCGTTTGCGCTTGGCACTCTTCTTGGTGAGGATGTGGCGGTGGTGCGACTGACCACGCTTGAAGCCACCATTGGCTGTGCGACGGAACCGCTTGGCGGCGCCGCGATTGGTTTTTATCTTCGGCATCGTTTCTCTCCCGCTTGTGTAACGGGCAGGCCGATGGTCCGCCTGCCTCTGGACGGTCGCCACCTAGGCGCGGTATGCCCGGGACGACCCTGGAAGCACCACAGGAAACTGCCTGCGAGGCTCCCGACTATCTCTTCTTCGGCGCCAGCACCATGACCATCTGCCGGCCTTCCATCTTCGGGTACTGCTCGACGGTACCCAGTTCGGCCAGGTCCGCCTCGACCCGCTTGAGCAGATCGCGGCCCAGCTCCTGGTGCGCCATCTCGCGGCCCCGGAAGCGCAACGTGACCTTGACCTTGTCACCCTCGGTCAGGAACCGGGTGAGGTTCCTCAGCTTGACGTTGTAATCGCCGATGTCCGTCCCCGGACGGAACTTGATCTCCTTGACCTGGATCTGCTTCTGCTTCTTGCGCGAAGCCTGGCGTTTCTTCTGTTCCTCGAAACGGAACTTGCCGTAATCCATGACCTTGCAGACCGGTGGTTCGGCCTGCGGTGAAATCTCCACCAGGTCCATGCCCGCCTCTTCGGCGACGCGCCTGGCTTCCTCCAGGGGTACGATTCCCACCTGTTCGCCTTCCGGACCGACCAGCCGTACCTCGGTGGCCGTGATGTCCGCGTTCAGGCGGTATTTCGGTTTTTTTGCTGCAGCGATGTTCAAGCCTCCAAAACAGTTCGGCCGCGGCTCGCGATTTCTGCGGTCAGCCCCTCGGACAGGGCTTGCAAGGACAGGCTTCCCAGGTCCTTGCCGCTACGCGTGCGCACGGCCACGGTATCGGATTCAGCTTCCCGGTCCCCTACCACCAGCAGGTAGGGGGTACGCTGAATCGTGTGCTCGCGGATTTTAAAGCCGATCTTTTCATTTCTCAAGTCCGATTTGACCCTCACTCCCTGATTTTTCAAGGTTTCTTCGACTTTTTTCGCATATTCCGCGTGTGCGTCGGTGATATTGAGCACCACCGCCTGCACCGGCGCCAGCCACAGCGGCAGCGCACCGGCGTAATGCTCGATCAGGATTCCGATGAAACGCTCGATGGAACCGAGGATGGCGCGGTGCAGCATCACCGGCACCTGCTTGCTGCCATCCTCGGCGATGTAGTGCGCGCCGAGCCGCTCCGGCATGGAGAAATCCAGCTGGATGGTGCCCAGCTGCCACACCCGTTCGAGGCAGTCCCTGAGGGAGAACTCGATCTTGGGTCCGTAGAAGGCGCCCTCGCCCGGCTGCAGCTCCCACTCCAGTTGCTTGAGGTCGAGCGCTTCCTCCAGCGCCTTCTCCGCCTTGTCCCACAACTCGTCGGCACCGACGCGTTTCTCCGGCCGGGTCGACAGCTTGATGATGACGTCCTCGAAACCGAAGTCGCGGTAGACCTCGAACAGCAAGTCGATGAAGGCCGACACCTCGTCGAGGATCTGTGCCTCGGTGCAGAAGATGTGGGCGTCGTCCTGCACGAAGCCGCGCACGCGCATGAGGCCGTGCAGGGTACCGGAGGGCTCGTTGCGGTGACAGGAACCGAACTCGGCCAGCCGCAGCGGCAGGTCACGGTAGCTCTTCAGCCCCTGGTTGTAGATCTGGATGTGCGCCGGGCAGTTCATCGGCTTGATGGCGTAGGTGCGCGTCTCCGACTCGGTGGTGAACATGTCGTCGTGGAACTTCTCCCAGTGCCCCGACTTCTCCCACAGGCTGCGGTCGATGATCTCCGGCGTATGCACTTCCTGGTAACCGTGCGCCCGCAGCTTGTCGCGGATGTAGTCCTGCACCTGCAGGTAGATGAGCCAGCCGTTGTCGTGCCAGAACACCATGCCCGGCGACTCTTCCTGGGTATGGAACAGATCCATGACCTTGCCGATCTTGCGGTGGTCGCGTTTCTCGGCCTCCTCCAGGCGGTGCAGGTAGGCCTTGAGCGCCTTCTTGTCGTTCCAGGCGGTACCGTAGATGCGTTGCAGCATCTCGTTGCTGGAATCGCCGCGCCAGTAGGCGCCCGCCACCTTCATCAGCTTGAAGGCCTTGAGCTTGCCGGTGCTGGGCACGTGCGGTCCGCGGCACAGATCGATGAATTCGCCCTGCCGGTAGAGGGAAATGTCCTCGCCCTCGGGAATGTCGCTGATGATCTCCGCCTTGTAGTCCTCGCCCATGTTACGGAAGAACTCGATGGCCTCGTCGCGCGGCATCACCGTGCGGGTGACGGGAAAGTCCTGTTTCGCCAGCTCCGCCATCTTCTTCTCGATTTTCTGCAGGTCTTCCGGCGTGAAGGGACGCTCGTAGGCGAAGTCGTAGTAGAAGCCGTTGTCGATCACCGGGCCGATCGTGACCTGGGCCTCCGGGTACAGTTCCTTCACCGCCTGCGCCAGCAGGTGCGCGGTGGAATGGCGAATGATCTCCAGCCCCTCCTCGTCGCGGTCGGTGATGATGGCGAGGTCGGCGTCGTGGTCGATGACGTAGGAGGTGTCCACCAGCCGACCATCGACCTTGCCGGCGAGCGCGGCGCGCGCCAGACCGGGACCGATGGAAGCGGCGACATCATGAACGCTGACGGGATGATCGAAGGAACGCTGACTGCCGTCAGGGAGGGTGACTACGGGCATGCTGCTGTTCTCCAGTGGTGACCACTACGAAAGGCCACTTGATAAAAAGGGGACAGATCGGAAATCTGTCCCCTCGGCTTTCTGGTAGGCGCGATTGGATTCGAACCAACGACCCCCACCATGTCAAGGTGGTGCTCTAACCAACTGAGCTACGCGCCTGAAGTCGTGAACGGAGCATTATAGATGGCGTGGCAGGCATGTCAACGCACGCCCGGCCGCGGCCTCAATGCCGTCCCGGTTGCGCTTCGATGCCTGCTGATACTGTTCCGCGACCATTTCGGTGCCGGAGCCGCCTCTGGATGCACCGCCGCCACGTCGAGACCAAGGCGGTACACCAGATCGCCACCAAAACAGGCCGGCGTCAGACGAACGCTGGCACCGACGATGTTCCTGCGGCAGCGCCGGCCGTCGGGTCTGGTGGCTGATGTGACTGCGAAGTTCGCGCCGGTTGGCAAACCGCCAGTCACCCTGGCGGAAGGCTGCATCCCGACCACTCCCGGCACAGTCGATGCGCCGTCCGGAGGCGTCGTGACAGCTTTGCTGCCCGGTCTGAAGATAAGCGCCTGTGCACACGATCATCGGGCCTTGTCAATGCATCTGCATAGCCGCTGCACCGCACGGACTTCCCCCTGGGAGCGCCAGGCTCCAGCCTGGCCTGGCCTGACCAGCTATCCGGCACACCACAGATGGAGAACGTCGCTACCAGGCTGAAGTATGGCGTTCCCTGCGGAGCCAGACTTGACCTGTGCCTGACATACAGGTTCT
>DROT01000184.1 GCA_011321775.1 Gammaproteobacteria bacterium | reverse complement strand
CTCGACGATGGCCGGCACCGCCTGCGACAGCTCGCTGCCGAAGAACTCCAGGCACAGGGTGCGCACCTGCTGCGGCATGCGGTGCAGCACGAATACCGCCGAGGTGATGAGGCCGTCGCAGCCCTCCTTCTGCACACCCGGCAAGCCGCCGAGGAACTTGTCGGTGACGTCCTTGCCGAGCCCCTCCTTGCGCAGCGAGGCGCCGGGCAGTTCCAGCAGCTCCGGCTCGCCGGCCGGCGTGCGACCGTCGTCGCGGAAGCGACGGATGCGGAAACGCACCGTCTCCTGCAGGTGGATGCGCCCGAGGTTGTGCTCCAGGCGCTCCACCTCCATCCACTCGCCGTCGGGCGTCACCAGCCGCCAGGACAACAGGTTGTCGAGGGTGGTGCCCCACAGTACCGCCTTCTTGCCGCCGGCGTTCATGGCCACGTTGCCGCCGATGGTGGAGGCGTCCTGCGAGGTGGGGTCGACCGCGAACACGTAGCCGGCCGCTTCCGCGACCTCCGCCACCCGCCGCGTCACTACCCCGGCCTCGGCGCGGATGGTGGCCACCGGCCGCTCGACCCCCTCGATGGAGCGCTCGCGGACCTCGCCCAGCGCCTCCAGCTTCTCGGTGTTGATCACCGCGGTGTCGCCGTATAACGGAATGGCGCCGCCGGTATAGCCGGTGCCGCCGCCGCGCGCGATGATGGTCAGGCCCAGGTCACGGCAGGCGCGCACCACCGCCAGCACCTCGCGCTCGCTGTCGGGGCTGATCACCACGAACGGCAGTTCCACGCGCCAGTCGGTGGCGTCGGTGGCGTGCGACACGCGTGCCAGGCCGCCGAAATCGACGTTGTCGGGGCGCGTCACCCGCGCCAGCCGGCGCCGCACCTTGGCCCGCAGCTCGCGCACGCGCGGGAACCAGGCCGCGAATTCGTCCACCGCCCGGCGCGCGCCCTCCACCAGCCGCAGCGCCTCGGCGTTGCCATTGGCGCGCGCCACGATCTGGTCGAGGCGGTGGTGCAGCGCGTGCGTCAGCGACTCGAAACGCTTGCGGTTCTGCAGCAGGTCGTCCTGGATATAGGGGTTGCGCGTCACCACCCACAGGTCACCCAGCACCTCGAACAGCATGCGCGCCGAACGCCCGGTACGCCGCTCCCCGCGCAGCCGCTCGATCAGCGTCCACATCTCCTCGCCGAGAAAGCGCAACACGATCTCGCGGTCGGAGAAGGACGTGTAGTTATAGGGAATTTCGCGAATGCGGTGCGGCATGGGGGCGGTCTGGTCAAAGAGCGGCATTGTAGCATTCGGTGGGGGTGGGTTCAGTGCGAGGAGGGGGTACGGCGTTGTTAGCCACGGAAACACACGGAAGGACACGGAAAGGGACTTCCCGCGTGGTCATTGCGAGACACGCAGCGCTGCGGCAATCTCATGCAAGAGAATGAATCGATTGACAGATTGGGGCGGAAACCGGGAGCGCCGGGCTCCAGCCCGGCAAGGGCGACCCGCGCCGATGGCAATGCCGGATGCTTCCGTCATGCCGGGCTGGAGCCCGGCGCTCCCGGTGGTTGTCACGGCGCTGCCCGCCTCGCACTGACAGAAGTTTTCTTCCGTGTCCTTCCGTGTGTTTCCGTGGCTGATGACTT
This sequence comes from Gammaproteobacteria bacterium, assembly GCA_011321775.1. Lineage (GTDB taxonomy): Bacteria > Pseudomonadota > Gammaproteobacteria > DSM-19610 > DSM-19610 > Thiogranum. Next base: position 79,168 of record DROT01000184.1, on the reverse strand, counting down.
CAATACCTCCCCCTGCCCCACACTCAATCCTCCCCCTCCCCGTAATACACCTTTGGTCGATAGGGCCGATCGAGGTCATAGATATACACCGAGCCGTCCTCGGCGGCGCTGGCGGCGTGACGCCCGTCGGGGCTGAAGCGGATCAGGCGGCCGCACAGGGCGTGCGGCTTGTAGCGGCGCAGCACGCGGTTGCTTTCGGCATCCACCAGGCGCACGCCGGAGTCAGTGATGCGGCCGAGGCTGAGGAGGCGGCGACCGTCGGGACTGACGTCGACAGAGGCCACCTTGCCGAGGTGTTCGGTGGGACGCTCCTCCAGGGTGCCCCGGTCGAGGTTCCATTCGACGATCCGGAACCAGCCGGCCGCCACCAGCGTACGGTCGTCCGGCGAGAAGCGCAGGTCCCAGACGTCGCGCGAGGCGCGCGGCAGCGTCAGCGCTTTTTCGAGGTCGGCATCCAGCAGCCGTACCCGGCCGTCGCGGGTGGAGACGGCGATGCGCTCGCCGGCGTGATCGACGGCGAGCGACAGGATGCGGCTGCCGCCGGAGGTCTCTCCCAGGATCTGCAGGGACGGCAGGGCCAGCCGCCGGAAGCGTTCGCCCTGCGCCACCACCAGCCAGGAGGCATCCGGCGCGGCGGCAACGGCCTGCACGGAGCCGAGCCCAAGCGATGCCTCCAGTGTGCCCTCATCGACATTGCGCAACTGCAGGTGGCCACCGGCATCCGCGCTCAGCAGCCGCGACTCGTCCAGCCACAGCAGGCCGGTGATGCTATCCCCGTCCACCGGCCAGTCGGCCAGGCGGCGGCCGTCCGCTACCGACCACACACGGACATCGCCGTTGGCACCGCCGCTGGCCAGCCGCCGGCCGGAGGGACTGAAGGCAATGCGGTAGGCACCACCCTCGTGCACCCGGCCCAGGTCCAGGTCGGGCTGCTGCACGCGCAGCGGGGTGCAGGCGGTGACTCCGAGTAGCAGGGAAAGGAAGAGGAGACGGATCATGGTGGCAGCCCGACAGAATTTACCTAGACGACCATTGTGCATAATGGCCACCGAAGCACACGGAAATACACGGAAGAAAGCATGACTTTTCCGTCACTGCGAAACGCGCAGCGCCGCGGCAAACCCCGGGAGCGCCGGGCTCCAGCCCGGCAAGGGTAACCTGCGCCGATGGCGATGCCGGATGCCGGATGCCGTCATCACGCCGGGCTGGAGCCCGGCGCTCCCGGATTCCGTGGCCATCATAAAAAACGGGGCCCGAAGGCCCCGTTCGTACTTCCGTTCGAAATCGCTTCGATCAGAAGTTGTGGCGCATGCCGACAGCGATCACGTTGCTATCGGTGCTACCATCAGGATCGACGAAGGCATAACCCAGGTAAGCCAGCGTGCGGTTGCTGAGCTTGTGGATGCCGCCGATACGGAAGGCCTTGATGTCGTCGATGTCGTCGGCCGTACCGCTGGCACCGTCGCTACCGTCGGAGCTTCCGTTCTTGCCGTAGTCGGCCAGCAGGATGTTGTTGCCGATGGCGTAGGTCGCGCCGACGCTCCACTGGTCGGCACCGTCGTCATTGGCGCCACCCACGGAACCGGCCGCATTGAGACCGGCGGAACGCGAAGCGGTGATCAGACCCTTGTCCAGCTCGTAGATGCCGTGGATCGACAGCGCGCCAGGACCGAGGTCGCCGAAGTCATACTTGCCGACGAACTGGGCAGCCGCGGTATCCTTCGGACCCGAAGCCTGGGTATCGATATAGGCAGCGCCCAGGTAGAAGTTGCCGCCGCTGTACTCGGCACCGATGCTGTAGGTGTCGTCATCGTTGGCGTCGTACTTGTTCTGGTCGAAGTTGTAGGTACCGTAGACCTTGAAGCCCGAGAACGAGGGGGAATCGTAACGGATGGTGTTGACGGTACGGCCCTCGCCGTTCTCGCCCTTGCCGGCGTGCAGGCGCGACTGCAGGGTCAGGTCACGACTCTGCAGTGCAGAGCGATAGGCCACGTCGATCTTGCTGCCCTGGGATTTGTAGGCGGTGGACATGCTGCCGAAAGACACCTTGCCGAAGTTTTCCATCTGCAGACCAATGTACTGGTCACGACCCTGCCAGGTGTTGGCGCCGTTACCGGCGATGTCGGTCTGGTACTCGACCTTGAAGAAGGCGGACAGGCCGTTGCCCAGATCTTCGGAACCCTTGAAGCCGACGGCCGACTGGTTGGACTGCATGTTGATGTCGCTCTTGCCGCCGCCCTGGGAATTGTCATTGCTGACCAGAGCCAGGTCCAGCTGGCCGTACAGTTTGACGTCTGCATTGGCGAAGCCAGCGGCCCCGGCCAGTGCCAGACTCATTGCGGTTACAACAAGTTTCTTGTTCATGAGAGAACTCCTCTTCTCACAGCTACTGATGCACAGGATAGTCGTTACGAGGACGGAGCTTAGCGCACCCTCCAACACGAATGCAACAACTTTTTTCAAAAAAACCACAACTCGGGAAGAAGCGTGACTTTTTTGCAACAAAATGAAATTTGATCCTCGGGATGTAACGTCAACTACTGGACGTTAGTCGACTATTCAACGATATAGATCAAATTCGCCGACCCTTATCGGCACGGGGGGCGGGAACCTGACAGGGCTGACATAAAAACAACAATGCGGTTGACGGTGGCTCCAAAGGAACTAGCCACGGAAACACACGGAAGGACACGGAAAAAACCGAAAGAAAGTTTCCGTGTAGCAGTCATTGCGAGGCGCCGCGAGCCTCGCAATGACTGCCGAGAATCCATTTCCATATTTTTTCCGTGTGTTTCCGTGGCTATCACAAAAAAACGGGGCCCGAAGGCCCCGCTCACGTTTCTGCTCAAACACGTTCAATCAGAAGTTGTGGCGCATGCCGAGCGAGAACAGATCCTGCTCGCCGCTGTCCTTGAAGTCCTGGTTCACGTAACCGGCATAGAGACGGGTACGGGCGCTGAACTTGTGGTAGGCGGCAATCCGCCAGGAGTCGTATTCCTGCAGGTTGTCGGCGGCATTGCCGGCACCGTCGCTGCCCTTGGAATCGCTGCCCTGGCCGTAGTCGAAGCCGATGAGGTTGTTGCCGATGGTGTAGGTCGCCCCCAAGCTCCACAGATCGGCGCCGTCGTCGTTGGCGCCGCCTACCGTACCGGCAGAATTGAGGCCCTGCGAACGGGCCGCGGTAATCAGACCCTTGTCGAGCTCATAGATGCCATGAAAGGAAATCGCATTCCAGTCATAGCGCGCGATGAGCTGTGCCGCCGCCGTATCTTTCGGACCGGAAGCCTGGGTATCGATATAGGAGGCCGCCACGAACAGGTTGCCGCCGCTGTACTGGGCGCCAATGCTGTAGGTGTCGTCGTCGTTGGCATCGTACTTGTTCTGGTCGAAGTTGTAGGTACCGAAGAGCTTGACGTTGTAGAACGAGGGAGAATCGTAGCGGAGCGTATTCACGGTACGACCCTGGCCGTTCTCACCCTTGCCCCGGTGCAGCGCGGACTGCAGACCCCAGACACGCGACTGCAGGCTGGTGCGGTAGAAGGGGTCGATCTTGCTGCCCGGCGACTTGTAGGCGGTCGACATGCTGCCGAAGGTCAGCTTGCCGTAACTGTCGGAGGCCAGGCCGATGTACTGGTCGCGCCCCTGCCAGGTATTGGCACCGTTGCCGGCGATATCGGTCTGGTACTCGACCTTGAAGAAGGCCGACAGACCATTGCCCAGATCTTCCGAACCCTTGAAGCCGACGGCGGACTGGTTGGACCCCATGTTGATGTCGTCCCCCACGCCGTTGATGTTATCCCCCAGGGCAAGAATCGGATCAGCAGGCCTGCCCGTCAGCGGGTTGGCATTCTTGAAATCGGAATTCTTGAAATTCAGGGACAGGTCCAGCTGGCCATAGAGCGTCAGATCCGCGCTCGCCAGACCCGTGACGCCGACCAGCCCCAACCCCAGCACCGCCACCACAAGCTTCTTGTTCATGAGAGTGCGCCTCCTCGCGTTCTCTATCTATATTATGGTACAGACCACGACTTGATTATTTGTAAAAGCAAAGCTTAGCGCATTTCGTGGCCGAAATGCACCTGTTTTCTTCAAAAAAACCACAGGCGGGGATATTTGTGACTTTTTTGCGACAGAGGATGTCAACGCGGAAGAACCTGAAAGAATAGCCACGGAACACACGGATGAACACGGACGAAAACAGGCAAGAATTCCGTGTTCATCCGTGTGTTCCGTGGCCAATTCTTTTGAAGTCTGAACTTGAGGTTCGAATCCTAGTCCGCCATAAAACAGAAACCCGCCTGGCGGCGGGTTCCTGTTTTATTGGCTGGCGGACTAGGATTCGAACCTAGATTGGAGGAGTCAGAGTCCTCTGTCCTGCCGTTAGACGATCCGCCAGTGGTAACGGGGCGTCGGCAGATCAGCGCTTGCTGAACTGCGGTGCGCGGCGGGCCTTGTGCAGGCCGACCTTCTTGCGTTCGACCTCGCGGGCGTCGCGGGTGACGAAACCGGCGCGGCGCAGGACCGGGCGCAGCTGCTCGTCGTAGCGGATGACCGCGCGGGTGATGCCGTGACGGATGGCACCGGCCTGGCCGGTGGTGCCGCCGCCCTTGACGGTGCAGTGTACGTCGAACTGGTCACCCAGGTCGACCTTCTCCAGCGCCTGGCGCACGATCATGCGGGCGGTGGGGCGACCGAAATATTCGTCCAGCGGACGCTGGTTGACCAGGATCTGGCCGCTGCCCTTCTTGAGGAATACCCGCGCCGTGGAACTCTTGCGACGGCCGGTGGCGTAATAGACTTCACTCATTATCGAAATCCCGTCTCGTTAAATTTCCAGCGCCTTGGGCTGCTGCGCACTGTGCCGGTGCTCGGGACCGGCGTAGACCTTGAGCTTGCGATACATGGCGCGGCCCAGCGGGTTCTTCGGCAGCATGCCCTTGACCGCCAGTTCCAGCACCCGGCCCGGCGCCTTCTGCTGCAGCTTCTCGAAGCTGATCGACTTCATGTTGCCGATATAACCGGTATGGTGGTGGTACATCTTGTCGCTGGCCTTGCGACCGCTGACGCGGATCTTGTCCGCGTTGACCACGACGATGTAGTCGCCGGTGTCCACGTGCGGCGTATATTCCGGCTTGTGCTTGCCACGCAGGCGGCGCGCGATCTCGCTGGCGAGGCGCCCGAGGGTCTTGCCGTCGGCGTCGACGACATACCAGTCGCGCCGGACTTCATGCGCCTTGGCACTGAAGGTCTTCATGGAATCTGCTCCGAAAATCCGTTCCTGCTTCAAAAGAGCGGGAATAGTACAGAAAGGCCGGACGCGATTCAAGCGTGGGAGTGAGGGGCGATGAGGGAGTCAGCCACGGAAACACACGGAAGGACACGGAAAAAGCAAAAGAACGCATTTGCCCCCTTCGTCATTGCAACGGGCGTCGCGAACCCGGGAGCGCCGGGCTCCAGCCCGGCATGACGGAAGCATCCGTCATCGCCGTCGGCGCGGGTCGCTCTTGCCGGGCTGGAGCCCGGCGCTCCTGGAGATTGCCGAAAATACATTTCCGTGTTTTTCCGTGTGCTTCCGTGGCCATCCCCGAATCGCGCGCAAAAAAAAGCGCGACTGAGGAAGTCGCGCTAAAAACCACCAAAGGAGGATTGGAGGAGGCTGATCAGACAACTTACGGTTGGGGGGCTGCCCGATCAGCTGATAAGTATTTTCTAATATGCTCGTTTTCTTGTCAACACCTGCAGGCATTTTTTTTCGTGCTGGGCGGGGGATGTCGACGAGCTGTATTTATTTGTAATTTCAATTGGTTATCAAAGCCGCCGCCGCTTTCGACGACTTCGGCGCAGCCAAGGCGACCATTTTATTGACCCAGATCAAATACGGGGCGGTTGCCATTTCTGAGTGATGACCGGTTCGCTTCGCCGGAACCGGCTGCGTGGATGCCGGCCTGCGCCGGCATGAGGAAGACGGGAGCCCGCAGGGGTTCTCAGATCTTCAGGCGCTCGACCACCTCGCCCTTCAGCAGATGCCGGTCGATGATCTCGTCGACGTCCTCGCGATCGACGTAGCTGTACCAGACGTCATCGGGATAGACCACGATCACCGGCCCCTCGGCACAGCGATCCAGGCAGCCGGCGCTGTTGATGCGTACCTTGCCGGCACCGCTGATACCCAGTTCCTTGCAACGCCGCTTGGCATGGTCGCGCATGGCCTGGGCGCCGAAGCGCTGGCAGCACGGCCGACCATCCTCGCGCAGGTTGGTGCAGAAGAAGACGTGGTGGCGATAGTAGGACATGGCGCCAAGATACCCGAAGGCGGTCGGGAGTTGTAGCTGTAGAGGCATCCGTGGCCACAGCGACACTTATATCGATAGCCACGGAAAACACGGATGAACACGGACATGCCTTTTGCTTTTTTCCGTGCCTTCCGTATTTTTCGTGACTATCTATTAGCAGACACTTGTAGGAGCGGCCTTGGCCGCTCCTACGCGACGTCCGCGATATCAATCATTCTCAATCATTACGTTCAAGCCCTCCCCCACGCAGAGGCTCCCTACAGAAGCGACCTGTCGCTGCTATCATGCCCCCGTCATGCCCGGCCACGATCTCCCGCAAACCGACCTCGCCGACGCCGATCGCTGCGTCAAGTGCGGCCTGTGCCTGCCGCACTGCCCGACCTTCGCGCTCAGCGGCAACGAGGCGGATTCGCCGCGCGGGCGGATCAGCCTGATGCAGGGCATCGCGCGCTCCGAGGCCATCACGCCGGGGCTCTTTGTCCACATCGACCGCTGCCTGCAGTGCGGTGCCTGCGAGGCCATGTGCCCCTCGCGGGTGCCCTTCACGCGGCTGATGGACGCGACCCGCACGCGGCTCGAGCCGGCGCGCAAGCGCTCTGTCCTCGGCCGCCTCGGGCGCCGCCTGGGCCTCGGCCTGGTCGCCTCGCCGCGACGCACCGCCCTGCTGGGGAGGTCGTTACGCCTCTACCAGCGCCTCGGCCTGCAACGCCTGGCCGGTGCGCTCCCCCTGCCCGCGACCCTGCGGCGCCTGAACCGGCTGCTGCCCGAACCGACCGGCAACTCACCATCCCCAGCCGTGGCAACCGGGGAAGAAGGTGAAGAAGTGACCCTGTTCCGCGGCTGCGCCGGCAGCCTGTTCGACCACCAGACGCTGGAGGCCGCGCAGCAACTGCTGCAGAGGCTCGGCTACCGGGTGCGCATACCCGAAGGACAGGGTTGCTGCGGGGCGTTGCACCAGCACAACGGCGACCCGGCCGGCGCCGAGCGCCTGGCGACCGCCAACCGGCGCGCCTTCGGCAACGACGACGCGCCGGTGCTGGTCACCTCCTCGGCCTGCGCGGCGCAGCTGCACGACTATGGCGAACTCTGTGAACAGCCGGACGCCACCGCTTTCGCTAACCGGGTCAACGAAATCCTGCACTTTCTCGCCAACCGGGAACTGCCGCTGGCTCCGCTGCCGGAAACGAGAGTGGCGCTACTGGTGCCCTGCAGCCACCGCAACCAGCTGAAGCAGGCGCAGGATATCCCCGCCCTGCTGGGCCGGATTCCTGGGCTCGAGGTGCTGACCGTCAACCCCGACGGCGGCTGCTGCGGGGCGGCCGGCAGCTATATGCTCACCGAACCGGAATTCTCCGGGCGCCTGCGTGACGGGATGGTGGAACGGGTGGCCGCCAGCAGCGCCCGGATTCTGGTCACCACCAACATCGGCTGCTCGCTGCAGCTGCGGTCGGGGCTGAAAGAACGTGGCCTGGATATCGAGGTGCTGCACCCGGTGGTGCTGCTGTTGCGGTCGGTAACTGTGGCCAAACGATGAATTAGCCACGGAAACACGCGGAAGAACACGGAAAAGATCTTATAGGGTAGTCATTGCGAGGCGCGCAGCGCCGCGGCAGTCACTGGGAGCGCCGGGCTCCAGCCCGGCATGGCGAGAATAACCGGCAGCGCCGTAAGTGGAGATCGCCCTTGCCGGGCTGGAGCCCGGCGCTCCCGGTTTTCGCCCAATAAAGGGGTCAGAGCCCTTTAACCAGCAGGTTCATATTTCTTGCCTCTATATCATCAGCCACGGAAACACACGGACGAACACGGAAATGTTTTTTGCTTTTTTCCGTGTATTCCGTGTGCTTCCGTGGCTAACAATATCGAACCTGCCCACTGGCACCGGCCTGTCAAAGAGCTCCAGGCCCGGACGTTGCCCCCACCTCACCCCCGCCCGATCGCCCGGTGGCCGATGTCGCGGCGGTAGTACATGTCCTTCCAGCTGATCCTGTCCACCGCCTGATAGGCGCGCGCCTGCGCCGCGGCCACGTCATCGCCGAGCGCGCAGACGCACAGCACGCGGCCGCCGCTGGTGACCACCTTGCCGTCCTCGAGGGCGGTGCCGGCGTGGAATACCTTGACGTCGTCGCCCTGCACCCGGTCCAGGCCGTGGATGACGTCGCCCTTGCGGTAGGAACCGGGGTAGCCGCCGGCAGCCAGTACCACGCCGAGGCTGGCGCGCGGGTCCCACTCGGCCTGCACCTGGTCGAGGCGGCCGTCGAGCGCCGCCTCGCACAGTTCCACCAGGTCGGAGCGCAGCCGCAGCAGGATGGGCTGGGTCTCGGGGTCGCCGAAGCGCACGTTGTATTCCAGCACCTTCGGCGTGCCGTCCGGCGTGATCATGATGCCGGCGTACAGGAAGCCACTGTAGGGGCGGCCGTCGGCGGCCATGCCGCGCACCGTCGGGCGGATGACTTCGTCCATGATGCGCCGGTGCAGGGCCTCGCTGACCACCGGCGCCGGCGAGTAGGCGCCCATGCCGCCGGTGTTGGGGCCGGTGTCACCCTCGTCGCGCGCCTTGTGATCCTGCGAGGTGGCCAGCGGCAGCACCTGCTCGCCGTCCACCATGACGATGAAGCTGGCCTCCTCGCCGGTGAGGAATTCCTCGATCACCACCCGGTGACCGGCCTCGCCGAAGACGTTGCCGGCCAGCATGTCGCGGCAGGCGGCGATGGCCTCGTCTTCCGTCCGCGCCAGGATGACGCCCTTGCCGGCCGCCAGGCCGTCGGCCTTGACGACGATGGGCGCGCCGCGGGCGCGGATGTACGCGCTGGCCTCGTCGAGATCGGTGAAGTTGGCGTAGGCGGCGGTGGGGATGCCGTGGCGTGCCAGGAAGTCCTTGGTGTAGGCCTTGGAGCCCTCCAGCTCGGCCGCCGCGGCGCTGGGCCCGAAGATGCGCAGCCCGGCCTCGCGGAAGCGGTCGACCACGCCGGCCACCAGCGGCGCCTCGGGGCCGACAATGGTGAGGCCTATGTCCTCGTCGGTGGCGAAGCGCAGCAGGCCGTCGATATCCTCGGCGGCGATGGCGACATTCTCCACGCCCGGCTCCATCGCCGTGCCGGCGTTGCCGGGAGCGACCCACACCTTGTCCACCTTCGGGGACTGGGCGGCCTTCCACGCCAGCGCATGTTCGCGGCCGCCGCCGCCAATGACCAGCAGGTTCATTTTTTTGCCTCTTTAATTATTAGCCACGGAAACACACGGAAGGACACGGAAAAAGATCTTCTGGTTTCGTCATTGCGAAGCGTAACGCCAATCGCCCGGAGCGCCGGGCTCCAGCCCGGCAAGGGTGATCTCCGCTTACGGCGCTGCCGGATATTCCCTCAATGCCGGGCTGGAGCCCGGCGCTCCCGGTTTTCGTCCGAATCGACACCGACCCGCTTCATTGCCTGAGAATGCCGCGGCGCCATGCGCCTCGCAATGACTGCAACAAAGCAGCTATTCCGTGTCCTTCCGTGTGTTTCCGTGGCTAGGAGCCTGTCCGAGTAATGGGGCCGTAGCGAGAGCGTGGCACAGCGAGGCGATTTTTGCGATCGTTTGAGGCGCATAGCGGGGACTATGCGACGAAAAGGATCGCAAAAAGCGGCCGCTGTGGTGCGCTCGCAGTAGGTCCATCATTACTCGGACAGGCTCCTAGTACCTCTTTAAACCAAATCAATGCCGGAAATGCCGCATCCCCGTGAACACCATCGCCATGCCGTGCTCGTTGGCGGCCTGGATGACTTCCTCGTCGCGCATGGAGCCGCCGGGCTGGATGACGGCGCGGATGCCGGCCTCGGCGGCCTGGTCGATGCCGTCGCGGAAGGGGAAGAAGGCGTCCGAGGCCATCACCGAGCCCGCCACCTCCAGGCCGGCGTGTTCCGCCTTGATGCGGGCGATGCGGGCGCTGTTGACGCGGCTCATCTGGCCGGCGCCGACGCCCACGGTCATGGCGTCCTTCACGTAGATGATGGCGTTGGATTTCACGAACTTGCACACCCGCCAGGCGAACAGCAGATCCGTCATCTGGTCCTCGTCCGGGGCCTTGTCGGTGACCACCCGGGTCTCCTTCAGCAGTTCGAGGTCGGCATCCTGCACCAGCAGGCCGCCGTTGACGCGCTTGAAGTCGAGCCGGGCTTCGGCGCCCGCGCCGCTCCAGGCGTCGCAGCTGAGCAGGCGCACGTTCTTCTTCTCCGCCACCACGGCCGCAGCGGCCTCGTCCACCCCGGGAGCGATGATGACCTCGACGAACTGGCGCTCGACGATGGCGCGCGCCGTGTCGGCATCCAGCGCCCGGTTGAAGGCGATGATGCCGCCGAAGGCGGACTCCGGGTCGGTGCGGTAGGCGCGGTCGTAGGCTTCCGTCAGATCGCCGGCCAGCGCCACGCCGCAGGGGTTGGCGTGTTTGACGATGACGCAGGCCGGACCCTCGTCGAACTGCTTGACGCATTCCAGCGCCGCGTCGGTGTCGGCGACGTTGTTGTAGGACAGCTCCTTGCCCTGCAACTGGCGGGCGGTGGCGATGCTGGCCGCCGGCGGCCGATGCTCGACGAAGAAAGCCGCCTGCTGGTGCGGATTCTCGCCGTAGCGCATGTCCTGCACCTTGGCGAACTGCAGGCTGAGGGTGCGCGGGAAGGACTGGCGGCTGCCGTCCGCGTCGAGCGCGCCCAGGTAGTTGGCGATGGCCCCGTCGTAGCGGGCGGTGTGCTCAAAGGTCTTGACCGCCAGCCGGAAACGGGTGGCGTCGGAGACACCGCCGGCCGCCATTTCCTCCAGTACCACGGGGTAGTCGGCACTGTCCACCAGCACCGTCACCGCGGCGTGGTTCTTGGCCGCAGCGCGCAACAGCGTCGGCCCGCCAATGTCGATGTTCTCGATGGCGGTGGCGAGGTCGCAGTCGGGATCGGCGACCGTCTGCTCGAAGGGATAGAGGTTGACCACCACCAGGTCGATGGGACCGATGCCGTGTTCGGCCATCACCGCCTCGTCCGTGCCGCGGCGGCCGAGGATGCCACCGTGGATCTTCGGGTGCAGGGTCTTGACCCGCCCGGCCATCATCTCCGGGAAGCCGGTGTAGTCGGACACCTCGATCACCGGGATGCCGTTGTCGGCGAGCAGGCTGGCGGTGCCGCCGGTGGAAAGGATCTCGACGCCCTGCTCGTGCAGTGCGCGGGCAAAGTCGACAATGCCGGATTTGTCGGACACGCTGATGAGGGCGCGTTGGATGGTTGCCATAGTTGGTTCCGGTTGTTGGTTGGAAGAGGTTCTCTGTGCGTTGTGGGGCTGATCGCCGAGCGGGTCGGGTAAGGCGTTGTTAGCCACGGAAACACACGGAAGTACACGGAAAAAGACGTTGTGCTTTCGTCATTGCGAGGAAGAAAGTGACGCAGCAATCTCCAAGCGGCTCATTCCATGGCTTGAGATTGCCGTGGCGCCGCGCGCCTCGCAATGACGGCGCCAAAAGCTTTCTTTTGTTTTTTTCCGTGTCCTTCCGTGTGTTTCCGTGGCTAACAACGACGCGGCCCTTTCACCCCCGCCCTCTCAGATAAACCCATAAAGTTTCAGCTTCTTGCGCAAGGTGCTGCGATTGATGCCGAGCACTTCGGCGGCGCGAGTCTGGTTGCCGCGGGTGTGCTGCATGACGGATTCCAGCATGGCCTGCTCGACCTGGCCGATGACCATGTCGTAGACGCCCTCGGCATCGTGACCGTCGAGGTCGGCGAAATAGATGTCCAGTGCCGACAGCACGCTGGCGCGCAGGGGCTCCTTGCGGCGTTCGCGCCGGGGCAGAGTGCGCAGTTTCATTTCGCCCACCTTGCCCGCCTGGATCACGGCGCTCATGCCGCCATCCCCTGCGTCCCGGCCAGGCCGTCGAAGAAGGCGTGCGTCAGCCGCATCTGCTCGCTACTGCTCTGTACCCGGTTGATCCGGTGACGAAAGGCGGCGCCGTCACGCTGCCCCTTGCTGTACCAGGCGATGTGCTTGCGGGCCACGCGCACACCGGTGTGTTCCCCATAGAAGGCGTAAAGCTGATCAAGGTGTTGTGTCATGATGTTCCTTATCTCCTCGATACCGGGCTCGGGTAGCAGCTCCCCGGTAGACAGGTAATGTACGACTTCACGAAAGATCCAGGGACGTCCCTGTGCGGCACGGCCGATCATGACGGCATCGGCGCCGGTGTAGTCCAGAACCTCCCGCGCACGCTCCGGGCTGGTGATATCGCCGTTGGCGATCACCGGGAGGTCGACCTGCTGCTTGACGAGACGGATGGTCTCGTATTCGGCCCGGCCACGGTAGGCACAGGCGCGTGTGCGGCCGTGGATGGCCAGGGCCTGGATCCCCGCCTGCTCGGCGATGCCCGCAATGCGAACGGCATTACGGCTTTCAGGATCCCAGCCGGTGCGGATCTTCAGGGTCACGGGCACGTCCACCGCCGTGACGACCGCATCGAGAATGCGCCCGACCAGCCCTTCGTCCTTCAACAGGGCCGAGCCGGCCATGACCTTGCAGACCTTCTTCGCCGGACAGCCCATGTTGATATCGATAATGCGCGCCCCGCGCTCGACGTTGAAGCGTGCGGCCGCGGCCATCGCCCGGGGATCGGCGCCAGCGATCTGCACCGACACCGGCGCGGCCTCGCCTTCGTGGTCCATACGCCGCAGCGTCTGGCGACTGCCCCACAGCGCCGAGTTGCTGGACACCATCTCCGACACCGCCAGGCCGGCTCCCAGCCCTCTGCACAGCTGCCTGAACGGCCGGTCCGTCACCCCCGCCATGGGCGCCAGCAGCACGGGGTTGGGCAACTTGTATGGGCCGATGTGCATACTGTGCGGTGGCACTCCGTAGTCGTTTTGGCGAGGAAGGGCCGCCAATCATACGCCCAGTTCCGGCGCGGGAAAAGCACCCGAATAAACTTTTTTCATGCGGCCCGGAAATTGCGTGGAGTGCTTGTTTTACAGGGTCAAATGGACGCGGGGACTTGACAATGGGCAATTGTTTGGGATGAGGGCGAAGGCACGGTTTTGTATAAAAAAACAAGTGGAGACCTGGCACGATCCACGTCACCAAGCGCAGCGAAGCAATCTCCGGGAGCGCCGGGCTCCAGCCCGGCATCGCGTAACTGTCCGGCACTCTCATAAGCGGAAATCGTGCTTGCCGGGCTGGAGCCCGGCGCTCCCGACTTCCGTGTGCATCCTGTGGCCGGCTCATTCGGTTGCTGGAGATTGCCGCGGCACCGGCAGGACCACAACAGCCGCCGGACTACAGGAACTCGAACTGGAAGGAAGACGCCCTCGGCCCGGGGTCGACCACCTCCAGGCTGATCTGCACCCGCTCGCCGGGGGCCATGCCGCGCGACGGGTCGCGCGCGGCGCCGAGGTATTCACGCGGCGCAAAACGCCGCGCGGCGATGATGTTGCCGGAGACGTCCGAGAAGGACACCTGGAACCACGGCCAGGCCTGCGGCCAGGCCGCGCGGTTGACGAAGGCCGCGTTGATCAGCAGCACGCCGTCGACCGCGGGGTGGTCGCGCACCTCGCGCCCGGCCATGTCGATGAGTTCCGGGTCGTGGGGCAAGGGCAGTTCACAGCCGAGCCTGTGACAGAAGGTCTCCACCAGCGGCCGCAAGCCGGGCTGACGCACCAGCCGGTAGCGCTCCGCCCAGGCGAACTGCCCGGCCAGCAGCGCAATCAGAACCAGTGAGGCGGCCACCATGGCGCCGGTGTGGCGCCCCCTGCCCTCGCCGCCGTCGTCGACCAAGACGGCGCGCAGGTCCTCTTCCTCCAGGTACAGCGGACTGGGCTCCGGCACGAATTCGGCCGCCACCGGCCAGGCCTGGAAATCGACATCGGCACGCCCCGCGGGTGCCCCGGGCGCCGCTTCCGTCTGGACCGGCGTCTCCTCTTCGGGGGGCTCCTCCACCACCGGCGGCGCCTCCTCGTCCACCACCGGCCCGGCCCTCTCCCCCTCCTGCGGCACCTGTTCCAGGGCCTGATCCACGAGCGCGTCAATCTCGCGCGCCATCTCCTCGCGCACCTCGTGCAGCGCCGCGTACTCGAGCGCCTGCTCCGGCTGCTGGAACACCGCCCCGGTGGCGTCGAACACCAGCTGACAATGACCGCAACGCACCTTGCCGTGCGCCGCGCGCAGGTGCTCGGGCTCGATGGAATACAGTGACTTGCACGAAGGGCAGGCTACGTACATGGAGGTCCTTTCCGGTTCTGGTGACGGGATAATATAGCCACGGAAGCACACGGAAGTACACGGAAATTTGTGGTGGCCGCTACAATGCCCAAACGCACGGCGGTGATTGTCGCCACCAGCCTCCGACTCCAACCCATTTCACATCAAGCCCGGCGAATCCGACTCGCAGAACACCAAGCATCGCGAAGCGCTGCGCCGCCCCCCGGGAGCGCCGGGCTCCAGCCCGGCAAGCAAAATTTCCGCTTATGGTGATGCCGGATGCTTTGTCATGCCGGGCTGGAGCCCGGCGCTCCCGGTTTGTGACCAGCGCATGCCATCCAGGAAGGCATCGACAGCGGGCCGGCTGAACCATTCGACTTCGATAGATTCATCGACGCCAGGGAAGGCGAGGCGGGGCATGGCTGAGTATCGTCTCCGGCCAGGGGCAGCAAGCACACCCGCCTCCGAACGGCATGCGCTAATCGCTGCTGTTAACGGTCAGGATCCTTTTCTCCTGCCCGCCAACCGCACCCAGCCATCCTGAACGACCGGCTGTTCCAGCTCGAACCACGGCCGGTAGGCCGCCACCACTTCCCCGGCCTGCGCCTCGAGGATGCCCGACAATACCAGCATTCCACCGGCACGAACGCGGGGCGCCAGTTGGGGCGCCAGTTCGATCAGCGGGTTGGCGAGGATGTTGGCCAGTACGAGGTCGAAGCTTCCTTCCGGCAACTCGTCCGGCAGGCCGGTCCACAGGCCGGCGGCGACGGCGTTGCGCCCGGCGTTGTCGCGGCTGGCCCACAGCGCCTGGCGGTCGATGTCGACGGCGTGGACCGAGGCCGCGCCCAGCTTGAGGGCGGCAATGGCGAGGATGCCGGAGCCGCAACCATAGTCCAGCACCTCCAGATCCACCGGCGGGTGGCGGTCGAGCCATTCCAGGCACAGGGCGGTGGTCGGGTGGGTGCCGGTACCAAAGGCCAGGCCGGGGTCGAGGTCGATCAGCACCGCGTCGTCGGCCTGCGGCGGCCGCTGACCGTCCGGACAGATCCACAGGCGCTCGCCGAAGCGCATCGGCTGGAAACGTTCCAGCCACGCGCGCTCCCAGTTCTGGTCCTGCAGGGTCTCTGCATGCAGTCGTTCCGCGGCTGCCTCACCGAACTCCCCTGAAAACTCCTGCCGTAGGGAAGCGAGATCCGCATCCTCCGCAAACAGCGCCGTCACCCGCGTCGCCGACCACAACGGCGTGGTACCCGGGTCCGGCTCGAACAACGGCTGGTCCGCGGCATCGACGAACGTCACCGACAGGGCACCGGCCTGCTCGAAAAAGGCCGACAGGCGCTCCGGGTCAAGTTCACCGGCTTCGAGGGAGAGTTGTTGCCAGGGCATGACTCAGTTCCGGCACGAACGCCGAGGACGACACAGACCGGCCGGCGAGCAGGACAAATACTGCACGTCCAACTCGCTGACAGCCATACCCTTTTGCAACCGCGAATTCAAGCCAGCAAACCCGCCATGGCGTCGGCTGCATTGGCCGCACCATCCACCTGCATCTGCGAGGACAACAGCCGTGCGCCGCGTTCCAATGCCAGGATGTCGATCGGAGTATCCTGCAACTGCTCTTGCCAGGTCTCGTGGAAGAGCAGCATTCCCGCCCCGGCCTGCTGCAAACGCCTCGCCAGGGCCACGTGGTTATGGTGTGCCGGTGTACAGACGACGGGAACCCCGGCCCGCAGGGCCTGGTAGGTGCTGCCCGCCCCACCTTGCGTGAGTACCAGCCGGCAACGCTCGACGACCCGGCTACCCGGCAACCAGTCATACTGGCGCACTTCGCTCCCGTAACCCGGGTCAAAGGAGCCGATACGTATGATGCGCGAGGCACCAGCCTGCCGGCCGATATCGCGAACCGCCTCGAGCGGAAGATTGTTGATTCCGGTGGACCCCATAGACAACAACAAAAGATCGCGCGCCTCCTCAATTTCCGGCGGAAGGGACGCGGGCGGATCCCAGATACAGGGACCGGTCAGCCGGTAGCCGGGCGGCAGGCGCTCGGCAGGCACTCCGACAACAGCCTCCGGATCCGGCAACAGCACCAGATCAGCATCGAAAAAGGAGCGTGGATCGTCCACTGGTGGCAACCCGCGCTGCTCCCGCAGGCGATTCCATTGTTCACCATATTCGCGCCACATCAGATCCTGGACAGTGGTATCGGTCCCCAGCCTGGTTTCATAGGCATTGACCAGGAATACCCGCGGCACGACCGGAAAACGAACCAGAAGCAGTTGCGGCAGCGGATTGATGTCACAGTAGATCAGCGACGGATCGAATTCGGCGATCAACGTCTCCAGCGCTTCGGTGATGGTGGCCCCTTGGTCGCGGAGCGTAAAACCCGGCAGCAGCGTGACCGCGAAGCCCGCCTCCGACACCAGGTTCTCGTAATGCTGTCCGCCGGCGAGGCAGGCGAAATGGATAGTGGCCGCCATGCGCGACTCCAGCGCCCGCGCTACCAGCAGGGAGCGTCCGATATGTCCCAGCGCGGCACCAGTGATAAACAATACCGATTTCATGTCGCACGCAACTCCCGCATCGCGGCCAGGCATCCCGAATCTATCGCGCCCCTGGCCAATCAGACCGGGCTGACTGGAAAAGCTACAACCCCAGCTTCTTCTCCAGGTAATGGATATCCGTTCCGCCCGCCATGAAGGCGGAGTCGCTGCAGATGTCCTGGTGCAGGGCGATGTTGCTGCGGATGCCGTCGATGACGATCTCGGCCAGGGCGCCGCGCATGCGCGCCAGGGCGAATTCGCGGGTCTCGCCATGGGCGATGAGCTTGGCGATCATGGAATCGTAATAGGGCGGCACGGTGTAGCCGTTGTAGATGTGGGTATCGACGCGGATGCCCGGACCGCCGGGGGCGTGGTACTGGGTGATGGTACCCGGCGAAGGCAGGAAGGTCTCGGCGTCCTCCGCGTTGATACGGCATTCCACCGCATGACCGTTCCAGGCGATGTCCTCCTGGCGGTAGCTCAGCCCCTCGCCAGCGGCGATGCGCAGCTGCTCCTTGACGATGTCCACGCCGGTGATCATCTCGGTGACCGGGTGTTCCACCTGCACGCGGGTGTTCATTTCGATGAAATAGAACTCGCCGTCCTCGTACAGGAACTCGAAGGTACCCGCCCCGCGGTAGCGGATACGGCGACAGGCCTCGGCACAGCGCTCGCCGATCACCATGCGCTGCTCGGGGCTGATGCCCGGCGCCGGCGCCTCCTCCACCACCTTCTGGTGGCGGCGCTGCATGGAACAGTCGCGCTCGCCGAGGTGGATGGCATTGCCCTCCCCGTCCGCCAGCACCTGGAACTCCACGTGGCGCGGTCTTTCGAGGAATTTCTCCATGTACACCGTATCGTCGCCGAAGGCGGCGCGCGCCTCGGTGCGCGTCAGCGAGATGGCGTTGAGCAGGTTGGCCTCGGAATGCACCGTGCGCATGCCGCGCCCGCCGCCGCCGGCCGCAGCCTTGATGATGATGGGGTAGCCGATGTCGCGCGCCAGTTTCATGTTGGTCTCGGGATCATCGCCCAGGGGACCGTCGCTGCCCGGCACACAGGGCACACCGGCCTCCTTCATGGCGCGAATGGCCGCCACCTTGTCACCCATGGTACGGATGGTGTCGGCGCGCGGCCCGATGAAGATGTAGCCGCTGTTCTCCACCTGCTCGGCGAAATCGGCGTTCTCGGACAGGAAACCGTAGCCGGGATGGATGGCTACCGCATCGGTGACTTCGGCGGCGGCGATCAGTACCGGGATGTTGAGGTAGCTGTCCACCGACGGCGCCGGCCCGATGCACACCGACTCGTCGGCCAGCAGCACGTGCTTGAGGCTGGCATCCGCCTCCGAGTGGACCGCCACGGTCTTGATCCCCAGCTCGCGACAGGCGCGCAGGATGCGGAGGGCGATTTCGCCGCGGTTGGCGATGACGACTTTATCCAGCATGACGATTCGACCCGCCGTTTACTCGATCACGAACAGCGGTTGCCCGTACTCGACCGGCTCGGCGTTGTTGACCAGGATCGCCTTGATGACGCCGGCCTGGTCGGCCTCGATCTGGTTGAGCATCTTCATGGCCTCGATGATGCAGAGGGTGTCGCCCACGGCGACCGTGGAGCCGACCTCCACAAAGGCACTGGCGCCCGGCGAGGGAGCGCGGTAGAAGGTGCCGACCATCGGCGACTTGACGATGTGACCCGAGGGGATGGCCTCCTCCGGCTCCGCGGCCGGCGTCGGCGCCGGAGCGGGGGCCTCGGCGGGCGCCGTCGGTGCCGGCATGGCCACCGGTGCCGCCGGCACCGCCACCTGGGCGCCGGAGGCGTAGCGGCTGATGCGCACCGACTCCTCGCCCTCGTGGATCTCGATCTCCGCCACGCCCGATTCTTCCAGTAATTCGATGAGTTTCTTGACCTTGCGAATATCCATGCGTCATCTCACAGGCAGGTGAATGGCCGCGATTATAGCGCGACCTGCCGGGAAAAGTCAGGGATTTGCGGCGAACTTACCGGCCAGAGGATTCTAGTCGTGGTCGTAGAGGACTATGCCTACCTGGTACCGTTCGTGGAGTCTGATGAGAAAATATTCCTGAGGACCATTATCCCCAGCCGGAAGGCAACCAGGCAGAACCTGAGTGACGGCAATGGCTAAACTGGATTCCGAAGAAAAGGAAATATTGACCGCTTTCGAACGCGGGCAGCTGAAACGGGTCAGAAAGGCGAAACAGGAGATCGGGCGCCACCGGGAAATCGCCGAGGGCATGCCCTACCAGACGCTGGTTGCGAGCATCCTGCACAAATTCGTCGAAGGCCGCCTGTCGGAGCCAGCCCCCGACGAAAACTCCCGGACAACACGAAAAACACGTCGCTGACCCGCTCCCACGCCGGAACTGATTGTACGCTATCTCGTGTTTTCTGTGGCCCTACCTGAATAGCCGGAAAACGGCGGTAAGGCGGGACTTTCAAACACCCGCAGATTGGCCAAAAATCCGTATCCCGCAGGATGTGCCTCAACGCCACTCAGTCAGGCGTTCCGCCAATCCTGATTCCCGCTGCATCATGACCGACCTGCCAATATTTCCCAGAAATTACGGGGAGAAACGATGGGCAGATGCTCTACGTCTTGCAGTTCGAGAAGTGCCTTGTCACCTGTGACGAAAACGTTCGCGTTTCCTGCAAGTGCGGAAGCGACAATGGGTTCATCGTCGGGATCCGGCAATGGGGGAAAGGGGCGCTCAGGGGACACCAGGAGGGCATGCGTAGGCAGCAGGTTTATAAATCCTTCAGTCACTTCTTCCGACTGGCCGAGTTTTCCCGGCAGAATACGCTCAAGCTCGTGCAGGACGGTATCGGATGTCAGTAACTCGTGGGATTGCAAGACAACTTCAAAGAGTTCCGCACAAAGCCCGCGCGTGGTCAGGGCGCTGGCCAGAACATTGGTGTCGAGAAACACCTTCACGAGATATCGCGGAAGATATCTTCGTCAGTCACATAACCGGCAGCTTCGGCAAGAGGCAATGCCTTGTTTCGCAAGGCGCGGAATCGTTCAACAGCAATATGCTTGCGCAGCATCTCTCTTGCCAGATCACTTTTTGTGCGATGCTGGACTTTGGCGAGTTGATCCAGATCTTTCTCGAGTTCGTCGTCGATGCGGATTGTCAGAGTACCCATAATACTTCCATGAGCGATCAGGATTGACGTAAGACATTGTAGTACAGTCAGTACCGAAAGCAAGGCGGCTGAATCCTGCTAATCAATTCCGGTGGATGGCTGCCACCCGTTTGATGGCAGCTGTGTTGCTCTTTCCTGGATACTACATGCATGTGGCATATTCTCATCCCGAACACCACAATCCAGGGAAACCGCAGAGGCCACTCACAGGAAAGACAGGCAGGTATAAACATTTCCGTGTGCTTCCGTGGTCAACCCATCAAACAGCCGGACTCCGGCACCGACGCGAAGCCCTCACCCCTTGTCCGCCAGAATGGAAAGCGCCGCCTGCAACGCCAGTTCGTAGCCGACCGGCCCCAGACCGCTGATGACCCCCACGGCGATATCGGAAAAATACGACCGGTGGCGGAATTCCTCGCGCGCGTGCACGTTCGACAGGTGCAACTCGATGAAGGGGATCCCCACCGCCAGCAGCGCATCGCGCAGCGCCACGCTGGTATGGGTGAAACCGGCGGGGTTGAAGAGGATGAAATCGATCCCCTCGTGCGGCGCCGCGTGGATGTGATCGATGAGTTCGTGCTCGGCGTTGGACTGGAAACACAGCAGCTCGGTACCGGCCTCCCTGGCGACTGCCTCGAGACGCCGGTAGATCGAATCGAGTGTGTCCGCGCCATAGTGCCCCGGCTCGCGCGAGCCCAGCAGGTTCAGGTTGGGGCCGTTCAGTACCAGCAGCTTGGCCATGATTCCGTCCTCTTGATTTGGCGCCACCTGCGAGGAGAAGCCCCGGCTGGCACAAGGCATTATCTATACCGGTCCGACGGGTGTCCAGCACGCGGAGTCGCACGAGGACCGGGGCACGGCAGCATGCCCGGCCCAGCTCTCCACGGGTTTGGGCTACAATTACCGCCCACCCGAAAAGACAGCCAGCCCATAATGACAAACGAACTATTGATCACCGGAATCCCCAGGAGCGGCACCAGCTACCTGTGTTCGATCCTGAACCAGGTCCGCGACACGGTGGTCATCAACGAACCCGAAGAGGTGCTGCGGCTGCTGGCGAACAGCTCCGGCATTCCGCTGTCGGACTACTATCGTTTCATCCGCCAACGGATCATCGAGGGAAAACCGGTTACCAACAAGATCGTCGACGGCCGTTTCATCGAGGACACCAACGATATCGATATCCGGACTCCGTACGTTCCCTGTGTTGACACCCCGGATTTCCTGCTCGGAACCAAGAACACGCTGGTCTACCTCAATACCCTGGAGCGGATCCTCGAACACATGCCCGAGGCGATCCTCGTGGCCTGTGTACGTCATCCTCATGACACCATCGCCTCCTGGCAGCGGGTGACCTTCCCCCACATCCGCCATGCCGCCCCGGCTTTCCTGCTGAACCATGTCGACGGCGAACGCCGCCGCAAGCTCGAGCGCATCCTCGCGACCGCGGAACTCGCCCAACGCCATGCGATGCTGTGGCATTACCTGGCCGGGCTCGTCAACCGGCATTCCGGGCGACTGATCGTGGTTCGCTACGAGGACATGGTCGCTGATCCGACAGGGACGCTCGAACGAATCTACGCCACGGCATCCATCCCGCTGACGTTGCAACAGCCACTGGAACCGTCGACTCCCCGACGTCATGAAGACGCCTTCGATGCGGGAACCCTTGCGGCCATTGCCGAACATTGCGCGGACTCGGCGCGGCTGCTCGGCTACGATCTGTAGACAGCGGATGCATGGCCGGCAGCGGAACCGTCACCTTTCCATGAACACGGCAAGCCGTCTCCTGCAGGCCGGTCGCGTCCGCGAGGCACGCGACCACCTCCTCGAACTGTGCCGGCAACGGCCGCAGGATGCCGGGAACTGGTACCTGCTCGGCTGCGCGCACGAACGACTGGCCGAGCCCGGCGAGGCCTCGAATGCGCTTGCCCGGGCGATCGCCCTGCAACCCGGACACCGCAACGCCTGGCGTGCACACGCCCGGGTGCTCGAGGCGCTGGGCAAGGACGACGCTGCCCTGGCCGCCTACCGGCGGCTGGGCGAACTGGATCCGGGATCATCGGCCTTCGTGGCCGGTTGCATCGCCCGCATCCACGAGCGCAACGGCCGCCACGAGACGGCCTGGCGCACCATCGAACCGCTGATCGCCGCCGGCCAGGGCAACGTGGACGTGGCGCTGGTATATGCACGTCTGTGCAAACATACCGGGCAGTACCGAAACGCCATCGCCTACCTGTCGCAGGGCATCGCCCACCCGGCGGTTTCGAAACCGGACCGTACCCGGATGCGCTTCCATCTCGGAGCTCTCCACGAGGCCCTGGGCGAATACGACCTGGCTTTCGAGTGCATCGCGCAGGCCAATCGCGACAAGGGCGTCCACTTCGATATCGACGCACACGAGGCACAGCTGCAGCGCGTCATCGAGGTCTTCTCCGCCAACCGGCTGCAACGGATGCCGCGGTCATCCAACACCTCCAGCAAACCGGTCTTCATCGTCGGCATGCCGCGCTCCGGGACGACGCTGGTGGAACAGATTCTTGCCAGCCACCCGCAGGTCCACGGCGGAGGAGAACTGCCCTGGATCCCCCGCACCGTCAGCAATCTCGCCGGAACGGAGGGCCCCGTGACCCCTTACCTGCATGCCATCGCCGACCTTTCCGCGCCACAAGTGGATGCGACCGCCACCGAATACCTCGAACGACTCACGAAGCTCGCGCCCACGGCCGAGCGCATCACCGACAAGCAGATGCTGAACTTCCTCAACCTCGGCCTCATCGCCCTGATGTTCCCGCGGGCACGCGTCATCCACTGTACCCGCGAGCCCATGGATACCTGCCTGTCCTGCTACTTCCTGGAATTCGCCGAAGCCAACGAGTTCACCTACGAGCTTGCCACCCTCGGACGCTTCCACCGCCAGCACGAGCGACTCATGGACCACTGGAAGTCCGTGCTCGACCTGTCACTGATGGAGGTACGCTACGAGGAACTGGTGACGCAGCAGGAAGCGACCACCCGCGCCCTGCTCGATTTCCTCGATCTCCAGTGGGACGAACGCTGCCTCCGCTTTCACGAATCCCGGCGCCAGGCGAACACGGCCAGCTACGAACAGGTACGCCAACCGATGTACACGGGTTCCGTGGGCCGCTGGAAGAACTATGAGCGCCACCTGGGGCCGCTGAAAGCGGCCCTGGGGCAGGGTGGCTGCAGCTGAACTATCCTGCCAACGATTCCAGAAACTCTTCCAGCGCCCGCACCGGCGCCACGTCATCAAAGATCCGGGCACGCCCCGCCGCCATCCGTTCCCGGATGTCACGCTGATAGTCGCGATCCGTCACCATCCGCACTGCAAGATCCACGTACTGCTCGTCACTAGCGGCGATGGTATCCGCAAGCTCGATGCGTCGCAGGATTCCACTCGCCAGCCGCCCCCTCAGGAAGGCACCGTCGCGCGTGACGATGGGAAGACCGCACTCGACCGCCTGCACCGCCGTGTTGAATCCGGAAAAACCGATGGTGTCCAGGAACAGGTCCGCCCGCTCCATGAGGCCATGGAAGGCGGGCCGTTCCAGCCACGGGACGAAAATCCCGTAGTCCGCGAAATCCAGACCCTCCCGGGCGAAGGCCTGTTCGAGCCGCCCCTGCAAGCGGGCGGAAAGGTGTTCCAGCCTGTGAATGAAAAACACAAAACGACACCGCCCGAGTCGCCGCGCAATCTCCGTGAAGACGCGGTCATGCCATGGCATGTACTTGAAAGGCGCCCCCGGGCATATCAGCAGCGGACCATCACCACTCACGTCCGGACTGACAGGCCCGCCAGTGACGGCCGCCGTGGGCGACTCCGCACAGCAACATCCCAGGTGGGGGAGTCGTACGAGTTCTTCAGTGTAGTTATCCCCGGCCCCGGGTGGCTCGAAATCTTCGGCCGACAGGTAATAGTCGATGGTCGGCAGGCCGGTAGTCTCTGGATGCCCCCAGGTCGCGATCTGCACCGGGGCCAGCCGCAGACTGGCGAGCTGCACGGTCAGTGGATCCATGCCGATTTCCGGGTAGATCAGGACATCCGGCTGTGAGGCAGCGATGGCTGACACCCACTGATTCAGTCCGCCGATGCCGGCATGGAAGGAATCGGAACGTCCCCGTGCCCACTGCGTTTCGGCATCCTCCCGCCGAGCGAGCGAGAAGACGTGAAGTTCGAAGCGGCTCCTGTCGAGATGCTGGAACCAGCCCCTGACGATCGCCGCCCACACCGAATGACTGTAGATCTGGGCGGAAACGACACCCAGCCGGATCCGGGCACGCTCCGAAGGGCGGCTGCGCCGCTGCGGCGGCGGCAGGGTTCGCTGTAACGGAGACATCGCGTCGACGCACAGCCTCCCGAAACGGGCAAGCAGTCCCCGGTTGCCGTATTCCTGGTAGGCAATATAGAAGGGCAACTGGGAGCCGACGGCCATGTGGGCATCGCTACGCGCCCGTTCACCCATCCACTGCTCGAGGACGCCCAGTTCTTCCTCGAAGCACCGGCGAGCCACCACGGGATCGTCGTCGATACCATAGAATGCCGGCAATTGCGCAACCGCCCGCCCCCATCGCGCCGCGGAATAGTCCGGATTCAGTTGCAGCACGCGGTCATAGCAGGCCAGCGCGGCATCCCGGTCTCCCTGCTCCCATTGCACGACACCAAGGCTGTAATGCACATCGACACAGTCCGGTGCAATCTCGAGCGCGCGCTGAAAGCATTTTACCGCTTCGTCTGCCCGCCCCAGCTCCCGATGGACAACACCCAGATGGTACCAGGCCTGGACAGAGCCGGGATCGAGGTCGAGGGCTCTCCGGAAGCAACCCTCCGCCTCCTCGATCTGCCCCAGTTGCTTCAGCGTGTTACCGAGGTTTGTACAGGCCTCCACATAATCCGGCTTGTGCTCGATGGCCTGTCGATAGGCGTCCCTCGCCTCCTCCGGCCGCCCTGCCAGCAGCAGGGCATTACCGTAACTGTTGAGGAACACCGGCTCGCCGGGACGATGGCGGACCGCGACCGCGATCCGCTTCAACGCCTCAACATGATCACCCTGCCTGGCCGCAATCACTCCGGCCAGGTGATTCGCGTACGGGTTGTTCCGTTCGATGCGCAGTGCGTCCTGCAGAAGCTCCAGGGCCCTCGCGAACCTGCCGGCCCCGTATTCCGAAGCGGCCTGTCTCAACAACTGGGCCAGCGGAGATCCTGCAACCACCGATGTCAGCCGCCGTCCTGCTGTTTCAACGCGGACGACAGCATGTCGATCATCCTGTTACGCTCGAAGATCTCGTTTTCGAGAAAGCGCTCCTCCGCGCTTTTCGGTGCCAGCGGTTTGCCGCCCTTCCAGCTGTCTCTCTCGTAGCCGAAGGCCTCGAAGTCCTGACGATAGAGCGCATAGACCGCATCAGCCAGGGATTCGTCATAATAGCTGCGCCAGTCAGCGGCACCGGATGCATTGGACCTGTCCTGCCCCTCCCTGCGATCAAAGGAGACACCGATCTCCCTCTCGACGACGGCAAGGTCGTCATCAAAGCTCTCGACTCTACCGATGAAATCGTAGTTTATGGCGCCGGGGAACAACAGGCTGGTCTGCAACGCCCAGTGCGGATTCCCGTAGGCACTGTTCCGTGCATCGCAGAGAAAACGCACGAAACCGTCGAAGCGAAGAAACCTCCCCTCGAAACACTCCGGATAGAGTTCCCTCGCCCGTCTATACACACCCTCGAAGCGGGGCTCGACCAGGTAGACCTTGTTCCTCCATACGGACACGAGCCTGCTGTACGGATTGCGCACAAAGCAGAATCGGAAATACCCGTCGCCGGCAAGGACCGATGCAGCCTCTTCCTCCGGCAGGCTGGCCAGGCTGGGCATCTTGAACGCATAACGCGCGTGGATATACATGTAATATTTCGTCTGGACGGGTCCTGTAAGCGAAGGCTTGATCGGCGGCAACGCCTCGAGTTCGTGGATCAGCATCTTCAGGCGGGTACAGGCCGCTTTCGGTGTTTCCACGTACAGGTAGCGGTGCCGGTGCGACACATAGCTGCCGTACCCGAGGCGAGCCCTGACTTCCGCTTCCGCCGCCCCCCAGCGTGACAACGGGATTCCATACAGAGTCCGGCCACCTCCTGACGGGGCCTCTGTCCGGCCTGTCTCGTCTCCCCTACTCACGACCGCCGCTTTGCCGATCCCATCTGCACATTCAGCTCTCGCTCTTGTTCCGGTGGGGAAAGGGCTCGTCCGGACACTCACAGCCGAGGAAGGCGGCCAGTTCACTCCAGCCGTCACCCCGGCCCCAGCAGACCTCCAGCAGGTCATCCGGGCGCCCCTTGAAATAATTGCGCACGTTTTCTACATGTTCATTGTAGAAGCGTATATGCTCATCCTTGTTCATCTGCGGGATCGGGTAACCATAGATTTCGCTTCGCATGACATTGGGGCCGGTGCGCATGGAATGCTTGCACAGACTGCGATACCAGAGTTCCGGGGATTCCCTGAGGGTGAGTATGAACTTGCTTCCCGGCACTGCTTCGTCTATCTCACGATAGACGAGGGGCCAGGGCCAGTCCTCGAAACTGTCGTACTTCTCCACGACCCCGAGAAGCCCGGGAACACCGTGCTCACGATAGATCTCATACGTCTCCCGGCTCCACGCCCGGTGATTGAATCCCAGGCGGGACAGGGCTTCACCGAGCGACTTGGTACCCGTCTTGTTTACACCGATACCAAAGATCTTCATTCTGACCACCTTGTATCGAAACATCCTCGGTTGACCGACATCGGCCATATCGGCCGCGCTTCCAGCGGGCCACCAGGAGTACGTGACCCCTGTCTCATGGGCACTCCCCTCCAGCGAGGATCGCTGTAGAGGAGACACGGAAAGATTCAGGCTCATCCGGCCAGGAAAAATCAACCTGTCTCAAGGAATCCTTCCATGTCATGAAATGCAGATACATGATCTCCCCCCCTCCCGCAGTCTGGTCGTACAATTTACCACGCTTCCAGCACCATCCATCGGAATAGCCACTCAGGTCCGAGGGCCGCTCCGTGGCGGGACTGGCAAAGTTCAGCAGAAACCTGGGCCAGTAGACCCGGGCAAAGCCCCTGTTTTCCAGGACTCTGACGAGAGGCGTCATTCCACGTTCGTCCAGCCAGTAATTGATATCCGTACGCAAACGGGCCTCGAAATCCTCGATCAACGTATACAGGCCGCTCATCTTCTCGGTATTGCGATAGAGCGTAAAGTGGCCCGCGATATTGTGCTTCCTTGCGGAAATCACGTCATGTTGCGCCAATATATCATCGTCGATGAATCCGCGGATATCCCCCCAGATCACATCGACATCGCAATGCCCCCAGAAGTCACTGCCGGAAAGATAATCGGAGAACACACGACCGAATGCCGGACGCAGATCACACACCTTGTAACCATGCGCGATATTCACGGCAAACCCCAGCTTGCGTGAGGCCAGGGCCGACAACCCCTCCAGACTGCCCGCGACGAAGCGCACGTTTTCCGGCGCACCCCGGGGGGTCCCGCAATCGGTGTAGAACAGCCACTGCACGGAAGGATTCCATTTGCAGGACAACAGAAAGGCGTAGAACCAGGGCGGCCAGCTACCGAAATAGGGAACGATGAGCGTGATTTTCATGACAGGGAACCTCTCAGACGGCTGGCACGACGCCCCCTGCCACCGCCGACGGGGGATTCAGGATCCATGTCGCCCCGGAAACCGTGTGCGAACACCCGTCAACGCACACAGCCCGGTTTCAGCATCGATACCAGCAAGTCTCCGCCTATACGCAACTCCTTCTCCGACAACTTCGATGTTCTCATATCCTCATCCCGGTGGAAGATACTGGTCGCAACAAAGCCGGTCACCTCGGCATGCTCGGTCATGCCGATGAAACGCAGCACGCGGTTGACCGTATCCACCGGGGAAGTCACCAGCTCGTCATAGCTCAGCTCACATGAGGCGGCAGACGGTATCCTGCAAAGGAAACGACGCACCGCCTCGACGCTCAGCCGCCACTCGAGCAGCCCTTTTTCATAGTCGCTGCTACAGATGGCAGCCAGCCCGGCAGTCTCCGGTTGCGCCTCCGCGCACTGCACCAGCTGCTTCCATTTGTAACCGTCCCTGCCGAACCATCCTCCGGCTGCGCTTCCGGCCTTGCGGGCGATCGAGCGCGCTACCGCCCGGCCGTTCCGGACGATATGGACAAAGCGGGCATCCGGGAAGATTTCACGAATGAACGACAGCCGAAAGTTGTTGATCGGATTCTTCTCCACCAGCAGCCCGCCTCCGTTGTTCACCATTACCTGGTGGAACAGCCCATGAAGAACGCGGCTTTTCGCAGGGTCCACGTCGGCCTCCGTCAGCACCATCCTGCCGCCGCGCTCGGCCGCCTTCTCTGTCCAGATGTCTGCTTCCGGGTAGGCGGCAAACCAGAGTCTGCGCGGCTCGTTCAGATATACGATTCGCGGATGCCGGGACAACGAGGAGCCGAGAATCGTGGTCCCGGAACGCCCGCAACCGACGATGAAGACCGGATGGCGGACCTGCCCGGCGACCGCTACCATCGCATCATGGCCGGCACCCGCGCGCAGGAATGCCACCTTCCGTCTCTGCCCTGTCAGCCATTCGACCAGGAAGCATCACTTCGCCTTTCGTTGCCCTGATGCAGCAGACTGCGAATTCTTCCCGGTCTCGACCGCTGCCGGAAAATCTGCAAAACAATCCCTGATATAGGTCGAAGAGTACAACACGATCACGATACCAATACTGATCCCCAACTGGATCCAGCCGGCGGTGCTCACATGGTAGACCGCCCCTATCCAGTGGGGAACGAAGACGACCGCGGCATTGGCGAGCGCCGACACGGCCAGCAGCTCCCGGCCTCTCGCCCACACCTTCCTCACAAAGGCCGACGCCCCTGGCTTGCGCCTTCCCCAGGCATAGAACACCAGCGCAGCGGGAACGCCCGCCAGAAGCCCCCACCACAGGGCCATCTTGTCCGAATAGACCAGGTTGATGATCGCCGTCCTGTCGGTCCTGTTGACCAGCGAGATCACGGTCACGAAGTACGGTCTCAGGAGAAACGCCAGGATCAACCACAGGTTGTCGTTCATCTTCAGAGAGAGATTGGCGTCGTAGTGCTCTATCGAATACTTCTCGGACATGCTCCACCTTGTCGATCGAACGTTCAGGAACCGGCTGCCGCATCATGGCGGCCCAGATATTCGCGCATCAGACGATACTTGACCTGATTGGCGACCGGATTGAAGTGATAGAAGATAAAGTCCCTCTCTCCGCTGAAGACACGACGGTCGTCCGATTCCTGGCGCACCTGCACGGGGTAGGATACCCATTCGTTGGGATAGGGACGCGCCTCCACCATGCCCTTGACGATGAGCTCGTTGAGGGCATGCTGGTCATTGTTGCTGGGCGTCCGTGCAAGGACCTCCCGCCAAACCCGGAGGAGCCGGCCAAGCGCCGTCGTGCGGATCCCGAAAATACCCGAGCAGATGCCCGTCAATGAACCCTTCACGACCGGGGAGTTTCGATACTGCCCCAGGTAGGGCCCTGCCATGAAGGCTTCGCTGGCCCAGGGGAACACCGGCGCATAGGTAAAATGGATCGCGTCGTCGCGGATGCACGAGAACGCCGGCTCGATGTCCTTCAGCACCAGGATGTCGAAATCCAGATAGACGAGATTCTGGTGGACACTGAAATCGTAGAAGTCGTCCATGTAAATCCTGAAATTCCGCGGATCCTGCGAAGGATAACGATCCACGTGGATCCGCCTCAGGGACAGACCATCCTCGCCCTTCAAGCGGCGATGAAAATCCGTGAACACGACGATGTCGCCCTGATAGCCGGCGCTCCCGCGCAGCGAGTGCAGCGCCAGCTCGAGCAGTTCGACGTTGAGATTGCGGTCCTGCAAACAGACGAAAACGACAACGTTGTTGTGATTGGTCATAGGTGGATCAATCCCGGGAAAAGCCCGCCTACCGGCAAGCTTCAGGTTTTATTTATTATTAACAGCCTGTTATGCAACCGACCCGGGGCAGCATTGAAAACGCCGGCCGAGACGAATAAAATATTTTTTATAATAACTGAATGACAGTCTTGCGCGTCTCACAACCTTCCAGTCGACTGGCTTTTTATATCCCAAAAGTCGGGGCATCGCAATATCACAAGCGAACCGGGGAGGGGAAGGGATGCATGACCACCTTGGAGGAGCCAGCGTCATGATCCACAGGTCGATTGCCACACTGTTTGCAATATTGCTGCTGGGAACCACCGGCTGCACAGTGGTACACACGGTCCCGCTGGCCGCTCGACCCGGGGACACCATCATCGTCTCCGTCGGCGCACCGGATGACCTGAGCCGTGACAATACCACGCTGAGCTATATCCCGAGTGGTGGAACGCCCATCGCCATCCCGGACACGGCCATCCGCTCCATCTTCAAGCTCTACCCTGACAAGACCAGTGATGCCTGGCTCTATTCCGCTGCGGATCTGATCGAGAACGAGTCCGGACACGGCCCGTGGACGACGGTACTCGTGGTCGATCTTCCCGGGGGACCAGGTGACAGCAGCGGCATCACCCTCCCCGAAGGACCCGGAAGTCTGCAGATCAGCACCACCGCCAACTACAACGGTACCATCCCCAGCGCCGACGGCCAGAACATCGCCCTGGAGATACTCCCGGGCACCGGCAGCCCGAGCAGCTTCGACTACCTTGGCCTCGGGAATACGCAGCTGGCGGGTGACCTTGCCCGGCTCGAACCCATGAAGAAGATCGAATTCCGGCCAGCCTGGACCGGCCTCGACAGCACCAATACCTACGGAGCGGTCGAGATCAGGATCGGACTGGACAGCAGCGGCATCGCCAGTGATGATTTCCACATCGTGGTGGATGACAAGATCGGCGCCCTGCAGGCCCGCCATGTATCCTATACCTGGAAAAGGAGCCGCTACGAAACCGTCGTCTACTTCGTTAGCCCCACGGGCCAGTTGCAATATTCCGATGTCGACTTCTCACTGATTTCGAAGGAACTGCAGAGCCAGTTCGAGACCGGCGCCCAGAACGTGGCCAATGACGTGACCGTACAGTCGGTGATCTGGTACGACATCGATGGCGTGGTTGACCCCAACGGCCCCCCGATTCTCGTAGTAAACCAGACTGGAACCTGAATCCCGAGCATGCTGCCGCTTGTCTCCCGGCAGCAACGCCGGGAGAGAGACTGCCGCGCGCCGGAGCATGGCTTGACTCCCGCCGCTGCCCGCCTGCGATGACAACACTACCCGATGCCAGCACGATAAAACGCAAGGGCTGCGAAGAAGAATACACCCGCCTGCTCGATCTCGCCCGGCGCCTGGAAGGGCGCATGAGCGGAAACGACGCGGGCATGACTGCGTGGTACCGCGAATCCAGGGAGCTGGCCGAGTCGTCGCTCCTTGAAAGCCTGGAAGGCGAATTACGACTGGAGGAACTGTCGCTGGAGTTGCGCACGCTCTGGCTGCGACATGCAAGCAGGATTTCCGGCCGTTACCTGAAGTCGCCTCCTCACTTCCAGACTGTTCAGCTGCCATCGGGCAACCAGAACCCCTTCCCCTATGAACGCTGGAACCAGCCTGTCAGCCTCGAACGTCGTGCCTTCGAATATCGCCCGACACCGGAAGGCTGGGTATCGGAACATCTCCTTTTCAGCAGCGGCATGGGCGCCATCAGCTGTCTCCTGCAGGTAATACGACAGGTATTCGAACCCAGGACAGGCAATCCCCTGCTTCTCCACGGCATTGGCGGTTATTTCGAGATTACCGACCTGATGAATTTTATCCGTGATGAACTGTTCCAGCCTCGCATCATGGGAGATCAGGAAGAATTCACGCAATCGGTCGCCGATGGCGCTTCACAGCTGATCTATATAGAGCCGGTCTTTACGTCACGCGGCCGCCTGAACGTATTCGAAATGGAGCGATTCCTGTCAGCGTGGCAACATCGGCCGGCATCCGTCCCGACCGCTATCGTGTTCGATACCACATTCACCGGAAACCGCTTTCCGATGGCAGAATTCATCAAGCGGCTGGCCCCGCACCATCCGCGGCTCGTCATACAGGTTTCCTCGACGCTGAAGCTGGACCAGGAGGGCCTGGAATTTTCCAACGCGGGCCTGATGAGCATTCTTTCCACCACCCCTCCCATTGTCAGCGGTATAACCAAGCGCATGCGGAAATACAGAGCCGCCATGGGATTCAGTCTGTCCCTGGACCAGACGGCTGCCCTGGATTATCCGGGATTTCTCGATGCGGACTTCACGGAACAACATGCCAGCGCGGTATTCGAAAACAACGCCACCCTGGCCCGGAACCTGGAGACCGGGGCAGACCGGTTGTTTGTCAACCACTTTCACCCCTCACTTGCGCAGGGGCACAAACCGGCGCACTGGGCAGTCGCGCCTTTCGTAAACCTGCAACTACGCGATGACATCGACCCTGAGGGGCGGGAACTTCTGAAGCATGTTATCTTTCACGAAGCCAGGAAACGCAAGCTCACGTTCACACCAGGCTCCAGCTTCGGTTTCCGCGGTCATCGCGTCGAAACGAGCATACAGGACGAGCCCGATGGATTGCAGGTAATACGCGTTGCCATGGGCTCCCGCAAGGGACCTTCGCTGGCAGGCACGGTCGATCTTCTCAATGACATCGGCCGAACCGGATCGGTTGACATGCTCAAGGCCCGCTACCCGGAACTGCTGCAGACCGTGAAAAAATTCATGAACTCCTGATACCGCTGCAACCATTATCGACTCATCGAGCGACGACCATGTCTAGACTTCACCCCGCCATAAAAGTACAACAGGACAGCACCATCGAGGGAAGGGGACTCGTCGCCGAAACCCTCATTCCTGCGGGCTCGGTACTGTTCCGTTATGAGGACAGCAAACCGCCGGTACATCTGCATGAAATCATCACCTGGCCCCCGCAAAAACGTATCCGTTTTCTGGCATTTGCCATCCAGATAGGCGAAGACGACTACGCTTTCGGCCAGGGTGACATCAAGTTCATCAACCACTCCTGCGACCCAAGCGGCTGGTGGTCGTCGTATGGAACCCTGACCGCAATTCGTGACATCGCACCCGGCCAGGAGATCACCTATGATTACTCGACTTCCGACATAACCCTGGGTTACCACATGGAGTGCCTGTGCGGGAGCGCATCCTGCCGCGGAATCTTCAGCAACAAGGATTATCTCGACCCTGAGTACCGCAAGACACATGCCGACCGTTTTGCCGCACACGTGCAGGAGGCCATACGGCGTGCCGATTCCGGTGAACCGGATTACCGGGAATCCCTGATCCGGAGCGCCCCGGACACCGCCAGGGCAACTGTCGCGCAGACGCGCGAGAAAACCCTGAACTTCCGGATCAAATACGGTGACCAGTATCTCTTCGAAATGGTCAGGGAAGCTGTTCAGGGCCTGAAAGCCGCCGACCCGGAACTCTGCAGCCGGCTGGGTGACAAGGGGGTATTCGAAATGGTGCGGGCTCTGGTACTGGCCAGGTAGACCGCCATGCCGTTCACAGGCGACACCAGTGGACATTTGCCGCCGGTACCCCGTTGAAGGACGTGTTCCATTCCAGGGAATAGGTGCTCACGTTCCCGAACACCAGTCGACTCCCGAAATCCAGCCCCGCGTCCCGTATCACGTCCCCGGCACAGGGGAGATAAAACTTTCCGACGAAGTCCGATTCGTAGCAGGAAGGCCCGAAAATCTGCACCGCACCTCCCTCACTGTATCGCTCGTCGAAGGTGTGCAACAGCGTGGGCATCGACCAGTGAAGGTGACTCTTGCCCGAGAGATCGAGGGTACAACGAACAATTTTTCCGGTTCGCGCGATATTGACGATACTGCCGACAGCGTAACCAGCGCCCTCGCCGTACCAGCGCCCCGGCTCGAACAACAGGACGCAGGGGGCAGGGAAGTGGCTGCGCGCACTGAGC
Organism: Gammaproteobacteria bacterium; assembly: GCA_011321775.1. Taxonomy (GTDB): domain Bacteria; phylum Pseudomonadota; class Gammaproteobacteria; order DSM-19610; family DSM-19610; genus Thiogranum. The sequence continues at coordinate 44,941 of DROT01000184.1, read as the reverse complement.
AACACCTCCCGGATAGCGGAAGCCGCAAGTCTGTGCCACCCCCCTCCCAGGTTGATGTAGCGAGGTGGCGCATCGAGCAGGCTGGCAAGCTGCGCCATCCCTTCGATCAGGATCTTGTAGGTAGCTGCGCTGTTCTTCTCGCTTCCATGATGCACATGGAATCCCGCCGGGGGCTTTTTTCTCACCGCGGAGTCCTGCAACAACTGTCCGACCTCGTCGGGACTGAATCCGAAGCGGGAACCCGGATAGTAGGCAGGATCCAGTGGCCGTCTTCCCTCCAGGAGGTCCGAACTCCGGATGCGCAGGATGTAGTCGGATTGGCCTTCCCGCGCGAGATGCCGTTCGAGTTGCAAGCGGCTGTCAACGGTAACGACCAGCTGGTTGCCCCTGCCGAGAAAGGCCTCCGGCGCATCGACCATTGCCGGCGAGGTTACGGACACGAGCCTGCCAGCGAGATCCACCGGCAGACGGGAGTACTCTGCGACATTGGAAACGTCGAACCCGGCGAGATGCCGGCGGGCGAGCTCCAGAAAGACCGTCTCCGAACAACTCTTGACGGCCACGAGGGGGCTCGCCGAGAACTCAGCGGCCACCCGGCCCAGCCAGCGCATGCGCTGCTCGATCGCGGCGAGGTCAAACACCAGGCCCGGCCCTCTGATATCGGCCTGCTCCAGCCAGTCCAGGACAGGGCGGGAGTCCTGACCGCGCTCCCGCGCCAGCTGCAGCGAGGCGGCAAAGCGTTCCTGCCCCTCGCGAGGACTCCGGAATTGCTGAAATTCAAAGACTATCGGCATAGGAAAGACGGGTGGAGGCAGGTAATCCAAAACAGCCCCGCCACGAATCCTCGCAACTCGCGGCCGGTCACCGCTGCCAGACAATAGCAAAGGCTTGTATCGCTGACCACCGGTGGCATTGAGCAGTCCGCAATCATGGCAGAATTCGAATATACTAGGAGCCTGTCCAAGTAATGATGGACGTGCTGCGAGCGCACCACAGCGGCCGCTTTTCGCGATCCTTTTCGCCGCATAGTACCCACTATGCGCCTCAAACGATCGCAAAAATCGCCTCGCTGTGCCACGCTCTCGCTACGGCCCCCAGTACTCGGACAGGCTCCCAGGACGGCACATAACAAGAAACTGATCCAACGAACACAATACGCAATTCCACCCAGGCCATGACCGATACCGCCACAGTCGACTTTCTGATCAAGCAGTCCAGATTCCGGGAAGCCCTGGACGTTCTCGACAGCATGCGCGAGGTCGAAGCTGATGTATTCTGGGTACGAAAGACCTCGGGCATGCTCCACCGCGAACTTGGCCAGCTGGAACTGGCGCGGGAAGACCTGGCCGATGCGCAGCGGCTCAACCCCGGGGATCCGGAAACCCTGCTGTTCCTCGGGGCTGTCGAATATGAACTCGGTGACTACGCGAACGCCGAAAAGACCCTGAAGCGGGTCCTCTCGGCCCAGCCCGGGAACTACCATGCCATCAGGTATCTTGCCCTGCTGGCACTTTCCGGCGACGACGGCAAAGGGGCTCTCCAGTGGACCGGGCAGCTGCAGCGGCGCTGGCCACAGGATCCGGAGTCCAACATGTTACACGGTCAGGCGCTGGCATCGGCAGGGCGTCCGTCGGAATCACTCACCTTCTTCGACAGGGTCACGGCGTCCCACCCGGACCGGTATGAAGGCTATTATGGAAAGGCCCAATCGTTAAGGAGCATGGGGGAAACGACAGCCTCGCTCGCCCTGTATGCAAAGGCATGCGAATACGCCGGCGCAACCATGGAGCCATGTCTCGAACTGGCAAGGTTCCACTGGTCTCTGGGCAATGTCGGCCGGTCTGAAGCGGTGTACCGGGACATCATAGAGAAGTTCCCCCGACAGACGACACCTCGCATCGAACTGGCCAGGCTTCTCGTCAGACTGTTCCGCCACGAGGAAGCACTGGAACTGCTGAAGAAATGCGCGGAGATCGAGCCACATCTTCCCGACGCATTCATCGCCCTGGGAGACACCTACAAGACCCTCGGCATCATCGACAAGTATCTCGAATACTATGACAGGGCCATGGAACTCCAGCCCCCTACCCCCCAGACCTACAGTGCCTATCTCCTGAACAGCAACTACCTTCCGCAACTGGACCGGCAGGCGTTCCTGGACATGCACAGGAAATGGGAATCCTTCTCCGCGGCGCCGCGGGAGACATTCGATCATTCCAGCCACGACAGGGATCCGGACAGGCGCTTGCGTATCGGGTATCTGTCCGCGGACTTCAAGATCCACGCCGTGTACTATTTCATCGAGCCCATACTCGCGAATCACGACAAGTCCTCGTTTGAAATATTCTGCTACTACAACGACACCCGCAAGGACAGCGTCACCGAGCGGTTCATCGGCTATGCCGATCACTGGCGCGATGTCGAGGGTCTTTCGGACGAGAGGCTGGGCGAACTGATCTACAACGACGGCATCGACATCCTGGTCGATCTTTCCGGCCACACCGCCGGCGGCCGGCTCGAGGTCCTGCTGCAGAAACCCGCTCCGGTACAGGTCGAATACGAGGCCTACCCCAATACGACCGGCCTCAGCACCATCGACTACAAGCTGACCGACCGGTACCTCGATACGGAGGAGGACCAGGCGTTCCACACGGAAAGGCTCCATTCGATCGGCGACTGTTTCATCTGTTACCAGCCGCATGAAGACGCTCCCTCGCCGACAGAACCGCCCTGTACCGGCACGGACACGGTGACTTTTGGATCCTTCTGCAATCTCTACAAGATCAATGACCGCGTCATTGATCTCTGGTCCCGTCTCCTGGACCGTGTTCCGGATTCGCGCCTGATGCTCTTCAGGCTGTCGATAAACGAGCTGTCGAAATCCTGGTTCGAGGAAAAATTCGCCGCACACGGCGCCGACCTGGGCAGGATCGACTTCATCGGCTCCATCCCGGAACGTTATTCGAACTTCCCGGCCGGCACGGCGCACATGGGGCTGATGTCCGAATGCGACTTCATCCTCGACACCTTTCCCTACAACAACCACACCATCGCCTGCGAGGCGCTCTGGCTCGGCGTCCCCATCCTTACGCTGTACGGCGACCGCCACGCCTCGCGTGTCTGCTCGACGATCCTGCACGCCATCGGTCACCCCGAACTCGTTGCCTCGACGGAGGACGACTACCTGGAGAAGGCGGTCGAACTCGCCAACGACCGGGATCGCATCGTCGAACTTCGCCGCACACTCAGGGATGACTTTGCCAACTCGAGGCTCATGGACTTCCCGCGATTCACCCGCGATCTCGAGAAGGCCTACCGCTCGATATGGAAGGAATACGCCGGTTGACGGCAGGTAAACCAAGCGGCGACATGCCGCCATGCCATGGCACGGGCTGCGCCTCGTTCCGCCATGCCAGCGACGGCAGCGGCGAGCAGGCGGGTCAGCGGCGATGACGGCTGTTCCCGGGAGACAGGTCCGCATGCGCAAGGCCCGCCAGCTGGCCGCAAAAGGGCGGCTGGCCGAAGCGCGTGAACTCTACCGCAAGCTCTGCCGCCGCAGTCCCCGCGACCGCGAGGCGTGGCTGGAGCTGTCGCGGCTGTGCCGCCGCCTCGGCGACTTCGGCGAGGCGGAGCAGGCCGCTCGCCGGCTGGTGGCGGAACATCCGGACGATGCGACCGCCTGGCAGGCGCTGGGCGCGGCCCTGCACCGCCAGCGGCGTTTGGGCGAGGCGCTGGGCTGCTACCAGCGCTCGCTGGCCATCGACGCCAGTCTGCCCGAGACCCACTACTTCCTCGCCGAGGCGCGGCGCGAGCAGGGACTGGACGAAGAGGCCGAGGCCGCCTATCGCGCCACCCTGGCGCTGGCGCCGGATCACGTGCCGGCGCTCAACAACCTGTCGGCGCTGCTGACCAACCGCGGCCGCCTGCAGGAAGCCGCCGGCTTGCTGCAGCGCGCCCTGGAGATCCGCCCGGACGATCCGCGCATGCTCGTCAACCTCGGCCGCGCGCGGCTGCACGCCGGTGACGCGGCGGCCGCGGAGGCCGCCTTCCGCCGAGTCATCGAACTGCAGCCGCGGCTGGACGACGCGCACAGCAACCTGCTGGCCTGCCTCAACTACCTGGGCGACCGTGATCCACAGGCCGTGTTCGAGGATCACCGCCGCTGGGCCCGGGTCCACTGCGCCGGTCTGCGACCACCGTCGCACTGGCCCAACGAAACCGACCCGCGACGACGGCTGCGCATCGGCTATGTCTCCCCCGACCTGCGCGAACATTCGGTCGCCCGCTTCCTCGAACCGGTGCTGGCGCACCACCGCCATGAGGACTTCGAGATCGGCTGCTATGCCGACGTGGCGCACCCGGATGCCACCACCGAACGCCTGCGCGGCCACTGCGACCGCTGGACCGACGCCACCCGCCTGTCGCACGAACAGCTGGCCGAACGGGTGCGCCGGGACCGCGTCGATATCCTGATCGACCTCGCCGGGCACACCGCCCACAACCGCCTGCTGATGTTCGCGCGCAAGCCGGCACCGCTGCAGCTGAGCTGGCTGGGCTACCCCAACACCACTGGCCTGCCGGCCATCGACTACCGCATCAGCGACGGTCGCGCCGATCCGCCGGGGAAGACCGAGGCGCTGCACAGCGAGACCCTGCTGCGCCTGCCGCACAGTTTCCTCTGCTACGGTCCGCCCGTGGATGCGCCCGCCTGCGGCGCACCGCCCTCGCTGGCCGCGGGGCACGTCACCTTCGGTTCCTTCAACAACCTCGCCAAGACCACGCCCGCGGTGGTGCGCGCCTGGGCGCGCATCCTCGCCGCGGTGCCGGATTCGCGCCTGCTGCTGAAGAGCCGGGCCACCGGCGACCCCGCCACCCGCGAACGGCTGCTGGCGCGCTTCGCCGACGCCGGTATCGAGACGGGGCGCATTGCCTTCCTCGACCCGGTGCCCGTTCACCGGGAACACCTGGCGGCCTACGGACGCATCGACATCGCCCTCGACACCTTTCCCTATCACGGCACCACCACCACCTGCGAGGCGCTGTGGATGGGCGTTCCGGTCATCACCCTGGCGGGGCGCGTCCACGCCGCCCGCGTCGGCGTGAGCCTGCTGCACCAGGTCGGGCTGGACGACCTGGTCACCGGCGACGAGGAACAGTACCTCGCCGTGGCCGCGCGCCTGGCCGCGGACTCCGGGCGCCTGGTCCGGCTGCGCAACCGGCTGCGTGACCGCATGCGCGCCGCACCGCTGTGCGACGCCGCCGGCTTCACCGCGGCGCTGGAAGAGAGCTGGCGGGAAATCTGGCAACGCTGGTGTTCCGGCGCAGCGGCCGGGGGCTGAGGCCGTGACGGCCGATCCGCGACTGCAGCGCGCGCTCGAACATCAGCGCGCCGGCGACCCGGACAGGGCGGAGCAGCTGTGCCGGCAGATCCTCGAGGAGGATCCGCACAACGCCCGTGCCCTCTACCTGCTCGGCACCCTGGCGGCCGCCGCCGGCCGGCTCGACGAGGCGATCGGGCAGCTGCGGGAGGCGGCCCGGCTGGAGCCCGGATTCTCCGCCACCTGGCTCAACCTCGGCAACGCCCTGCTGCAGCGGGGAGCGGCGCGGGAAGCGGAGGCGTGCTTCCGCCGGCTGGCGGACACCGGTGTGCCCGAAGGCGTTCTTGGCATCGGCCGGGCCCTGCTGGAGCAACGTCGCCCCGGGGACGCCGCCGCACAGTTCCGGCAACTGCTGGCGCAGCGGCCGGACTTCGCCCCGGCGCACTTCCAGCTGGGCCGCGCCCTGGAACAGCAGGGCGAGCTGCCGCAGGCCGCCGACTGCTACCGCGAGGCGCTGCGCCTGAACCCCGGCCTGCTGCACGTGCACACCGCCCTCGGCCGCGTGCTGCGCACCCTCGGCCGCCTGGACGAGGCCGCCGCGGCCTTCCGCGAGATCATCCGCGTGAAGCCCGAGGCCGCGGACGCCTGGAACAACCTCGGCAACGTGTTGCGCCAGCAGGCCCGCATGGACGAGGCCGCCGACTGCTACCGCCGGGCCCTGTCCCTGGCCCCGCAACTTGCCGGTGCCTGGAACAACCTCGGCAACGTGCTCAAGACCCTGGGGCGGCTGGAGGAGGCGGTGGACAGCTACCGTCGTGCCCTGCAACTCGATCCCGCCTCCGCGCAGACCCACAGCAACCTGCTGCTGTGCCTGAACTATCTTCCGGACCTCGACGAGGAACAGCTGTTGCGGGAACACCGGCGCTGGGCGGAGGTCCAGGCCCCGGCGCACGGCACGATGGTGGATCACGGCAACGCCCCGGATCCCGAACGCCGGCTGCGCATCGGCTACCTGTCCCCGGACCTGCGCGACCACGCCGTCAGCCGCTTCTTCGAGCCGCTGCTGACGCACCACGACCACGAGGTCGTCGAAGTCGTCTGCTACGCCCAGCTGGTGCGGGAGGACGACACCAGCCGGCGGCTGAAATCCCTGTCCGACGGCTGGCGCCGCACGGTCGGCGTGCCGGATGCCGAACTGGCCCGGCGCGTGCGTGACGACGGCATCGACATCCTCGTGGACCTGGCCGGACACACGGCGCGCAACCGCCTGCCGGTGCTGGGCCTGCGGCCGGCGCCGGTACAGGTCTCATGGCTGGGCTATCCCAACACCACCGGCCTCCCGGCGGTCGACTACCGCCTCGGCGATGCCATCGCCGACCCCGCCGGGGCGGAGCAGCTGTACACGGAAAGACTGGTCCGACTGCCCGGCGGCCTGACCCGCTACCGGCCGCCGGAGGATGCGCCACCGCCGGGGCCACTGCCGGCACACGCCCGGGACCGTCTTACCTTCGGTTCGCTGAACAACCTGGTCAAGCTCAATGAGGCCGTCATCGCCCTGTGGAGCCGGCTGCTGCGAGCCCTGCCGCGGGCACGCCTGTTGCTGTACCGCGACATGCTGCGCGACCGCGCCGCCGAGCGGCTGCGTGCCGCCTTCGCCCGTCACGGCATCGACCAGCGACAGCTGGAACTGCGCCACCAGCCGCCCGCCGACGGTTGCTGGCTGGACGTCTACCGCGAGATCGACATCGCCCTCGACCCGTTCCCCTGGAACGGCCACGTAACCACCTGCGAAGCCCTGTGGATGGGGGTGCCGGTGATCACCCTGCTCGGACCGGTACACCGCGGCCGGCTGTCCGCCAGCGTGCTGCACCAGGTCGGGCTGGACGAGCTGGTGGCAGACGACGCGGACGGGTACCTGCAGATCGCCATGGCCCTCGCCGGCGACCGGGAGCGGCTGGCGCAGATGCGCGCCAGCATGCGCCAGCGGGTGGCAAGCTCCCCCCTGTGCGACGGCGCCGCCATGGCGCGCGAGGTGGAAGCCGCCTACCGCGAGATGTGGCGCAACTGGTGCAAAGACCGCTGAGCCCGCCTCCCCCACAGCCGTTAGGTTGGGCTGAGTGCCAGCGAAATTCGCGACAACACGATTCAGCTGCAGTCGATACCGGCGGATTCCAGCAGTTCGCGCAGCGGCTGCAACTGGCGCTCATAGTGCTTCCAGCGGCCGAGCGAGCGCGTGTACATGGGCTGGCGCACCTGTTCGTAGCTCAGGGTGAACACGAAGCGCCCGCTGTTGTGGAATTCCAGGCAGCGCGGGTCCCAGTCGAGACCGCAGAACTCCACCAGCCGGCGGCTCTGGCGCTCCTGGTCCTGCACCAGCTCGGCGTAGGCGATGTTCAGGACACGATCGGGAAATACCGCCGACCAGTGCTCCATGAGACGATGGTACTGAATGTAGAACTCACCAGTGGTCAGAAGATCATAGGAGTAGTCGTGGCCGATGCTCCCGAAATCGGAAAAATAACAGGAAAGACAGGTATCCAGCGGGTGGCGCTGGCACTGGATGATGCGCGCACGCGGAAACAGCTGCGCGATCAGGCCGGCGTAGGGCAGGTTGTAGGGCATCTTGTCGGTAACCCGGGCGGCGTCACCGCCAAGCGCGCCCAGTTCGTCCAGATGCCGGCGCGCCGCGCCGTCCAGTGATTCGCGGGTGACGTAGCGGGCGAAACGGGGAAACGCCAGTCCCGGATAGTCGATGGAGAACTGCTGCGCGATCCGGGAGATCTGCGACAGCTCGCCGGCACCGAATACCGCCGGGTGCGAGGCCAGTATCTGTTCCACCAGGCTGGTGCCGGAACGCGGCATGCCGACGATGAAGACCGGCAGTTCCGAGCGATTGGCCGCACACCGCATGCCTTGAACGAAATCCGGGTTCCAGGTGGTGATGATGTCGTCGACCTGGCGCACCTGTCGCTCGCGGTCGTAGCTCGCCGGCGTCAGGCGGTTGGCCTGCTGGAAATGACGAAAGGCCGTCTCGTAGTCGCCGCTTTCGTCGTAGTGCCTTCCCAACTGGAAATGGAAGCCGGCGGCGGCTGCGTCCGGCATGTCCGGCCGCTCCCCGAGGACGCGCTCGATCCGGTCGACCGCCTGCCGGCGCTCCCCGGTATGCCGGCTGACGTCGAAGAAAGCCGACAGCGCCCCGCCATGACCGGCCTCCAGCAGGGGGTCGAGCAGCGCGCGCGCGCGCTGGTGCTCGCCCAGCTGTTCCAGGACTTTCGCCTGCCCCAGCTGCGCCTCGTGCCAGCCCGGCACCCGCGCCAGCGCCTCCCCGTAGGCATCCAGCGCCTCGGGCAGCCGCCCCGCGTGGTGCAGTGCATTGGCCAGCGCCCGCCAGGCATTGGCGAAATCCGGCTGCCGCCGTACCGCCTGCTGCAGCAGTTCGATGGCCTCCTCGCAGCGACTGCGATCGACCAGGGCGTCACCCAGGTTGGTCAGGGTGGCGACGTGGCCGGGCTGCAGCTTCAGGGCGCGCTGCAGCAGGCCGATGGCTTCCTCGGCCTGGCCCAGGTTGCGCAGGTGGGTCCCCAGGTTGTTGAGGCCGGGGAAATGATCGGGATCCAGTTCCAGCAACCGCCGGTAGGCCTCCGTGGCCTCCGCCAGCTGCCCGCCCTCGCGCAGCGCGTTGGCGAGAAAATACTGCGCCTCCACCAGCCCCGGATCCAGGCGCAACGCCTCGCGGTAGGCCGCGACGGCCTCCTGCAGGCGTCCCTGCTGCTGCAATGCCGCCCCGAGGGCAGCCTGGGCGGGAGCATGCGCGGAACGCAGGGCCAGCGCCTGGCGGCAAGCGCTTTCCGCCGCGGCGAAGTCTCCCAGGCGCCGGCGGACGACGCCCAACGCCGTCCAGGCATCGGCGTCCTGCGGCGCCAGACGGCACAGCCGTTCCCAGGCGGCCGCCGCCTCGGCCAGTCGCCCCGCCGCCATGGAGGTCTCGGCCTGACGCTGCAGCTTGCGGTGCGGGCTCACGGCTGCCCCTCCTCCAGCGCCTGCAGCAGCGGCTCGAGATGGGGACGGTAGTGCCGCCAGCGACCTACCGAGCCACGGTACATGGGGCGCCGCACCTGGCCGTAGCTGGGCGTGTTCACGTCGCGCCGGGTGTTGTGGAACTCGAGGCAGCGCGGATCCCACGGCAACCCGCAGAAGTCCACCAGCGAGCGGATGTGCCGCTCCGGCTCCGCCACCAGGTCCTCGTAGCGCAGGTGAAGGATGTCGATATCCAGCACCTCCTCCCAGTAGGCCATCAGCTGGCGGTAGACATGGTAGTGGCGACCGATCGCCTGCAGGTCACAGGCGTAGGCGTGCAGGGGCGTGAATGCCTGGAAGTAGATGGAGCAGGCGGTGTCCCGCGGATCCCGGGATACATGGACCACGCGCGCGCGCGGAAACAGGACGGAGACGAGCCCCAGGTGGATATAGTTGTGCGGGCACTTGTCGACCACCCGTTCGGCATCACCACCGGCGAGGGAGGCCAGCAACCGCAGGTGCCGTTGCGCCTGTCCTTCGAGCCGCTGCGCCGTGATGCCCTCGAGGCAGGCGGGGTAGCCGGAGCGGTAGGCCGCACCGGAACAGAGCGAACGGGCGATGTTCTCCATGGCGGTGAGTTCACCGGCACCGTAAACGCGCGCGTGGCTGGCGAGGATCTGCTCCACCAGGGTGGTACCGGAACGCGGCATGCCGACCACGAAGACCGGGCATTCCGAACCGTTGGCGGCGCGCGGGAGCGACTTCCAGAACTCCGCGTCACAGTCCCGACTCCGTTCCAGCACCCGCCGCGCCTGCGCATCGATGCCGTCCAGCCCCGTGGAAGCGGCCACGATCCCGGCGCTGAGACGGTTCGCCCGGCGGTAATGTTCGAAGGCGCGGTCGTACTCGCCACCGCGGTCCAGCAACTTGCCGAGGCGGTAGTGCAGGTCGATGCGGCCCTGGGGATCGTCGGCATGATCCGGCAGCGCACGCTCCAGCAGTTCGATGGCCTCGGGACCGCGGTCCAGCTGCAGTGCCAGCTCGGCGAACGGCAGCGCCACACTGATATGGGTGGAACCGGTTTCCACCAGCGGACGCAACAGCCCGAACGCCGCCTCGATCTCGCCGCGGCGCTCGAGCAGCTGGGCCCGGGCACCGATGGCATATTCGTTCCCCGGCTGAAGATCGCTCACGCGCCGGTAGCACTCCAGGGCACGGTCATAGTCGCCGCACTTGCTCTGCAGGCTGCCGAGTGCCAGCAGCGCATCGAGTGAATCCGGATCCGCGCGGAGCGCGCTTTCGAGCACGGCCACGGCCTCGGCGTCCTTGCCCTGCGCGCCCAGCGCCTGCCCCAGCGTGGTCAGCATGGCGGCGTGTGCGGGTGCGATGGCGAGCCCCTTGCGCAGCCAGCGCTCGGCCTCACCGGGCCGGCCGGTGTTCAGGTACAGGCTGCCGAGACTCGCCATCGCCGCAACCAGGCCGGGTTCCAGCTCCAGTGCCTCGAGATGACAGCGTTCCGCCTCCTCGTTTTGTCCCAGACGCGCCAGGACCCTGCCCAGAAACAGGTGCGCGTTGGCGAAGGCCGGTCGTAACCGCAGCGCCGCGCGGAACTCGCTGACCGCCGCCTCGAGCTGGTCCAGCTGCTCCAGTGCCGAGCCGAGCACATGGTGGGCGAGCGCGTGGCCGGCATCGATCTTCAGCGCCTCGCGACAGCACTCGGCGGCCCGCTCCGGCTGCCCCTGGCGCAGCTGCACCACCCCCAGCATGACGCGCGCGTCCAGGTCACCGCGGTCGCTGCGGCAGATCCGCTGGTAGAGTTCCGCGGCCGCGGGCAGATCGTTCCCGGCCAGCAGGGCATCGGCCTTGCGGCGTAGCGATCGCGTCAATATGTTCTTTGCCGGCATAGGCGGGAAGAGACCCTGTCTGGCGCACCCGGTCCGGGCAACGACCCGGCCGGCGCATTGTCGTTATCCTCGCCGGGCGCTGCCGCCGCGGCTGGTGCAACCAACCCTTTCATTATATCCTTAACCTTTGCCCGTTTGATAGTCGCATGTTTCCATTGATATTTCTCATCAAAGACGGCAACGGCCGCCGGCTCCTCGCATGAGCGCGATCGACCGCTCCTCGCTGCTCGCCGAGCTCGCCTCGCTGGCAGCCGATACCGGTCTGGCACCGCCACTGCGCCGGCAGGCGGGCGCGCTGGCGGAGCGGCTGCGCCGGGAGGGAAGCGACGTGGACGCCGCCGGGCTGGAACTGGCGGTCCTCTATCGTCGAAGTGGCCGTTTCGCCCGTGGCGCGGAACTGTGCCGCCGGGTGCTGGACGCTCAGCCCGACAACGCCCTCGCCCACCATATCGCCGCCTCGCTGCAGCAGTGCCAGGGCGACCTGGACTCCGCCATCACCGGCTACCGCGCCGCCATCAGCCTGGATGCAACCCTGGCCGAGGCCCACTACTTCCTCGGCAACGCGCTGCAGATGACGGGCGAGACGGAGAAGGCCGCCGAAAGCTACCGCAACGCGATCCGCCTGCGACCGGACTACCTGGAAGCACTGAGCAACCTCGGCGCAGTCCTGATGAGACTGCACCGTTTCGGCGAAGCGAAGCAGGTGCTGGAGAACGCCCGCCGCCTCTATCCGCGCTGTACCCAGGTACTGTGCAACCTTGGCGACCTGGCACTGGCGGAGGAGGATTTCACGCGCGCGCGATCCTGTGCACGGGCGGCACTGAAGGTCGATCCGCGCTTCTTCGACGCCCACCATCTGCTTGGCAAGATCTGCCGCCAGCAGGAAGACTACGACGGCACCCTGAAACATTTCCGGCGTGCGCTGGAGATCCGTCCCGCCGACCAGAACCTGGTCGGCAGCACCGCCGCAATCCTGGAGAAGCGTGGCGAGTTCGACCAGGCGCGCCGCCTGCTGCAGCCGCTGGTCGAGAATGGCAGCACCAATCCGCTGGTACTGACCGCCTGGTCGGCGCTGTCGCGCAGTCTGGGAACCGAGCAGGAGGCCATTGGCCGACTGGAGGCGGCAATCGCCGGGGGCCGCATGGACATCTCGGCCAGGATCAGCGTCCATTCCGAACTCGGCAAGCAGTACGATCGTCTCCGGGACTACCCGCGCGCCTTCGAACACTACCGCCAGGCCAACCTGCTGGAGCGCCGGCTCAAGATCCACCGCCCGGCCGGGGGGGGAAGGAATTTTCCCTCGCACGCAACCATCGAAGCCTGGTCCCGGCGCTACGACCGCGACTACTGGCAGGCGCTGCCGCGGGGACGCACGGAGTCACGGCGACCGCTGTTCGTGGTCGGGCTGCCACGCTCGGGGACCACGCTCACCGAACAGATCCTCGCCAGCCACCCCGATATTCACGGTGCCGGCGAGTTGCCGGATATCGCCGAACTGGCGTCGAGACTGGGCGGGCCGTATGACGGCGAGGACCACATCGCCCGTCTCGCCACGCTGGACCGGAAGCGCCTGACCACGGCGGCCCGCAGCTACCTGGAGACCCTGCAGCGCAAGTCGGCGGACGCCGCGCTGGTGGTCGACAAGATGCCCACCAACTTCTGGCATCTTGGCCTCATCTCGCTGTTGTTCCCGCAGGCGCGCGTCATCCATCTGCAGCGCGATCCGCGTGACAGCTGCCTGTCGATGTACTTCCAGCGTTTCAGCAGTTCGATGCTGTTCACCACCGACCTCGAGGAACTGGCGGCCTACCACGCCGCCTACGCCCGAATCATGGAATACTGGAAACAGGTACTCGATCTGGAGATCCTTGAAATACGCTACGAGGAACTGGTCGAGGACCAGGAAGTGGTGACCCGGAGAATGATCGAATACTGCGGCCTGGATTGGAACGACAGCTGCCTGCGATTCCATGAAACCAGCCGCGACGTCCACACCCCCAGCTACGACCAGGTACGGCAACCGATGTACCGCAAGTCGATCGGGCGCTGGAAGAACTATGAAGCGCAACTGGCGCCGCTGCTTTCCTCCCTGGAGCAGACGACCCCATGAAGACCCTCACGCTCAGGCTGCGCAGTGCCGGCATGTTTTCCAACGTCAACGAGGTGGTTCAGCAACTCCACCTGGCGGAGCAGCGGGGCTACCGTTTCGCCATCGACTGGAGCGACAGCTGCTACCGGGATCCGCAACGCGCGGGCGATCCCTGGAACTACTACTTCGAGGACTGCTTTCCCGGTGCCGACGCGGAAGGCGGGGACTGTCCGCAACTGCCGGGGGGCATCGCGGTCGCCTGCATGCGGGACAACATCATCACACCGCGGGAACGCGACGGCGACTGCGTTCCCCTGCTGCTGCCGCGCGACCGGCATCTCCCCCACGGAATCATCCAGCGCTACATCCACCTCAAGCCGCATGTACAGGAGATCGTCGACCGTTTCGTGGCGCAACATTTCCGCGGCCCCACCATCGGACTGCACATCCGCGGACCGGGCCGCATCGACGGTGGCGCTCCGGGCCTGCGCAGCCGCTTCGAATGTACCTTCGGAGTTCCGTTCGGGCGCTACTTCGAGACCCTCGAGCGCCAGCTTGCCCGCCGACCCGAAGCACGCGTGTTCGCAAGTTCCGATTCCGCCTTCGTGATGCGGGAGATCGTGCGCCGCTATGGTGAACGCGTCACCAGTTACCCCGCGATCCGCAGCGAGTTCGGCGAGATGCACGACGCCGCGCATCCGGCCAACCGGGGGACCCGTTTCCCTCCCTACAGACTCGGGGAGGACGTGCTGGTGGAAGCCTGCATTTTTGCCCGCACCGACTACTTCATCCACGGCAACAGCAATGTCGTGAACTACGTGCTGTGCCTGAACCCGGCACTGGAACACGGCTCCGCCTACTGATGCGGCGGCAAGCGCTCAGAAGCCGGTCACCCCGCGCACACCCGCGATTGTCGCCGGCCTGGCGCGCAGGAGCTTGAAACGGCTGAATCCCAGCGCCTGCAGTTCCTCCAGGTCGAAATCCACCATGCCGTGCCGCTCGCGGTACTTGAGCGTCTGCGAACACTTGAACTCGGCGTCGCCGCGATACTTGTTGATCTTCGAGATGGAGGGATAGCAGATCTTGGACGGACAGGTGAGTGCACAGCCGGCATTGGCGAACAGCGTGATACGCTCCTTGTGCTCGATCTTCACCAGGAAATCCGGGTCCTGGCAGAACTTCATGGGCAGCACCACGGTATCGTACAGATCGAAAGCATCGTAGATGGCATCGTAGCTGTTGATGTTCTTGATCACGCTTGCCTCGATGCGATAGAGGGGAAAATCCTCGCGGATCCAGCGGGCGAGATCGTCGACGGTGACGATGACGGCGTTGCCCTGACGATGATATTTCTCCAGCAGCGGACGGTTCTGCTCGTATTCCTCGCGCTCGACGTAACTGTTGGTCAGCGGCATGCGCACCCCGATACCGACCGAGTACAGCTTCTCCACATCGGCATCGCTGATCTGCCGTTCGAAGAAGGGCCGTCCGCCGTACAGCGTCGAGCGTTCGAGAAAACCGAACACGCTGTCGATATCCGCGTGCGGCACCTGCGGATAGTTGCGTGCCAGGAAGGGAAGTATCGGAATGTCTTCCGTCTTGCCGCGGACAGAGATGGTGAACTGCATGATTGCTACCGTCGGGGTTATTGGTATAGTTCTGGTCAGTTTCCGGAAGCCCGTGCGCCGTCTTCCACACCCATATTCACGGAACTGACGGTCGAGCGTCAACCCCTATTTCGGCAGTCGCGGGCATGAAGGCTATCCTATTGAATCACATAATGTTTCCATCCAATCCCGGCGGCGGGGAAGCGGGGCACGGACGGTGAACCGGGAAACCAGCAGGCCGGAGGGCGACGCAGCGCCCGCCGACGAGACCGGGGAGATCCTGGCACGCGCCATCGAGTTTCACCGGGAGGGTCGCCTGCAGGAGGCAGAGGCGGGCTACCGGGAAGTCCTGCGGCGACGGCCGCAGGAACCGACCTCCCTGCACATGCTGGGCGTGCTCGCGTACCAGGCGGGCCGCTACGATCGCTCCATCGCCCTGATCGAACAGGCCCGCCGGCACGCCCCCGGGGATGCCGGCCTGCATACCAACCTCGGCAGTGCCCTGCAGGCGGCGGGGCGCCTGGACGAGGCCGTCGCCAGCTACCAGCGCGCCCTCGGCATCAACCCGGATTTTGCACTCGCCTGCAACAACCTCGGCAACGCCCTGCGACTGCAGGGCAGGATGGACGAATCCGTGGCCGCCTTCCGGCGGGCCCTGGAGATCGATCCGGGCTATACCGATGCCTGGGTGAACCTCGCCGTCACCGAGCAGGCGCGCGAGCAACCGGAGGAAGCGGCCCGCTGCTACCAGCGGGCCCTGGAACTGGATCCCGCCCACGGCCCGGCGCGCCACATGCTGGCGGCCCTGCGGGGCGAACAGACCCGCGCCGCCCCGGCCGAACACGTCGCCCACCTGTTCGATGAATACGCCAGTCGCTTCGACCGCCACCTGGTCGACACCCTGGGCTATTCCATGCCGGCACTGCTGCGCGCCGAGATCGACCGACTGACGGATGCCGCGGCGGAGTTCGACAACGCCATCGACCTCGGCTGCGGCACCGGCCTGGCCGGTGTCGCCTTCCGGCCGCTGGTCCGCCGCCTGAGCGGCGTCGACCTCTCCGCACGCATGATCGACAAGGCCCGGGAACGCGGGGTCTACGACCACCTCCGTACCGGCGACATCGTGTCGGCCCTGCAGGAGACGGACGAATCCTATGACCTGTTCCTGTGTGCCGACGTGTTTCCCTACATCGGCGACGTGGAACCGCTGTTCTCGGCACTGGGCGCGCGCAGCCGCGACAACGCGCTGTTCGCCTTTTCCACCGAACACCAGAAGGAAGGAGATTACCGGCTGCGCCCCACCGGCCGCTATGCACACGCCCCGGACTACCTCAGGAAGATGGCCGGCGAGCACGGTTTCGAGGTGCGCTCGCTGCGCACCGAAAACCTGCGCAAGCACCGCGAACGGTGGATCGAGGGAGACCTGGTCGTGCTGCAGTACCGGGGCTGAGGCCGGAAAGGGTCGAGACCGCCCGCTTCAGCCCGAACCGGCCCCGTCATCCGCCGGCGCGCAACCGTAACCGTGCATCTCGATTTCCGGGCGGAAAAGGGTGGCGATCAGCTGCCGCTGGCGTTCGCTGTAGACTTCCTGCCAGGGCAGGCGGCCATCGGCCCGCATCTCGGTCTTGGCGTGCACGTCGAGCGATCCGCCATAGGGGATTCCCAGCTCCGAGAACACCTCGCCCAGTTCCTGGTCGAGGTGTTCATAGCGAATCACCCGGTCCACGGCACAATGCCCGTCGATGACGTAGCGCGGATAGTTGAACACCTGCATCAACGCCTCGTTGTCTGCAGAGACAAATTCGTTCAGTGACAGTTCGAAACCGCTGCGGTAGTTGAGCATGTGGAACAGCGACAACACCTTGTCCCAGGGATTGCGCTCGACACAGAACTTGTAGTAGCCGTTCCATACCTGCGCCGGCAGGCGCTCCCTGATCTCGAACGCCGGCATGTGGTTGTAGAAACCCTCGTGGTTCCGCGGCTGGTGCATCTCCAGCGGCGGATGAATGGGCGTGAAGACGTCGCCGGCCGCGCAGCGCCCGGAGAGCCAGGCCTCGATGCTGGTACCGGCCGTCTTGACCGTCTTGATGAAGATGAAACGATATTCATGGGAGACGATCATGGTAGCCGCATCCTCTCACTCGGCAGCCGCGGCCACCCAGGGGCGCAACATGGCCTCCGCCGCCTCGTCGCCGCGCACCGCTTCCAGCCCCTGGCGAAACACCTTCCGCGCCTGCGCTTCCAGTCCCTGGGCGCGCAGGGCCAGACCCAGGTTGCGATAGGGCACCGCCAGCCGCGGCGCCAGCGCAATCGCCTTGCGAAAAGCCGCGGCGGCCGCCGCCGGATCCTTGCGGTACAGCAGCACTTCGCCCAGCAGGTTGCAGGCCGTGGGATTCTTCGGCTGCCTCTCCAGGAAGGCGCGCACCCGCTGCTCGGCCTCCTGCGGCCTAGCAAGCTCCAGCAGGGCGCCGACCAGCGCCGTCAGTACCGCGTCGTCCTCCGGCGCCAGCGCCACGGCGCGCTCCAGCGACGCCACCGCGGCGTCGGTATCGCCGCGGCCGCGTTGTGCCAGCCCGACGAAGAAATAGCCGTCGGCTCCCTCGGGATCCGCCTTCTGCATGCGCGTGCCGACTTTCAGCAGCGCGTCCCAGTCCGACCCGGCGGATCGAATCCGTGCCAGCGTGCGCATGGCACCGAGGTGGCCGGGCGCCAGGCGCAACGCCTGGTCAGCGAGTTCTCCGGCACGCCGCAGTTCGCCCTGGGACAGCAGCAGCTTCGCCAACGCAACCCGTGACTGGACGTCGGTCGGATTGTTGTCTACCGCGCGTTCCAGCGCACGACGCGCCAGCTCCGGCTCGTGGTTGACCGCGTGCGCCGTCGCCAGCAAGCCGAGCAGCCGCGCCGAATGGGGCTGGTCTTTCAGCAGTGAACGGAAATCGGCAATGGCCGCGACCGCGTCGTCGCGTGCGAGTGCCATGGTTCCGCGCAGCAGCAGGGCATCGTTGTCACGGGGGTTGGCTTCCAGCACCTCGGCAACCAGCGCCTCGGCGCCGGCAAGCTCGCCTCTGGTATACAACAGATGAGCCAGCCGGTTGCGGGCCGTCAGGCCGGCCACCCCATCCGGCTCCCGCTCAATGACTTCACGATAACAGCGCAGTGCCCTCTCCGGCTGATCCTCGCCTTCGTACAGGCTGGCGAGATACAGGCGCAGTTCGTGCCAATCAGGCTGCCGCGACAGCGCCTCTTCGAGAGAGGCGATGGCACGGGCGCGCTCCCCGCGCCCCAGCCAGAATTCCGCGATCATCCGCGGCACCGCGGGATCGTCGGAGAAACGCTGCGCTGTGCGATCCAGCACCTGCCGGGCCTCGGTCAGGTCACCGTCCTGTGCATGGAGGCTCGCCAGCCACACGAGATGGTCGGGGCGCTGCGGCTCCGTTTCGACCAGCTGACGCACCAGCCCGACCGCCTCCTGAAGGCGCCCGGCCGCGCTCAGGGAACGCGCCAGCAAATACTTCAGGGTGCTGTTGGCGGGATTGGCCGCGACCCCCTCTTCCAGCAGTTCGATGGCGCGCGCCGGCTTGCCGCTGCGGTTGTAGTGTACCGCCAGCATGATCACGGTGTCGGCATATCCCGGGTGCAGCTGCAACAGGCCGTTGGCGATTTCGATCGCTTCGTCCGTCCTGCCCTGCTGCAGCAATGCCGCCGCCTTCAGTTGCAGGGCTTCGACCTGCCCGGGCTGGCGGCGCAGAACGTCCTGCGCCATCTCCAGCGCCTTTGCGGGAGCGCCGCCGCGCTGGTAAAGACGCCCCAGATGCAAGCGCGCCTGCACATGATCCGGCTGCAGGGCGATGGCCGCCTGGTACTGCCCGACGGCCTTGCGCCATTCCTGCTGCTGCTCGTAGACCTGGCCAAGCTGGAAGTGCGCCGCCACGTTCTTCCTGTCGATGGCGAGTACGTTGCTGAATTCGATACGTGCCTTGTCGACCTTGCCCGCCTCGAGATAGTGCCGGGCGCGCGCCAGGTGCGCGGCGGCACGCTCGCCAGCGGATTCGCTGCAGGCACCGGCCAGCAGCGCCATCGCCAGCAACAGGGGCAGGGAGCGGGGAAACGACATCATTATGGGTCCATTATACTGCTATGCCGCGGCCGAGGCGGCGGCCCGCCGGCTTGCCCGCGCGAACAAGAGAAAGGGCGCTTGCGCGACACCGTCGCGCAAGCGCCCTTTCTTTTCGGGATCGGTCGCGCTCAGTTCCGGCGACGGCGCCTGGCGACGCCAACCAGACCCATCAAGCCCGAACCGAACAGCCAGACGGCCGGCGGCACCGGGACAGCGGAAAGGTCGGCGATACCCTCGAGCGCACCCGCCGGCACGTTCGAGAAATCGTTGTAGAGACTGAAATCGAGCCCGTCAATGATGCGTATCCCATCGGCACGCAACAGGAAGGGATAGTTGGCGAACGAATTCCGGTGCTCCACCACATCACCGACCATGGGCTGACCGGTAGCCGGGTCGATCGGGATGATGGGATTACCGTTCTCATCCACGTCCAGAACCGCCAGAATATTATCCGCAGAGTCAGTCAGATTACCCGCCGTCCCCGTCTTCATCAGGATCCAGACGGTCTCCGGCACAATGCCCCCGCCCATGAAGGAGACCTGGTTGTAATAGTTTCCGTCGACACCACCGGCACCCACCGCTTTCTCTTCCACATCGATGAAACGCGGGTTGCCGTTGGCGTCCAGGGCAGGCGTTCCGTCCTCATTCAGGACCGGCGTCGACACCACGCCGGCACCGGTGGTGGGAGCGACCCCCGGGTTGGTGTTGTTGACCACGGCATCGGCCTTGAAATAGCGATTGCCGGCACCGCCAATCACCTCCAGGGTACCGAAACTACGCATCTGGAAATCCTTGACGATCTGCATCGCGCCGTAGCCCGGAGACTTGTTCGAACTCCAGGGGAAGTACGCCTCGAAACCGAAATCAAAGGTCACCTGACCGGCCATGGCTTCCAGCGAGGCCGGATTGGAGGTCAGCACCGACCCGCACCAGCCTTTCGCATCCGATAGCGCGTAAGGCTGGAAACCGATCTTGGTGGTGTTCGAACTGTCGTAGATGCCATCTGGCGTCGGGTCACCATCAGGCGTGGGATCACCATCGGCATCGAGCGCCATGTTCTTGTAATCGATAGCCTCGTACCAGTTGAACTGCATGTCGTTCCGGGCGATGTAATAGTCGCCATCGGCATCGATCTGCATGTTGCTGAAAGTCGAGCCTGCAGGCGAAGTGTAGCCCCAGCCGTAAAAATTGGTCATGGTATCCATGAAGGCATCGGTATAGACCGGATCCTTGGTGGTTGGATCGTTCAGGTCCTTCCAGATATCCTGCGGTGCGTCCGGTGTAATGCCATCGGATGCCTTGGTGATGACGTGCTGGATCTGTGCGGCACCGTTGAAGCCGTTGATCGCATCGAACTGCATCGCGTTACGGCCGCCCGGGCCGGTGTATCCCCAGTCGTTGAACAGGATCTCGCCACCCTGGATGGGCGTGCGCCAGATCACCGCCTGGGCACTGGTGGCCCCGGCCAGCGCCGCGGAAACCGCTACGCCGAGCGCAACTTTCTTGAAATTCATGTTTTTCTCCTCCAGAAATTTTCGTGCACGGTCTTGCGCCATGCAGCGCCCCGTTTTCTTCTGATCCGCCGGTTCGGCGGCTGCGCTGCAAAAACCTGTTCTTGGTTTTGCCCGGATTATCGCGACACCGGCCTCGGCAGGTCTGTAACTGAAAGCACACAACCGCGAAAATCAGCGCCGGCCGTAACGGAGGGCGACGCCCTGGCGGTTCTGTATCCGGCTGAAGCCGCTCAGCGCCTCACCATAGGTCTGTTCAAAGAGATCGTCGCCCCCCAGGTCGAGCAGAACGCCCGTCGGCCATTCGCGCTCGGGGAAACCGGGATCGGGGCGACCGGAAAATCCCTGCGAATCCACCTGTGCCCGATAGCGATCGTCGCCGGCGCGGTCGACGAGGATACCGACGCCATAGGAGGCCAGGCCGGCGCCCTGGGACGCCCGGGTGGCCTCGTAGACATCGTCGCCGTCCCGTTCGTACAGCAGCCCGGCAGCCCGATCCTTCCCGACCCCCTGGGCATGCTCGTAGCCGGAATACTGGTCGTCCCCCCCGTAGTCCCCGAGCACACCGGCCGCGAGGTGCAGACCC
This sequence comes from Gammaproteobacteria bacterium, assembly GCA_011321775.1. Taxonomy (GTDB): domain Bacteria; phylum Pseudomonadota; class Gammaproteobacteria; order DSM-19610; family DSM-19610; genus Thiogranum. Next base: position 23,792 of record DROT01000184.1, on the reverse strand, counting down.
TCGCCCTGAACGTGCTCGAAACCCTGATAACGATCGTCGCCGCCCCCTTCGGCCAGTATCCCCAGACCGAACCAGTAGCCGGCACCCTGACCGAAGATACCGACCTTGTAGCGATCGTCGCCGTCACGATCCAGGAGCAGACCGACACCACCCGAAATCTTCGGGCGCAGACCGAAACCGAAACCCTGGCACAGGCTCAGGTAGCGGGTCGATCGGTGCCGGCCGGCCCGTTTCTTCACGGGGTCCGCGATCACCCCGCCGCAGTCATACTCGTCGTTGCCGCCACCGTCCACCAGCATGCCGATGCCACCGGTGGTCCCGTAGCCCTGACCGCTGAAACTCGCCCGGTAACGGTCATCGCCGGCATCGTCGACCAGGATGCCGACACCGTACTGCGCCGCTCCCTCCGATAAGGCCGCCGCTTCGTAGCGATCATTGCCGGCGGCATCCAGAAACACCCCGGCGCCGAGGATCCCGACCCCCAGCCCGAGACTGCCGCCGGCATAGCGATCGTCTCCTTCGCGATCCAGCCACAGGGCGAGACCGAGTACACCGGCACCGGGACCCGGTACCGCCGCCCAGTGCACCTCGTCATTCCCGCCAAGGTCGAGTACCACCGACACCGACCCCGGATCCGGCGGCGCACCGACGTCCTGGTACCGGTCGTCACCGCCGGTGTCAATCAGCAGCAGGTAGCCGCCCCGGTGACGATCGTCACCTCCGCCAGCCACCTCCACCTTCCCGAGCGGTGTCTGCCATTCTCCCGCCATGTCTTCCCCCGCGGTCGCCCCGCCCGGCGGGATCCGCTCGGCGGCAGCGAGCATATCGAGCAGCGCCGCCTCCAGTATGCCTCGACGCTGGCGAGCCCCCAGGGCATGGAAGTCATCCTTTAGCAAGCGATAGCCGTTGGGCTTGCGACCGCGGTAGGCCAGCAACGAGGCGATCTCGGCCGTCAACGGCTGCAATTCCGCCATCTGTGGCTCACCGAAGGCCTCGCGCCAGGAACGGCGCGCATCGATGGCCTGGTACAGCAGCGCCCGCAGGGCCGAGGCAAAGGGCCTGGCGGCCGACCACGCCGGCGGCGGCGACCCGATGTCTGCGCCGGGAGCGAGTTCGCGCAGCCGCTCGATAATCTGCTCCATGGACACTTCCGGGGCCGGCGCGCCCCGCGCCGGCTCGGCGTCGACTTCGGCCAGCAGCCGGCGCAGGTAGCGGCTGCGTGACTCCTTCCCCGTGGCCGCCAGCAACCGGCGGGTGAGGCTTGCCATGGAAGGCGGATCGGCCAGCGACCGATCCACCAGCGCCATGCGGGCCGGGGTGGAAACCGGGTAGGGAACCCGGGGAAGCACCAGGGTGGAACGGTCCTGGCCGGTGAGCGCCAGCGCCTCCAGCAGTTGCGGCTCGAATGAGTCGCCGACGTCGCCCGTCTTGCCCTCGCAGCCCCCCAGCAGCACGCCGGTGAGCAGCAATACGAACACGAAGCGGCCGCTCATGGGCTGGCTGGTTCCCCTGCCAGGCCGGCCCGAAGGGGGCCGAGGAAAGGCTCGTAGTTCTTCCAGCGCTGCACCGAACTCCGGTAGATCGGCCGCCGCACCTGGTCGAAGCTGGCGGTGCCGACGAAACGCTCGTTCTCGTGAAAGCGCAGGCAACGATCGTCCCATTCCAGGCCGCAGAACTCGATCAGGCTGCGGCTGACCTTCTCCTGGTCGGCGACCATGTCCTCGTACCGGACCTCCATCATCGGGATGCCGAGGATGCTCTTCCAGTTCTGCATGATCTTCTCGTAGCCCCGATAGTAGGCACCGAGGTTATAAAGGTCGTAGGCATAGTCGTGGCTGCTGGTGAAATCCTGGAAGTACCCCGAGAGGCAGGTATCGAGGGGATCGCGGCGGCAATGGATGATCCGTGCCCCCGGCAGCATGCGGTCGATGAGACCGAGATACATGAACCCCAGCATCTTGTCGGTGACGCGCTCCGCGCCGGGAGCCAGCGCCTGCAGCCGCCCCAGGTAGGTGCGCGCCAGGCGGTCGAGGTGCTCCGTGGTCAGCAGCGACAGGCAGTGGGGAAAGGTCTTGCCCGTCCCCAGCATGCGCGGCAGACCCTCGACCAGCTCGCCCATGTCGGTGAGCTCGCCGGCGCCGTGCACCGCCGGATGGCTGGACAGGACCTGCTCCACCAGCGTGGTCCCGGAGCGCGGCATGCCGATGACGAACACCGGCAACTCCGAATGAATGGAGGCACGCGGCAGGTTGTTGAGGAAATACCAGCTGTTCAGTTCGACGAAGGCGTCCACTTCCATGAGGTGCTGCTCGGGCGAAAAGGACACACCCTTGAGGCGGTTGCCCTGCTGGAAATGATGGAAGGCGCGCTCGTAGTCCTGTTCGCCGTCATACAGCCGTCCGAGACTGAAATGCAGATTCACCCGGCTCTCGTTGTTCTGCCCCCCGCTGTCCGCGAGAATGCCTTCCAGCAGTGAAATCGCCTCGCCCACGCGGCCGACGTCGCGGCTGACGTTGGCGAAGGCCATGACGACGTTCTCCGAACGCACCCCCTGTTCCAGCAACGGCCGCAACAGCTCGTAGGCTTCCTGCCGGTCCCCCTTGCGCAGGGCCACCTGGGCCGCCAGTGCCGAGGCATCCGCATGTCCCGGATGCCGGCGCAGCACCTCGGCACAGGACGCCGCTGCCTCCGCGGGCCGACCAAGCGCGATCAGGGCAGCGGCCAGACCGACGTGACCGCGGGCCAGCCGCGGCTGGCACTGGACCGCCCGGCGGTAGCTATCCACCGCCTCGTCCAGCTGTCCCAGCTCATACAGCAGGCTGGCCCGTTCATACCAGGCATTGCCGTTGCCCGGCTCGAAGCGCGTCGCTTCCTGGTACAGTTTCAGCGCCTGGTGCGCGTTCCCGCTCAGCTGGTACAGCTTTGCCCGGGCCAGGAGATAGGGCGCGTAATCCGGATACAGGCGCACTGCCTCATCGAGACTCTGTCCGGCCTCCTGCAGGGATCCGGTTTCCTGCAAGGCCAGACCGCGGTGAAAATGGGCATCGGCATTGGACGGATCGAGGCGGACGGATTCAGTCAGGCTGTCCACGGCTTCCCGTGCGCGTCCCAGATCCCGCAATGCACAACCGAGCAGCAGGTGAAGCCGGGCATCAGCCGGCTCGGCAGCGCAGGCATCGCGGTAGAAGGGCAGCGCATCCTCCGGCTTTCCTTGCCCGAGCAGCACATTTCCCAACGCCGCAAGAGCCGCCACATCGTCCGGCCTGAGTTCCAGCACGCGGCGCCAGGCCCTCTCGGCCTCCTCCAGACGCCCCTCCTTCTGAAGCAAACGGCCCGCCCGAACATGGAGCCGAGGCTCATCCGGATGGCGTTTCAGCGCTTCCTGATAGACACTCAACGCCCGGTCGCCATGCCCGAGCTTCTGGTTGCAGACACCCTGCATGAGCCAGGCTTCGACACCGGAATCTTCTTCCTCGCAGATCTGTTCATACAGGGCCAGCGCAGACGCAAAGTCTCCGGACGCGCACAGGGCCCGTGCTTGCGCATCCAGTCCTTCACCATCGAGAGCCATCGCCCGTCACCTTCACCATCTGGAAAACGAGAAAACAAGCAGGGGGTTAGAAACCCTCCACCGCACCCTGCCCGATGACGGGCAGACTCCTGCCCCCCGCGAGACCAGGGAGAGGGATACCAATTTTGCCGCCGGACTGGTATATAGTGCGGTGACTACAATCATAAAACCTGTAATTATTTTTTCTCAGTCTAACGAAAACTCCGCTGCATGGAAAATCGCAGGTCGTCACCGCCCCCGCCGGCGGCCGGCAATGCGCGCCAGCCATCGAAGGCGGAAACCAGTGGACCCCTGAACCAGTGAACAACAACATCGAAAGACTCCTTGCCTCCGGGAAACTGCGCTGCCCGGCCTGTTCACAGACGCTGCAACTGCGCGACAGCGTGCATTGCGAGGGCTGCGGGCGTGCCTTCCCGCTGCTCACCGACATCCCGGTACTGATGCCCGACCCGGACGAGTTCATCGGCCTGTGGCAGAACCGCCTCGGCAACTTCGTCGCCTCGCAGCAGCGCAACATCGAGTCCAACCGCCGCCTGATCGCCTCGCCCGACACCTACCCGCCGTTGAAGGAGCGCCTCGAGCGGGTCACCCGCGCGCGCGCGGCCAACCTCGAGACCCTGCTCGAGCTCATGGCGCCGCAACGCCAGCTGGGGCCGGGCCGGCCACCCACCGAACATACCGACGCCCTCGGTTCCTTCATGCTCATCGTCTACCTGCTGCGCGACTGGGGTTGGGATACGGGGGAAGTCGACATCCTGTGCGACAAGGTGATCGAGATCCTGCCCGACGACCTGGACCTGGAATCGCTGCTGGTACTGGGGGCCGGCGCCTGCCGCGATTCCTTCAACCTGCACAAGTACTACGGGTGCCCGTTCACGGTCTCGGTCGACATCGCGCCGCTGATGCTGCTCGGCGCCCGGCGGATCGTCTCCGGCGGTGAGCTGAACCTGTACCAGATCCAGCCCAACAACGTGCGCAACGCCGCAGACAACGTCAGCTACTGGCAATTGCGCGCGCCGGGCCGTCCGGAGGGCGACTTTCTCTACATGCTGGCAGACGCCATGCACCTGCCCTTTGCCGAGGGTTCCTTCCAGGTGATACTCACGCCCTTCCTCATCGACGCCGTCGGCGAGGACCTGCGCGAGTTCGCGCCCCGCATCGGCCGCCTGCTGCAGGCGGGCGGCTACTGGGTCAACTACGGCGCCATGTCCTTTCGCCCCGGCATGAACTACACGGCGGAGGAGGTGCTCGACATCGTCGCCGACTCCGGTTTCCGCATCCTCGAACACGGTTTCTCCACCAAGCCGCACCTGGCCCCGCGCGAGAGCTGCCAACGCACCGTCTACGACTGCCTGTATTTCAGCGCGGTCAGGGAATAACCCCAGCGAGAGCCACACCATGAGAGACAAGGTTTTCGACAAGCACCTGAGCCCCGGCACCGCCTTCGAATTCAACCAGGAGGTCGCGGAAGTCTTCGACGACATGGTGTCGCGCTCGGTACCCTTCTACGACGAGATCCACCGCATCCTGCTGGACATCGTAGACCGCGCCTGTCCACGGCTGGAAAAGGTGTACGACCTCGGCTGCTCCACCGGCACCACCATCAGCATCCTGTCGAAGCACCTGGACGGCAAGGGCATCCGGCCTTCCTTCATCGGCATCGACAACTCCGAGAACATGCTGGTCAAGTGCCGCGAGAAGATCGCCGCCAGCGGCGTCCACGACTGCACCCTCCACTGCCGCAACATCGAGGACACCGAGATCACGGATGCCGACCTGGTGGTCATGAACTACACCCTGCAGTTCCTCGACCCGGAGGAGCGGCTGCAGGTACTGAAGAACATCCACGACGGCCTGCGCCCCGGCGGCGTATTCGTGCTCAGCGAGAAGATCCGCGTCGACCAGCCGCAGGTACAGGAACTGCTGACCGAACTCTACTACGACTTCAAGCGCAGGAACGGCTACTCCGAACTGGAGATTTCCCAGAAGCGCGAGGCACTGGAGAACGTGTTGCGGCCGATCACCCCCGGCGAACAGCTGCAGAGCCTGCGCGAGGCCGGTTTCACCCGGGCCGACATGATCTTCCGCTGGTACAACTTCGCCAGCTACATCGGGCTGCGCTGACGGAAACGTCGCCATGAGCGGTACACCACGCCAGCCGGGTACCGGCGCACCGATGCCCACCGGGATCCGCCAGACCGCCGCCCGCGCGGCATCCCTGGTCGAACAGGGACGCGCCGACGAGGCACTGCCGCTCTACGAGACGCTGTGCCGCCTGGAGCCGGGCAACGCCGACGCCTGGATGCGGCGCGGCGTCGTCAACGGCATGCTGAACCGCCACCGGGCGGCCGCCGACTGCTGCCGACGGGCGCTGGAGCTGGCGCCGGATTCGCCCGAGGCACGCCTCAACCTGGCGAATGCGCTGCTCCAGTGCGGCCTCCACGAGGAAGCGGCCCTGGAGTGCGAACGGCTGGCCCGATCCGCCCCCGGCGCACCCGTGGCCTGGTTCCTGCTGGGACGCAGCCGCGCCGAACTGGACCAACTGGACGAGGCCGCCGAGGCCTACCGCAGGGCGCTGCAGCTGCAACCGGGACACCCGCAGGCCAGCTTCGGCCTCGGCTACGTGCTGCACCGCCTGGGACGCTGGGAAGAGGCCCTGGAACACTTCCGCGAGGCCCTGCGGTCGCAGCCGGGCATGGCCCAGGCACACTGGGGACTGGGCATGTCACTGCAGATGCTCGGACGCCTGGACGAAGCGCTGGAACATCACCGCCGCGCCGCCGCGCTCAACCCGCGACACGCCGGCGCCCGTATCGGCATCGGCACAGTGCTGTCGCTGCAGGGGCACCAGGACCAGGCGGTCGCCAGCTTCCGCGAAGCCATTGCGCTCGAGCCGGACAACACCGACGCGCGCCTCAAGCTGGCCGCCAACCTCATGCCGCTGGGACAACCGGACGAGGCCCAACGGCTGGTGGACCAGGTGCTGGAAATGGAGCCGGACAACGTCGAGGCCGTCACCCTGGCGGCCACCATCGACCAGCATCGCGGCGATATCGAGCGCTCCCGCCGCCGCATCGAACCCCTGCTCGCGGCCGGCGTGGAGGAGATCAACCTGGCGCTCGCCTGGGCCGCGGTCTGCAAGAGCGGCGACCAGCCGGAGAAAGCCATCAAACTGCTGGAACGGCAGCTGCGGCGCGAACACGGGCTCACCGCCACCGGGCGCCGCAATGCCCACTTCGCCCTTGGCCGCTTGTACGACGCCGGCGGCGACTACGCCCGTGCCTTCGAGCACTACCGCCGCGGCAACGAACTCAAGGGCGCCAGCTTCGATCCCGCGCAGCGTGAAGCCCAGACCGATGCCACCATCGAGGTCTTCAGCGCGACGGCCATGGACTCGCTGCCGCGGGCCTCGCTGATCTCGGACCGGCCCGTTTTCGTGATCGGCATGCCGCGCTCCGGCACCAGCCTGATCGAACAGATCCTGGCGAGCCACCCGCAGGTATACGGCGCCGGCGAACTGCTGCAGGTAATCCACGCGGCGGGTTCGATGCACACCCGGCTCGGCAAGAAACAGCCCTACCCCGCCTGTCTGCCGCAGCTGCAGCAGGGCGAGATCGACGGGCTGGCGCGGGACTACCTGCAGCACATCGAGGGGCTGGCGCCGGAGGCGCGCCGCGTGGTCGACAAGATGCCCGGCAACTTCATGTACCTGGGCCTCATCGACCGCCTGTTCCCCGGTGCCCGCGTCATCCACAGCATGCGCGACCCGCTGGACACCTGCCTGTCGTGCTACTTCCAGGACTTCTCGCGCTCGCACCCCTATTCCTACGACCTGCGTCACCTCGGCGCCTTCTACCGCAGCTACCGGCGCCTCATGGAGCACTGGCGTACCGTGCTGCGGATCCCGATGCTGGAGGTGCAGTACGAGGAACTGGTCGAGGACCAGGAGGGCGTCAGTCGTCGCATGCTGGAGTTCTGCGGCCTGGAGTGGGACGAACACTGCCGCGATTTCCACCGTACCCGGCGCTACGTGGCCACCGCCAGCTACGACCAGGTACGCCGGCCGCTGTACCGTTCCTCGGTAGCGCGCTGGAAGAACTATGCCGAATTCCTGGGTCCGCTGCGCGAAGCCCTGGAGCTTCCGGAGAGCACGTGAACAAACCGGTCATCCGGGTGCTGTCCAACCTTGCCCGTGCCGGAGGCACCCTGGTGAGCAAGTGCCTGGGCGCCATGGAAGGGGTGGTGCTGCTGAGCGAGATCCACCCCTTCGACCGGCGCTTCTACAATCCCCTGCAGCAGGCACGCGACTGGTACCAGCTGCTGGAACCCGCGGAACTGGAAGGCAGGCGCTTCGAGTTCAACGAGGCCATCGGCCTGATCCAGCGCCGCTGCCGCGAGCGCGGCCGGACGCTGGTGGTGCGCGACTGGGCGCATATCGATTTCATCGGCGTCCCCTTCGTGGCCAGGCCGCCGATGCGCTCCCAGCTCACCGTCCTGCTCGAACGTGATTTCCGCGTGCTGCAGCACGCACTGACGCGCCACCCCGTGGACCAGTGGTTCAGCACCTCCCGGCTGGACATCATGCGCGGCAGGCTGGAACTCGATGCCTTCCTGGCCGGCTACCGGCAGTATGCCGAGCATTGCCTGGCCACCGGCTTCACCCGCTACGAAGACTTCACGCGCGCGCCGCAGAAGGCGATGCGGCGCCTGTGCAAGGCCTTGCGCGTGGACTATGACGACGATTTCCTCGGGCGCTGGCCCGACAACCCCCGCGTGACCGGCGACACCTCGGGCAGCTCGCGCGGCTCCCGCCTGCGCCGGATCGAACCACTGCCACAACGCGCGCTCGACCCGGCGCTGCTGCAACGCTTCCGCGACAACCGTGACTACCGCGAGGCCATCGAACTGCTCGGTTACCGCGATCCGCCGACCACCACCTGAGCCATCTCAGCGGCGCCCGCGTTCACACCAGTCGCTCCACAGTCTGCGGTAGACGGTCTCCAGATCGCGGGTGAAGGTCGTTGCATCGCACAGGGGCGAGGCCACCAGCCGCGCCCGCAGAGCGGCGCGCACGGCCGCCAGCCGCACCGGGTCCGCGGCCAGGCGGCTGGCCAGGGCCACGAAGTCGTCGTCGTCGCGAGCGACCCACTCTTCCAGCCCCAGCTGGTGGAGGATGCTCAGTCCAACGCGCGCCAGGTGACGGTCGCCTTCCAGAGTCAGCACCGGCACCCCCATCCACAAGGCCTCGCAGGTGGTGGTGGTACCGTTGTAGGGGAAGGTGTCGAGGGCGATGTCGACGCGGCCATACAGGGCCAGGTGAGCGGCGGTCGATACCACCGGGCCCAGCAGTTCGAGCCGCTCGGCACCGATCCCGTGGGCGGCGAACAGCTGCAGGTAGCGACGCCGTATGGAGGGGTCGGCGAGGCGACGGGCCTTGCACAGCAGCCGCGACCCCGGTACCGCACGCAATACCCGGGCCCAGAGTGCGACCACGGCCGGCGTCACCTTGGCGAGATCGTTGAAGGAGCCGAAGGTGAGCCGCCCGCACCGCTCCAGCGGCAGCGATGCAACCGCCGGCGCCTCTTCGGGCGGGCGGTAACACAGGAAACCGCGCGGCAGACGTACCAGCGTCTCGCTATGGCAATGCTCGCTGAGACCCGGCGGGTCCGCCCGCGCATCCGTGAGACGGTAGTCCATGCGTTCCAGCCCGGTGCTGGCGGCATAACCGAGGTAGTTGATCTGCACCGGCGCCGCGCGACGGGCGAATACCCCCATTCGGTTCCCCTGCGTCAGCCCGGCGAGGTCCACCAGGATGTCGATGCCATCGGCGCGTACCCGGGCGTACACCTCCTCGTCGCCGAGGCCGGCGCAATCGCGCCAGCGGTCGGCGAGTTTCCGCAGCCGGGCGGTGATCCTGTCCGGACGTTCCACGTCGGCGTAGCACACCACCTCGAAAGCGCCGCGGTCGTGGTGTTCGAGCAGCCCCTCGATGAACCAGGCCACCGAATGCTCGCGCAGGTCGGGCGAGCAATAACCCAGCCGCAGCGGTCGCCCGGGATCGGGATCGTTGTCCGGTGGCGGCCCCGGGACCACGGAGGCCTCCAGCACCCGCCCCCAGCGCCGCTGCTCGGCGAACAGCGCCTCGGGCGTGGTATCGGCATCGTACAGCAGGCAGGAGACCAGGTTGGTGTGCGCCAGCCGGTCGTCCGGCCGCGCCGCGAGCGCGCGCCGGAAGCTGGCGACGGCAGCGGGAATGTCGCCCAGGGCCTTGAAGGTATTGCCGAGGTCGTAGTGGATGCCCGCGTGCTCCGGCTGCAGCGCCAGCGCCCGTCGGAACACGGCAACGGCCTCGCCGTGGGCATCGGCGCGGCGCAGGCTGTTGCCCAGGCACTGCCAGGCAACCAGGTTGCCGGGCTGGAGTTCGAGCACCCGCCGGTAACCCTGTGCCGCCTCGGCATGGTGCCCCTGCGCCGAGAGAGCGCTGGCGAGGTTGAGCCAGGCGCCCGGCACCGCCGGGTCGAGGGCGATGGCGCGGCGGCAACAGTTCTCGGCCTCTGCCGGCTCGCCGGCCATCCAGTGGACACCCGCCAGCGCCAGCCAGGCCTCGAGGTCACCGGGATCGTGGCGCAGCACGCGACCGAACAGCTCGCGCGCGCGCCGCAGATCCTTTCGCTGCAGGCATTCGCCGGCCTTCCTCTTCAGCTGATTCACCTCCGCCATGCTGTTCCCCTGGCTTCGCCGCCCCCCCCGGAATGTGATAGCATCTGCTGCGCCGCACGCGAGAACCCGCAAGCAAGAGAGCAAGAGGTTCCGCGCACAATAACGATATCAAGATGCAACGGACCGGTCGCAGCCCGACGCCGGACCGGCCTTTCCGAAGAGGATACACCGGAATGTCAGCACAAGATGCAAGCGCAAGGCTCAGCGAGGCGCTCGACCTGGTCGAGCGCGGCCGAATCCCGGACGCCCGCCGGATCTACCAGGAGCTCACCGCCAGCGACCCGGCCAATGCCGAGGCCTGGATGATGCTCGGCTCCATCGATGCCGAGAATGGCGACCTCGGCGCCGCCGAAGAGAGTCTGCGCCGGGCCATCGCGCTCGATCCCTCGATGCCGGAAGCACACTTCTACCTCGCCAATGTCCTGCGCGTGCAGGGACGGCTGGAAGAAGCCCTGGCCAGCCTCGAGGCGGCTGTCGGGGCCGACGCGGACTACGCCGAGGCCTGGACCCTGCTGGGCGCCGTCCACGGCATGCTCGACCACGCCGACCGGGCCGAGGAATGCTGCCGCCGCGCCGCGGAACTGACCCCCGGGTCACCGGAACCCTGGATGAACCTCGCCAATGCCCGCTACCGCCAGGGCCGGCTGGCCGAGGCCGCCGACGACTACCGTCGGGTGGTGCAACTGCAGCCCGGCGCCGCCATCGCCTGGTACATGCTCGGTTCCAGCCTGTCGGCGCTGGGAAACCTGGAGGAAGCCGAGGCCGCCTACCGCCGCGCACTGGAACTCGAGCCGGGCCACGCCGAGAGCTGGTACGGCCTCGGATTCATTGCCAGCCGCCGCCAGGAGCATGCCACGGCGGCCGAGAGCTTCCGCCGCGCGCTGCAGCTCAACCCGCGGTATGCCGAGGCCCACAACGCCCTGGCCTCGACCCTGCAGACCCTGGGACAGTACCAGGAAGCCCTGCGCCACTACGACGAGGCGCTGCGGCTGGCCCCCGCCTATGCCGAGGCCCACTCGGGACGCGGCAGCGTGCTGCTGGTACTGGGCGACCCGGGCGAGGCGATACCCAATCTGCGCGAAGCCATACGCCTCAAGCCCGACTTCGTCGACGCCCGCATCAGCCTGGCGTCGGCGCTGATGTCGCGAAGCCAGCCGGAAGAGGCCCTGAAGCTGTGCGACGAGGCACTGCAGATCGACCCGGACAACCGCGACGCGGTCGCCATCGCCGCCACCCTGGAGCAGCACGCCGGCAGCCCCGAGCGGGCGCTGGAACGACTGCAGCCCTGGATCGAGCGCGGCATCGACGACGCCAACCTGGCCATCGCCTATGCCGAGGTCACCAAGAGCCTCGACCGCCACGGCGAATCCATCGAGGTGATGGAGACCCTGTTGCAAGGCCCCTTGCCCGTCACCAGCCAGCGTAACCTGCACTTCCAGCTCGGACGCATGTACGACGCCACCGGCCGCCACGACCAGGCCTTCGAGCACTACCGCATGGGCAACGAACTGCGGCCGCTCGAATTCGACCCGCTCGCGCACGCGCGCGAGACCGACGAGATCATCGAGACCTGCAATCGCGACTTCATGGCTTCGGCGCCGCGCGCCACGCGGCGTTCGGACAAGCCGGTATTCGTGGTGGGCATGCCGCGCTCCGGTACCAGCCTGGTGGAACAGATCCTGGCCAGCCACACCGCCGTCCACGGCGCCGGCGAACTCCCGGACCTGTACCAGATCGCCACCGGCCTGCCGGCCGGACCGGGAGGCAAGGCCGGTTACCCCGGTGCCCTGCCCGGCCTGGATCAGCAACAGGTCGATGAACTGGCGACCCGCTACCTGGAACACCTCGACCAACTCGCGCCACAGGCGGTCCGCGTGGTGGACAAGATGCCGGGCAACTTCAAGTTCCTGGGCCTGATCCAGATGCTGTTCCCGGACGCGCGGGTGATCCACTGCACCCGCGACCCGCTGGACACCTGCCTGTCCTGCTACTTCCAGGATTTCGCCCGCAGCCACGCCTATTCCTGCGACCTGGAACACCTGGCCGCCTTCTACAACGACTACCGGCGCCTCATGGCGCACTGGAAGGAAGTCCTGGATATTCCGATGCTGGACGTGTCCTATGAGGAACTGGTGGAGAATCAGGAAGAGGTCAGCCGCCGCATGGTGGACTTCTGCGGACTGGAATGGGAAGACAGCTGCCTGCGCTTCCACGAGACCGAGCGCTTCGTGGCCACGGCCAGCTACGACCAGGTGCGGCGACCGCTCTACCGCAAGTCGGTCGCCCGCTGGAAGCGCTACGAGCGGCACCTCGGGCCGCTGATCGAGGCGCTCGGCTGACCCCGGATGGAATCGGGCGCAAAGCTGCTCGGCATCCCCCTGTCACAATGGGGGGCCGACGAAGCCACGGTCCGGGCCCGGCTGGCCCAGTCCAGTTTCGTATCGGAGAGGCACAGGTACCTGTACGTGGAGGTGCCGAAGGCGGCCTGCACCAGCATAAAGCGCCTTATCCACCGGGTGGAAGGACTTCCCCCCATACCGGTCAGCTTCGACCGCCTGCCCGAAACGCGCCTGTACATGTTCATTCACGACCGGCAGCGCTTCCCGCTGCCGAGCCTGGCGAATCTGCCGCCGGAACACGCCGGCGCCATACTTCAGGCCAATGACTGGTTCCGCTTCACCTTCGTGCGCAACCCCTACAGCCGCCTGGTGTCGGCGTGGAAGAACAAGCTCTATTTCGTCGAGCCTGGGCTGGAGAACACCTACAACGAGATAAGAAAAATCTTCGCGGCGGAGCTGGAAGGAAGGTACATAGGATTCGATCTCTTCGCACGCTACGTCGCCGAATACCAGGACCTCGGCCGCTGCAATCCTCACTACCGCCTCCAGAAGCGACTGATCTTCGCCGACGCCATCCCCTATGACTATATCGGCAGGGTAGAGAACTTCGGCGAAGGCATAATGGAATTCCACAGGAGGACCGGCACAGCGGCGGAGGCAGACCCGGGTGGAAACTCCCGCAACCGCTCCGATCCGGCAGACTGGCGGAGCCATTACACGGAGCAACTGGCCGAACTGGTCTATCAGGCCTATGCGGAAGACTTCGAGTATTTCGGCTACGACAAGGACAGCTGGCGGGGGGGGGAACCACTGCCCCCGAAGACGGCCTCCGAGCGCTACCTGGAAGACCAGATATTCGAGCGAAACCGCCTGATCAGCCAGATGTACCAGTGGATCAACGCCAGGTCGAAGCAGGGAGCGAACTGAGCGCGCCGCCGATACACCTTGCCCGTCCCTGCCAGGCGCGACGAACGGCTCAGATCAACCACCCCACCAGCGCGTAGCGGGTGCCACTTGTGACCTCGTTGACCGCGTGCGGAAACAGAAAATTGGAAGGGAAAAAGATGCCCTGCGCCGCCTGTGCCTTGAACACCAGGTCACCATCGAGCAGGCTCAGTTCGCCGCCGGTGAAATCGTCATTCAGATTGATGGAGAAGGTCACCGCCGGCCAGCTCACCTGGCCGCTGTCCGAGTCCGGGTACTTGTCGGTGTGGTTCACCATGTACTGGCCCGTCTGGTAGCGGTTGATACGTACTCCCACCAGCTTCTCGACGTGCAGGAAGTTCAGACCCTGTTCACGGCGCGAGAACTTCGCGTGGTAGCGGTCGAAGGCACGGGTGATGGCGTCGATCACCTCCGCGGCCATGCGCTGACGACGCGCGTTTCCCGCGGTCACCAGCTCGTGGGTGACCAGGATGGCGCTGTGCGAGTCCACCTCGTGCCCCTTCTGCGGCCTCGGACTGCGCCATTCACCGCTGTCGGCATATTCCTCCAGCAGGCCGGAGGCCAGCTCCGGCGTGATCATGTCGTCGAACACCATGACGAATTCATCGAGCGTTTTCATGCGCCCCCCTTGCACCAGATAGAAAAATCAAAAAAGGGACCCAGGTTTCCCTGGATCCCTTTTCAGTCTCCTTCGACAACCGGCCGAAACCGGTCACGTCAGGAGTCCGGCGTCAGATCTTACTTGACGCTCTTGCGGCGACGTGCGACGCCGGCCAGGCCCATCAGACCGGAGCCGAACAGCCAGGCAGCGGCCGGAACCGGAACCGTGGAAGTCGCCTGGGTGATGCTACCCTCCAGATGCACCTTATACGTAACCGACGTGAAGCCGGCGCCACCGACGTGGTAGGTGCCGTCCAGGGTGTAGTTGCTGCCGTCGGAACAGGTAGCCGTGTCACACACCAGGGTAGGCGCGGCCTGCTCGACCATCGGGATGTCGGCGATGCCGTTCCAGGTCACCGACCAGGGCAGGCTCAGCACCACGGTATTGCCGCTCTGGCTGGCAATGCTGGAGGCAGCGGTGGTCTGGTGCATGCCGGTGTTGCCGAAGAACTCCCAGGGAGAGTCGATGTTCGGGTTTTCCGAGCCGTTGATGGTACCACCGTGGCTGCCGCTGGCCAGCTGGGTGGTGCCGATGTGCAGGCCGTTGAAGGAACCGATCGGGGTCTTCTCGCCGGGCGGAGTGAGACCATCGCCGTTGGTGTCCATGCTGAAGTAGGAACCAACGATGTCGGTGATGTTGTAGCCAGCCTTGTTACAGGGCGGGGGCGTACCATAGGTACAGGCCACGACCTGGGCGGTACCCAGGGTGAAGTCCAGGGTTGCGCTGCTGGTCAGGTTGGCGTTGGAACTGAAGCTGACTCCTCCAAGTGCGGTACCGATGGCAGCGCAAAGCAGTGTTTTTTTACTGATCATTCAAGAATCTCCTCGAATCTCTTTCACGTGAACTTTGGTTGTTGTGACACTCTCGCGAGAAAGTGCAGGTTGTCTGGAAGCAAACGCCATGCCAATGAAGAAGATCGATTAATTTATCAACGGGTTATGAATCGAGCGCCGTTGCCGGCACGGCCACATTTGGCCGATCTGTAAATCTTTCCGACATTCCGGGAACCCGCCAGCCGTCCGGGCAACGGCATTTTTTTTATTTTGTAATCAGTTTGTTGGGGTCAATCTTCGCGACTCCGGGCAGCGCATGGACAGGCAATTAAGAAAACCGACAACCCGACCTGCCACCTTACACGCACCCAGGGCCACCCAGACCTTGACAAAGGGGAACCTGCTGTACACCATTCCCAACTTCAATCAACAATAATCAATTGGCTCCCGAACCGGCACAGCAGACCTGCACCCATAAAGCAGACCTTGCCGCAACACGGGGGCTTGCTAGCGTTGGCCATCCGCCCGATACGCAGCAGCCGGCAGGAAGTGTGCCCTGCCAGGGATTTTCAAGAACACCGAACACCATTAACGATCTGGAGGAGATGGTTCCCATGTCACAACGAAAGAGCACCGACCGGGTTCTCGGCGCCAACAGCCACAGGAAGACCGTCCTGGCGACGTCGATCACGCTACTTCTCGGAGGGCTTGCCGCTCCTTCCAGCCAGGCCGCACTCCCATCGAGCGCCACCCTGAACTTCACCCTGGGTACCGTACAGGTCGTGGCCTGTACCTACGGCACGACCCCACCCTGCACCAAGAATACCTATGAGATAACCGATGTCGTCGGCTCCTTCTTCACCATGGACACCAATGGCAATGGCGTCGAACGTAATGAAAAAACGCCGATCGGTTCGTTCAACGGCTTGCAGATCGGTGCGACCCAACTGGCCAGCGGCAGCCACACCGGCACCATCAACGGCAGCGAAAACCCTGATATCGACGCACCCTGGGAATTCTTCGGCAACACCGGCATGCACCAGACCACCGGCAAGACGACCATTGCCAGCGAAGTCGGCAACGTCGTTACGTTGAACCTGCCGTGGTCGGTGACCTGGAACGGCATTGCCGACATTCCGATGGCGCCCACGGCTGCAGTCACCGTAACCTGCGACACGGCGACCTGTTCCGACGGCAGCAACTACACCCTGGACGGCGCCTATCACGTCGGCGGTGCAGGCTTCACCTCGGTGGCGTATACCATACACATGGAGGGCGCCATTTCCCTGCCCGGCACGCCACCCGTGACCCAGCCGGATACGGCCGCGACCATACTGGGCAACACCATTGCAATCCCGGTGCTCGCCAACGACACCTCAGGGGATGGCTTCGATAGCACGGCACCGCTGGCCGTGAGTACGCCACCGACCAATGGCGGCTCGGCCAGCGTAACCGTCGACACCACGGACCCGAGGAACAGCACCCTCGACTATACGCCGAAAACCTCGACTGCCGCCTATACTGACACCATGCAGTACACCGCCAGGAGTGGCGCAGGGGTCGACTCCGCGGCGACGGACGTCACGGTGGACGTACAGGTCAACGTGGCACCGGTCGCGGCAGACGATGCCGCCTCGACCAACCCGGTCGCGCTGGACAACGGCGGCGGCTCGCTGACGATCCAGGTGTTGAACAACGACAGCGACGCCAACAATCCTCCCGGTCTTCCGGGCGGTATCGACGCGACCACGGTGAGCGTCACCAAGGTCTCGGGCATCGGCAACTGTACGGCGAACGCCGACGGCAGCGTCACCTACAGCCAGACTCCGCCATCGGTGGCCACCACGGCCGTGTGTTCCTACACGGTGAAGGACAAGGATACCTCGGCCGCCGGACCGCTCACCTCGAACGCGGCGACCATCACCATCGACGTGCAGTCGATCCAGTCCGACTGGCCCGCGGTGCTGCCGCCGAACACCATACCGCTGCTGGCCTTCGATGCCGGCATCGGCCAGCCCGACCAGGGCATCATGCCGCAGAAATCCTGGTTCAGCATGCAGGTGTCGGCGACCAAGCTGATCTACACTCCGCTGGAAGCCGGGCCCGATGGCGGTTTCGTCATCGGCTATGAACAGCCGGCCAAGGGTTCGCATACGGGCAAGCCCAATGGCACCGAACAGCCGGGCGCCACGGCTCCCTGGGTGTTCTTCTCCAATACCGGCTTCGAACTGACCCGCAACGGCGGCCTGACAGGCAACGGCGACGGCACCATCGAATTCCGGAACCGCTACGTCGTCACCTGGAACGGCATCGGCGTCATCAACCTCGGTGGCAGCTCGGAATACCCCCAGGACCTGGGCTTCGCGACCATCACCTGCAGCGACAAGCCGTGCCAGCATGACTCCGATTTCACGCTGGAATATGCGGCCCACGTGGAAGACGTCGCCGGCGAACCGGCGTCGGGCTTCAACGGCGTCGCCTACGAACTGCACCTGGAAGGGAAGGTCAAGTTCCTCAGCGCCAGTGCAGCGGCCAGCGAGGGCACCATCACGCGCGAGGACCGCATGACCGCAGCCGACACCACGCCCGATCCAGACGTCGACCTGCAATGCGCCGGCGGCTGTTTCGACTACACCATCACCGGTGTCACGCCGAAGAGCCGGGTGTCCATCGTACTGCCGCTGGCCGGCGGTATCCGCAACAACCCCGTATGGCGCATCCTCGACAACGGCACCTGGAGGGACTTCGATACCAGCGCCGGTGACAGCGTCAAGACCGCGCCCGCCGTTGCCGGAGCCTCCGGCCTGCAGTGTCCGCCACCCGGCGATGCCGCCTATATCCCCCTGGCCAACGACAGCACCGCCAACGTCGGCCACACCTGCGTCGAACTGTCGATCACCGACGACGGACTCAACGATCTCGACAAGACGCCGGGAACGGTCGCCGACCCCGGAGGCCTGGGCACCGCCGGCACGCCGGTCTTCGAGGACACCCGTACCAGCGATACCAGCGGCTGCACCATCGCCGCCACGCCCGTCTCCCCCAACGAGCGTGCCGACTGGTGGCTGCTGGCGGGCTTCCTCGGCTGGTTGGGCTGGAAAAGCAGCAAGCGCGCCCGGCATTGAGCGCGAGCGGCTTCCCCGGGCCGCATGAAAACGGCGCCGTCGTTGCCGACGGCGCCGTTTTCATTTGCCCGAAAGGGCCTGTTTGCCGCCTCCTTTCCAAGGCCCTGACAGGCACTTGACTCACTTGACAAATATCGGATTAGTCGGCACCATCGTGCGGCAATCCGAACTCGAAAAATCGAGCCCGGGAACAAGCTGATCGCCCCGTGATCGCGGTAGCAAAGAGAGACCGGCACGGTGGATTTTGACCGGATGCCGGCAGGCACCGGGAATGCACGTCGTAATCGATCAGCAGGTTCCCGCAAGAATAATGGGTGTGGCTGGTCAGACGCGTCGACACACGATGCCGAGTGATCCGGACACCCGAGATAACACGCTGAATGGAGGAGACGCCGATCATGGCCCGAACGATACGACTGCCGGTGTGCGCGGCACTGGCGGCAAGCATTGCTGTGCCTTCCCTGTCCTATGCCACCAACGGAATGACCCTAATCGGCTATGGCACCAAATCCCGCGGAATGGGCGGCGTCGGTATCGCTACGGCCCAGGATGCCATCGGTGGTGCCGTCAACCCGGCCAGCATCGGTTTCATGAAGGATCGTATCGATGTGGGCGCCGATTTCTTCGTCCCCGAGGCGAAATCCAGACTGGGGGAAGGCGACCAGTCGCTCACCTACAAGAGCAGCGCCAATCGCTTCCTGATGCCTGCCATGGGCGGTGCGTACAAGTTCAACCGCAAGATCTCGGTCGGCTTCTCGGCGGTCCCCTATGGCGGCGGCGGCAGCCGCTACAACATGAACCTGTACAACAACGTCACCGGCTCCGATGTAAACCAGACGCTCGGCGTAAATCTGATGATCATGCAGATGAACCCGACCATCTCCTACCGGATCAACAAGCAGAACCGGATCGGCGCCTCGCTGGTACTCAGTATCCAGACCTTCCGCGCCTTTGGACTGGACTACTTCTCGACCTTCACCTCCATCTTCAACGACACCGGCCAGTTTCCGGATTACCTGACCAACAACGGCAACGACTGGGCCTACGGCGCCGGCATGCGCTTCGGCTGGATGGGACGCTTCTTCAAGGAACGCCTGTCGCTGGGACTGACCTACACCTCGCGGGTATACATGACCAAGTTCGACAAGTACCGCGATCTGTTCGCCGAGAAAGGCAGCTTCGACACCCCGGAGAACTTCGGCGCCGGCTTTGCGTTCAAGATCACACCGAAGCTGATGATCGCCGCGGACGTCACCCACATGCTGTACTCCAACGTTCGGTCGGTCGGTAACGCCAGCGCCACGACGACCGGCAATGGCTTCCCCGAGAGCCCGGAAAAGAACTCCCTGGGCGCCACCGACGGCCTGGGCTTCGGCTGGTCCGACCAGACGGTCTACAAGGTGGGCCTCGCCTGGGAATACAATCCGCAGTGGACCCTGCGCACCGGCTGGAACTATGGCAAGAGCCCGATCGACGAGTCCAACGGCGAGGTGCTGTTCAACATCGTCGCCCCGGCCACCACCCAGAATCACCTGACCCTGGGCGCGAGCTACAAACCGAGCAAGAAGATCGAGTGGAGCTTTTCCTACGTCCATGCCTTCAAGTACGAACAGGAAGGCCCCACCCTCATTGGCGACACCGGCAAGATCCAGATGTACCAGAACTCGGTGGGCGTGAGTTTCGGGTACAAACTGTGAGATCGGGATAAACCGGTTCACCCGCCGGTGCGAGGCGAGCGCCGCCGCGGCAATCCACGGACGACGGATTCCTTCGCCCGCGACTGTCGCAGCTCGACCGCAGTGACGCTTCTTCGAAACGAAGCCGCCGGCAATACGAAACGTCTGCAGGCGTCGCCCCGACGGGCGGCGCCTTCGGTTTTCCGACTTGACCCCCTGTAACCCTTTTGATCAAATTTTTCGCTGGCCATGTTCCACGACGCCTGCAACACCCTACCGGAGATACCCGCATGTCTGCTCATACCAGAATCCTTGGCTACGCCCTGACGATCCTTATCCTGGCGCTCGGGTCGGGACGGCCGGTGCTCGCGGCCGAAGGCGGGGGGGATACGACGAAGGCGCCACCAAAGGCCGCCGACCTGTACCCGATACAGCCAGGCGACATACTGAAGGTATCGGTATGGAAGGAGGAAGGCATGGACCAGGACGTGATCGTACGTCCGGACGGCTACATCACCTTCCCGCTGGCCGGAGAGATCAAGGCGGCCGGCAGCAGCGTCGAGGCCCTGCGCAAGGCGATCACCGAACACCTGAAAAAATATATTCCCGATCCGGTGGTCACCGTGTCGGTAAACCGGCTGGCGGGGAACACCGTCTACGTCATCGGCCAGGTCAACCGGCCGGGCGAGTTTCCCATGGCACGCAATGTCGACGTGATGCAGGCGTTGAGCATGGCGGGTGGCACCTCCGCCTACGCCGCCCTCAACGACATCAAGATCCTGCGCCGCGAGAACGGCAAGCTGCGCGCGCTGTCCTTCAAGTACGGGGAAGTCGAGAAGGGGAAACGCCTGGAACAGAATATAATCCTAAAGGCCGGGGACGTAGTGGTCGTTCCATAGGGAATCGAGCGTACAACCCGCCGCGACCCTGATTCCGGTCGGGCGAAGCGGCATCTCACGGAAGACAACGGTTCCAGAATGGCATTGAAACTCGTCAGCAGGGGAAGGATGGCCGGCAGGCTGATTGTCAGTCTGTTGACGATGTCCCCGGCACCGGCAATACACGCGGCCCAGTGGGCAATCGATTCCGGCATCTCCCTGTTCGGCGGTTACGACGACAATGTCCGCTTGCGCCGCCACAATACGGAATCTTCGGCGCGGGCCCGTATCAGTCCCTCCACCACCTTCAGCGTCGCCACACCCAGATCGGGCAGCAGCGGCACCGTGCGAATAGACGTCGACCGGTACGAATCGGACAGCAACCTGAATACCGAGATGTTCTACGTCACCAACAATTCCTTTTACAACATGGAACGCTCGCGTGCGGCACTTGGCCTCCGCTTCGTGAAGGACACGACGCTGAACAGCCAGCTGGAAGATACCGGCGTTGTACTGCAGCGCAAGAATCGCAAGAGCTATATCGCCAGTCCGACCTGGCGCTACAACCTCAACCAGCGTACCAGCCTGGACCTCGGCTACTCCTTCACCTTCGTCGACTACTCGGCCAGCGAAGAGACCGGGCTGGTCGACTATCAGTCCAACAACTTTCAGGTCTCCCTGGGCCGTATCCTGAACCAGCGCAGCACCGGAAGCGTGACGGTTGGCTTCACCACCACCGGTAATGACGTCAACACCGACTCCACCTATGCCTACTTCCAGGGCGGCGGCAGCTATGAGTTCAGCGAAACGCTGAATGCGTCCGCTTTCGCCGGCGTGCGGCGGACGGAAACCAAGTTCAAGGAACGCATCTTCGTGGGATTCGATCCCAACGACAACCCGTTGTTCGAACCGGTGGGAGAGACCATCAGCAACAGCGACTGGGGCGGCACATTCAGCGCCTCGCTGAACAAGAAATTCCTGCGCGGCGACACCGGCCTGACGGCCTCGCGCAACATATCCAATTCGACATCAGGCATCCTGATCAATGTGACCCGAGTCACCCTGAAAAACACGTATCGTTTCAGCGAACGGCTGTCGAGCGGCCTGACCCTGCAGTATTACCACAGCAAATCCAGCAATGCCGCAGCCACCAATCTCAACCGCGACTACTACACCGTCAACCCGAGCCTGACCTGGCGCTTCACCCGCGCCTGGAGATTGTCAGCCAGCTACCGCTACAGGGTCCAGACCTACGATGAGGGTGGAGGGAACGCCACGCAAAACGTCGCATATTTGACGCTTCATTATCAATGGCCTAGAATAGCAGTTTCCCGCTAGTGGCCTAACCCGGGGGGGCGAGGTCAGCCACACGCGCTCGTGCGCAGTCACCCTGGCGCGAAAGGGACCGGAATGGAAGAACAGACGCTCGATTTTTCTGATTATATAAGCGCATTCAAAAGGCGCAGACTCAGTATCCTCATCATCGCCGCGACCGTGTTCATCATTGGCGCACTGGCGGCATTGCTGTGGCCACCCACCTACCGGTCCTCGGCGACCATCCTTATCAAGGAACAGGATATCCCGCCCGACCTGGTGCGTTCCACAGTGACCAGCTTTGCCTCCCAGCGCATCCAGACCATTGCGCAACGCGTCATGGCACGCTCCAACCTGCTGGATATCATAAAAAAATACAATCTGTACAGCGACGAGCGCAAGCGCCTGACGACGGAAGAAATTATCCAGGAGATGCGGGAAAACATCGATCTGAACATGATCGATGCGAATGTCGTGGACCCGCGTTCCGGGCGGCCCACCGCAGCCACCATTGCCTTTTCGCTGTCCTTCTCGGGTGAACACCCTCAGCAGGTTCAAAAGGTTACCAATGAGCTGATGAGCCTGTTTCTGAGTGAAAACCTCAAGGAGCGTTCGGAGAAAGCCAGTGAGACCTATAGCTTCCTGGCGTCCGAGGCGGCGCGCCTGAAGAAGAAAATCGGCGACCTGGAGCAGAAGCTGGCGGAGTTCAAGAGGGAGCACGTCAACACCCTGCCGGAGCTGTCCCAGCTCAACCAGCAGCTGCTGGACCGGACGGAACGCGAACTCTCGGATATCGATGCCCAGATCCGTTCCCAGGAGCAGACGAAGATCTACCTGGAAGGCCAGCTGGCGCAGCTCAAACCCTTCGGCACCGACGCCTCGCTGGACCCGTCGACACGACTCCAGGGCCTGCGGACCCAGTACCTGGCGCTGCTGGCGCGCTATTCGCCCGACCACCCCGACGTGATTCGCATGAAACGCGAGATCGAGGGGCTGGAAGCGGAGACGGGTGATGTCGATTCTTCGGCGGAACAGCTGAAGCGGATCGAGGCGCTGCGCGGCGAACTGGCCACCCTGAAGAAGAAATATTCCGAAGATCACCCGGATGTGGTCAGGCTGAAACGCCAGATCGAGACACTCGAGAGCACCATCACCGAGCAGAAGCCGAGGGAAAAGAGCCGGCTGGCAAAGAAGGCGGAAGACAACCCGGACAATCCTGCGTACATCCAGCTATCGTCCCAGATCGAGGCCAAGGAAAGCGAGATCCGTTCGCTGAAAGAAAAGAAGAAGCTGCTGACCGAAAAACTTGCCGAATACGAGCAGCGCCTGGTCGAGACACCCCAGGTGGAGAGCGAATACCGCAACCTCGACCGCGAACTGCAGAACACCATCGCCGAGTACCAGGACATCTACGCCAAGAAGGTGCAGGCGCAGATCGCCCAGGAACTGGAGAAGGACAGCAAGGGCGAGCGCTTCGTCATCGTCGAGCCGCCGATCCTGCCGGAAGAGCCGGTGAGCCCCAACCGTCCGGCCATCCTGTTCCTCAGCTTCGTGCTGGCACTGGGCGCCGGCATCGGCTACGCGGCGGTGGCCGAGAGCCTGGACGACTCGGTGCGCGGCAGCAAGTCGGTGGCGCGCACCACCGGCGCCGCGCCGCTGGCGACCATCCCCTACCTGGAGAGCGATGCCGAGGCCTCGAGGCGCAAGCGCCACCTGGTGGCGAAGGCCGCCGCCGTGACGGCCGCCATCCTGCTGGCCATCGCGCTGGTGCACTATTTCTGGACGCCGCT
>DROT01000183.1 GCA_011321775.1 Gammaproteobacteria bacterium | reverse complement strand
GGGGGGGGGACCCGCCGGCAGCATCGCCAGCGGGTCCCGGACCCAGACGGCCGTTCATTGAACTCGTTCCGGGGGAAGGTACAATGCGCCCTTTCTCCCTGCACCGCAGGGTCCCGGAGTTCCTGTAGCGAGCCGAGGCCATGATCGTGAATATGTCCATCCGCCACTTCGTTTCACCCGTTCTCTTTGCCTTTTCCCCACTGTTCCTGCTGTCATCGGGGAGTGTCGCCGTTGCGGACGAACTGCTGATGAAGGACGGTTCGCGGCTGCTCGGCGAGGTGGTCAAGCGGGAACACGGCATCCTGGAGTTCAAGACCTCATACGCCGGAGTCATCAAGGTCAAGTGGGAGGCGGTCGCGGAACTGCAGAGCGACAAGCCCATGAAGCTGATGCTGAAGGACGAGAGCACCATCACCGCCAAGCACATCACCAACGATGTCGACGAGCTGGTGGTCGAGGGGGAGGGCGAGCTGCCGGCGCAGACCCTGGGACAGGCGACCGTGGAATACATCAACCCCGAGCCGTGGCGCACCGGCGAAGGCTACAAGCTGACCGGCCGCGCCAACGCCGCCCTTTCCATAGAGCGTGGCAATACCGACAAGGACGAACTCGATCTGGACGGCGATCTCACCTGGCGTTACCTTCACGATCGCTTCAAGGTCTATGGCGAGCTGGAGCGCGATCGCAACAACAACAAGAAGACCAAGGACAAGTGGAAACTGAACAACACCTACGACCACTTCTTTACCAAACAATGGTACGGCGGCGCCTTCCTCGGTCTGGAACATGACCAGTTTGCCGATCTGGATCTGCGCACCACCGTCGGTCCGACGGCCGGCTACCAGTGGTTCGAGGGCAAGGACATGAACCTCAGCACCACCATCGGCCCCATGTACGTCAACGAGGACTTCATCAATGAAAGTGACGATGACTACGTCTCCCTCGGCTGGGGTATCGACTTCGACAAGTACCTGTTCGACGAATTCATGCAGTTCTACCACCGGCAGACCGGCCTGTGGAATCTGGAGGCTACCAACGACGTGGTCTGGAACACCTGGACCGGGCTGCGTTTCCCGCTGCTCATGGGTTTCGTCGCCAGCACCGAGCTGCAGGCGGAGTACAATACCGGGGCGGCCAAGGACGCCGACGAGCTCGATACCACGGTCACGGTAAAACTGGGCTATGCATGGTAGTCGCCTGAGGGGGCATTCACCGTGAAGCCCGTGCGCCCGCTGTTGCATCTGCTGGTGCTCTTTCTGGTGCTGACGCTGGCGCCCCCGGTTCCCGCTGTCGACCAGAAGCGCCCGTCCGGCGGTACCGCGGCGCTGGTCAAGGCGGACGTCATCGAGGCGCGCCTGAAGGAGGTCGAGGCGTCCACCAGCCTGGACGACAAGAGCAAGGGTACGCTGGTCGAACTCTATCGCAAGGCGCTCAGTAACCTGGAAGCGGCGAGCGCCAACGAGGAGGCCGCGCAGGCCTTCATCCATGCCCGCAAGACAGCTCCGGACGCGGCCCGGGCCATCCGCGAGAAACTGGAGAAATCAAAGAAGGCTCAGCCTTCCGTCAGTCTGAACATCCCGCCGAACACCCCGATCGCCGAAATCGAGCAGAAGCTGCTCGCCGAGAAGGCCAACCAGGCGGCGGTGGAGGCCAAGCTGGCCGAACTCGAGGAGCAGCTGGCCGACCAGACGGATCGCCCCAAGGCGGTCCGCGACCGTCTCAGCGAAGCGCGGCAGTTGCAGGAGGAAATCGCCCGGAAGCTCAAGCAGCCAGCGCCGGCCGGTGAATCGCCGGCGCTGGCCGAGGCGCGGCGCTGGAATCTGCAGACGCACTGGCAGGCGCTCAATTCCGAAATCCGCATGCTGGACCAGGAACTGCTCAGCCAGCCCATGCGCATCGAGTTGCTCAAGGCCCGTATCGACGAGGCAACGCGCAGCAGCAATCGTATCCGTGAGCGGGTGCGGCTGCTGAAGGAACTGGTCAACGAACGCCGGCGCGAAGAGGCGCAACAGGCCAAGGTGGAGGCCGAGGCGGCGGTCAGCAAGGTGGAGATGGAACAGCTGCATCCCCTGGTGCAGCAACTGGCGAAGCAGAATGCCGAGCTGAGCGAGCAGCTCAGCAAGATATCGGCAGCGCTCGACCGCGTGGCTTCGGGTGACGAGACGGCCAATGCGCAGGCCAAGCAGATCGAGGACGAATTCCGCGCCACCCGCCAGAAGCTCGAGGTCGCCGGCCTCAGCCAGGCGCTGGGGCAGGTGTTGCTGGAACAGCGGCGCTCGCTGCCGGATCTGCGCAGTTTCCGCAAGAAAGCCCGGAAGCGCGAGAGCCTGATCGCGGAGGCCACGTTGCGTCAGATCCAGTATGGAGAGGAACGAAAGCGCCTGCGCAACATCGACAGCTATGTCGACGAGCTGACCACGGGCCTGGCTCCGGAGGAGGCGCAAGGCGTCCGGGCGGACCTGCGCGAACTGGCGCAGAAGCGCAAGGACCTGATCGACAAGGCCATCGCCTTGAACGACGCCTACCTGCGGGCACTGGGCGAGCTCGACTTTGCCGAACGCCGCCTCATGGACGCGGTGCAGGAGTACAACGATTTTCTTGCCGAGCGCCTGCTGTGGGTGCGTAGTTCCCCGCCCCCCAGTCTCGACATGCTGGCCGCCTTTCCCCGCCAGGTTCTCGACCTGCTGTCTCCGGCACGCTGGTCGGAGGTGGTCGAGGTGCTGTTCTACCAGGCGACCGATTCGCCGCTTCTGTGGTTCTCGCTGGTGCTGGTGCTGGTGCTGTTATGGAAGTCGCGCGCCATGCGCGAGGCCCTGCTGGCCAGCGGCAAGAAGGTCATCAAGCCGCGTTCGGACCGTTTCCGTTACACCCTGCAGGCGCTGCTGTTGACACTGTTGCTGGCGGCGCCCTGGCCGTTGCTGGCGGCGGTGCTGGGCTACGAACTCAGGGCATCGCTGGAGACCAGTGACTTCCCGAGGGCGATCGGTCACGGGCTGACGGTACTGGCGCCGGCCTACTTCTACCTGCGTGCGCTGCGGATCATGTGTTTGCCGGGTGGCCTGGCGGACGCCCATTTCCGCTGGCCGCGGGAAAGCCTGGTATTGCTGCGCCGGGACCTGCGCCGGCTGATGCTGGAATTCCTGCCCACCGCACTGATCGCGGTGGTGGTCGTCAACAGCAGCAGCGTGAGTTACGGCGGCGGCCTCGGGCGCCTGGCCTTCGTCATCGTCATGTTGTCGCTGATGGCGTTCTTCTACCGTCTCTTCGGCCCCGGGCAGAAGACCCTGCAGGGCTTTCTCCAGCGCCACCCGGACACCGTGCTGGCGCGCTACCGCAAGCTGTGGCTGCTGCTGTCGCTGTTGTTGCCGGCCCTGCTGATCGTGCTGGCGATCGCCGGTTACCTGTACACGGCCGGTATTCTTACCGAGAGCCTGATTCGTACCCTGTGGTTGCTGCTCGGCTTCATCGTGCTGCACCAGCTGGCGGTGCGCTGGCTGTTGATGACGCGCCGCAGGCTCGCCTTCGAGGCAGCGGTCGAACGTCGTCGTGCCGCGCTGGAGGCGCAGCAGACGGAGGAGGAATCCGCGGACAGCGAGAGCGCGGTCGAGGAGCCGGAGATCGATCTGGTGGCGCTCAACGAGGAGAGTCGCAAGCTGCTCAACGTGGTGTTGCCGCTGCTGTCCCTGATCGGCCTCTGGTTCATCTGGTCCGACGTGCTGCCGGCCTTCGGTTTCCTGGAGAATATCTCGCTGTGGCATCACAGGGCCGTGGTCGAGGGGGCGGAGAAGCTGCTGCCGGTGACCCTGGCTGACGTGTTACTGGCGCTGCTCATCGTGCTGTTCACCGTGGTGGCGGCAAAACATTTCCCCTCGCTGCTGGAGATCATCCTGCTGCAGCGTTTCCAGGTGAGTTCCGGCGGTCGCTATGCGGTCACCACGCTGTCGCGTTATGCCATTGCTGCCATCGGCACGCTGGCGGCGCTCAGCATCGTCGGCGCCAGCTGGTCACAGGTACAGTGGCTGGCGGCGGCGCTGACGGTGGGCATCGGTTTCGGCCTGCAGGAGATCGTGGCCAATTTCATCAGCGGTATCATACTGCTGTTCGAGCGCCCCATCCGGGTCGGTGACGTGGTCACGGTCGGCGACACCAACGGTACCGTCACGCGTATCCGTATCCGCGCCACCACCATCCGCAACTGGGACCGCCAGGAGTTGCTGGTACCCAACAAGGAATTCATCACCGGACGCCTGCTCAACTGGTCGCTGTCGGACCAGACCACGCGCATCAAGGTGCCGGTAGGCATCGCCTACGGCAGCGACGTGCAGCAGGCGATGAAACTCATGGACGAGGCGGCGCGCGAGAACGAGGCGGTGCTGGAAGATCCGGGGCCGTCGATCGTCTTCGACCAGTTCGGCGACAACAGTCTGAACCTGACGCTGCGCTGTTTCGTGGGTACCCAGGATGCGCGCATGCCGACCCTCACGGCACTGCACCAGGCGATCAACGACAAGTTCAACGCCGCCGGCATCGTCATCTCCTTCCCGCAGCGCGACGTGCACCTGGACACCACCCAGCCTCTGGACGTCCGTATTCACCGGGCCGGTGACGGAGAAGAGTAAACGCGTTCGCCGCTAACGAAAAAGGGCGCCCGGAGGCGCCCTTTCGGTCTGCGATGAAAGGCAGCTTACTTGGCGGCGTTGACCATGTATTCCATGGCGGCCTTCAGCTCGGCATCGGAGCAATCGGCGCAGGTGCCTTTCGGCGGCATGCCACCCTTGCCCTTGTGAATGGTTTCCATCATTGCGTCCTCGCCCTTGGCGATGCGCGGAGCCCAGTCGTCCTTGTTGCCGAACTTGGGTGCACCGGCGGCGCCGCTGGCGTGGCAGACGAAGCACTTGGTGCTGTAAACGTCCTTGCCACTGCGCTCGGCGCTGGCAGTGGTGGCAACCGCGAACAGCGCAGCGGCGATGGTGAGACTTGCAGTCGTTTTCATCATGGAGTTTTCTCCGCTAGAGTTGAGGTGACAGGATCCGGCCGCCATGCCGGCGGTCGGAGATTGAATGCCGGGGCGTATAGTAGCACAACCGGCGCCAGGGCAAGGGGCAGGAGAGGTGAGGGCATGGACCCGCGTCTATGCCTGCAACCCTGCTGATGGCGTGGGAATTGCGTCGGCAACGAGGCCGATCGGGCGGGGGACAATGAGAAAACTGGTTCTGCTGAGACATGCGGTCAGGAGCGTGATATACGCCGGCAGCGGTGCTTTCGTGGTACTGCTGGTGCTGGCGGTGCTGTATCTCGACAATCAGCCCGACCTTGAGGTCTGGCACCAGGCCGAGCTCGACGCCGAGTTCACGGCCGATTCACCGGTGCGTACCTTCGAAGACTATCTGCGGCTGGAGGACCGGCTGTTCCGTCAGCTCGATGAACACGTGTATGCGCGCATCGGGGCGGAAGACCGCCTGGATATCAACCGCTACAACCGTGGCAGCCTGTCGGATCCCCGACGCTGGCCCAGGAACTGGAACCGCAGTTTCGAGTTTGGCAGTGATGCCCCCCGCCTCGGGGTGCTGCTGTTGCACGGCATGTCCGATGCTCCCTACAGCCTGCACAGCCTGGGCGAGAGGCTGAATGCCGCCGGCGCGCAGGTGCTCGGCCTGCGCCTGCCGGGCCACGGTACCGCACCGGTCGGGCTCACCACGGTGCGCTGGGAGGACATGGCGGCCGCGGTGCGCCTGGCGATGCGTCATCTGCGGGAGGAGCTCGGCGACAAGCCGCTCTATATCATCGGTTACTCCAATGGCGGCGCACTCGCTGTCGAATACGCCCTGTCGGCCTTGCGCGATGCGAGCTTGCCGCCACTTGCGGGGGTGGTACTGATCTCGCCCGCCATCGGCGTGTCGCCGGTGGCGGCGCTGGCGGTGTGGCAGGCGCGTCTGGGTCATCTGCTGCGCCTGCCAAAGCTGGAATGGAACTCCGTGCAGCCCGAATACGACCCGTTCAAGTACAATTCCTTCGCCGTGAACGCCGGTAACCAGGTATATCGCCTGACCGGTGCCATCCAGTCGCGCTTCGATACCCTGGACGAAGACGAACTCGCGCGCTTCCCGCCTCTGCTGGCCTTTCAGTCGGTGGTCGACGCGACCGTATCCCCCCGCGACCTGGTCCACGGCCTGTTCGATCGCCTGCCCTCCGGCCGGCACGAGCTGGTGGGATTCGACCTCAACCGCGTGTCGGGCGTGGTGTATCTGCTCCGCAGAGATCCCGGACCGGCGCTCGAGGCACTGATGCGCAAGCCGGACCGTGACTTCACGCTGACGCTGCTCGCCAACGCAGGCGCTGACAGCAGTGACATCGTCATCCGCCGCGCCGGGCCGGGCGAAACCAGCGCAACCCGGACCACGACCACCATGAAGTGGCCGCAAGACGTCTATTCACTGGCGCATATCGCATTGCCGTTCAGGGGCGACGACCCCCTCTATGGCGGAGACTCGCCGGCAAGGAGCCCCGGTATACGACTCGGCAAATTCGCCCTGCGCGGCGAACGCGGCGTGCTGCGCATCAGCGCCACCGACATGCTGCGTCTGCACTGGAACCCCTTCTACGACTACCTGCAACAACGGGTGCTCGGTTTCGTCCAGGCCGCTGACTGAAAGTTGTCGCTAGTGGGTGGGCGAGCTGTGAGGTAGTTAGCCACGGAAACACTTTTCCGTGTCATTCCGTGTGCTTCCGTGGCTAACAAAACCAATGCCCGTACACACCCCATACCCGCTACGATCTCCCTAGCCGGAGTCGCCCCCCTTGACCGGTAAACTTCCCTCCCGCGCGGTGCGGTACGGATCGCCCGGAGGCAGGCGGCGCGAGATGATGATGGTGGCGAGGAGGATGGCGGCGCCCAGCACCACCAGGCTGGCGACCGGGTGTGCGCCCCTGGCGGCTGCCAGGGTGTAGAGACCGACGCAGCCGAGCATGGCGACGTTCTCGAGGAAGTTCTGGATGGCGACGGCGCGCCCGCTGCCGATGGTGGCGTGGCCGATTTCCTGCAACGCGGCGTTGACCGGCACCACGAAGATGCCGCCGCTGAGGCCGATGAAGAACAGCGTCAGGCGTGCCGGCCACAGGCTGTCGACGGTGGCGAACAGCAGGATGAACACGCCCATGGCGAAGGCGGCGATGCGCGCCCGGCGCAGCTGTTCCAGCGGGATCAGCCGCGGCACCAGCGCCGCGCCCAGTACCACACCGACGGCCAGGAACAGGGTCAGCAGCGAGATGTCGCCGGCCGAGGTGATGGCCAGGACCGCCGGTGCCCAGGCTGCCAGCAGCACCCGCAGCACCGCCGAGGCGCCCCAGAACAGGCTGGTGCCGAGGACCGAGAAGCGCGCGCGCGGCGTTTCCAGGTACTGGCGCGCGGTGTGCACGAAGGTGGTCAGGGCACCTCGCAGCTGACCGCCCTTGGGCGGGATGCGGGGAATGATGAGGGTGGCGACGATGGAGGCCAGGAAGGAAACGACGATCATCCACAGTGCCACACTGATGCTGTAGTCGGCGACCTTGCCGCCCGCGACGGTGCCGAGGATGATGGCGGCGATGGTGGAGCTCTCGATCCATCCGTTGGCCTTGACCAGTTCGTCGGAACTCACCAGTTCCGGCAGGATGCCGTACTTGGCGGGGCTGTAGATGGCGGCGCCCAGACCCACGATGGTATAGGCGATGAGCGGATCGACATCGAGCAGGATCAGGCCGATGCCCAGGGTCTTCACCAGGTTGCCGACGATCAGTACCAGCGGCTTGGAACGGGAGTCGGCAAAGGCGCCGACCCAGGGGGCGACCACCACGAAGGCGACCAGGAACACGCTCTGCAGGGCCGGTATATACCACTCGCCGCTGTACTCGCCCTGCAATACCATGGCGATGGCCACGAACAGGATGGCATTGTCGGCAAAGGCGCTCAGGAACTGCGCTACCAGCAGGCCGAATACGCCGCGGTTCACGCCTGCTTCTCCGCTACCAGTTTCGCCACTGCCGGATAGTCGATCTTGCCGCTGCCCATCAGCGGCAGCCGGTCGACGATGACGATCTTCCTGGGGATGTTGATCTCGCCAATGCCGTTGGCGCGGGCGAAAGCCAGCAGCTGCTGGCGGTCGGCCTCGCGGTACTCGGTGACCAGCACCAGCTGCTCCCCCTTCTGTTCGTCGGGGATACTGATCACGGCGTGCAGCGCCTCGGGCCAGGCGCGTCCGACGGCTTCCTCGACGGCGGTGAGGGAGACCATCTCGCCCCCGACCTTGGCAAATCGCCTGGCGCGCCCCTTGATGTGTACGTAGCCGTCCTCGTCAATGACCACGATGTCGCCGGTATCGTACCAGCCGGCGCCGAGTTCCGTCGCTGGTGGCACCAGCTTGCCCGGCTGCTCGTGCAGCAGGTAGCCGAGCATCACGTTGGGACCGCGCACCTGCAGGCGGCCACCCTCGTCGACGCCGGGTACCGGATCGAGGTGGCTGTCGATCCCCGGCAGCAACTGGCCGACGCTGCCGGGGCGGTTGTAGATGGGCGTGTTGGTGCTGAGTACCGGGCTGGTCTCGGTGGCGCCGTAGCCCTCGAAGATGCGCACGCCGAATTTTTCCGACCACACGCGGCGCGTCTTTTCCTGCAGTTTCTCGGCACCGGCGAACACGTAGCGGATGCTGTAGAAGTCGTAGGGATGAGCGAAGCGCGCATAGCCGGCGAGAAAAGTGTTGGTGCCGAACATGACGGTGGCGTTCACGTCGTAGGCGATCTCGGGCACGATGCGGTAGTGCAGCGGCGAGGGGTAGAAGAACACCTTCATGCCCGACAGCAGCGGCAGCAGGGTGCCCGAGGTGAGGCCGAAGGAGTGGAACAGCGGCAGGGCGTTGAGGATGATGTCCTGTTCGCTGAAGTCGATGCAGGTGGACAGCTGCACGCGGTTGGCCAGCAGGTTGGCGTGCGACAGCACCACGCCCTTGGGCGCGCCCTCGGAACCGGAGGTGAACAGGATTACCGCCGGATCGTCGGGATCTGCCTCCGGGCTCAGGCGGCGGTAGTGGCTGAGTGCGAAGCGTGCCGCCAGGGCGCCGGCGAGCCTGTCCGGCAGGCTCACCCGGGCGGCGATGTCCTCGAGGTAGACCAGTTTCACCTTCTCCGCCAGCGCCGCCTCGACCTTCTCGAGTTTGGCGAGCTCGATGAAGCGTCTCGAGGTGATCACGGTGCGCAGCCGGGCCGTCTCGCAGGCCGACAGCATGCCGGCGGGGCCGACGGTGTAGTTGAGCATGGCCGGGACACGCCCGTGTACGTGCAGTCCCATGAAGGTGAACACGGTGCCGCAGGTGCTCGGCAACATCAGTCCCACGGCCTCGCCGCGCCGGGTGATGTGCGCCAGTTTCCTGCCGAGGATGAAGCTGACCGTGACCAGGCGGTTGTAGCTGAACTGCTTGCGTTCGATGTCCTCCATGACCCGGTGACGATTGCCGTGGATGTTGCGCGCGTTGAGCAGCGTCTCGAACAGGGTGCTGCGGTAGTCGGTGGTGGAGAACATCATGTCGGTCATGATGCGTGACAGCTGCTTGCCGGCCTGCTGGCGCCGCGCGCGACCGCGTACCTCGGGCGGCGGATGCAGTTCGCGCGGCGGCAGGATGGTGATCCGGATCTGCGGAAACCAGCGGATGCGCACGCGTCCGCGCAGGCGCGAGAAGGGCGTATACTGGGCGCCGTCGATGCGTACCGGCACCACCTTGGCGTCGGCCTTGTCGGCGATCATGCCGGTACCGTCGTAGATCTTCATCAGGGTCCCGGTGACGGTGATGCGTCCTTCCGGGAAGATGATGGCACGGTGATTCTCGCGCAGGTAACGTATCAGGGACTTGGCCGACAGCGGTCGCGTGGGATCCATGGGAAAGACCTTCACCAGGCGCAGCGCCGGCTGCAGCCAGCGGCTGGCGGCGATGCGGGTGTCGATGGCGAAGGTCAGCGGTTCCGGCAGGAACATCGCCAGCAGGGGACCGTCCAGGAAGGAGGTATGGTTGGCGACGATCAGCACCCGTTCGCCGGCCTGTTCCAGGTTCTCCAGCCCCCTCACCTCGACCTTGTACAGCCGCAGCAGCAGCCAGCGCAGGAAGGTCTTGATCGTTCTCATGCTCGTCCTTGTCGTTCGTCGGCGCAGGCACCCGCCCGGCTGGCATTGTACCCGTGCCGCCCGGTGTGCACAGCCGTGGCCGATGATTTGTTGCCGTAGGAGCCTGTCCGAGTAATGATGGACCTGCTGCGAGCGCACCACAGCGGCCGCTTTTCGCGATCCTTTTCGTCGCATGGTCCCCACCATGCTCCTCAAACGATCGCAAAAATC
This sequence comes from Gammaproteobacteria bacterium, assembly GCA_011321775.1. Classification (GTDB taxonomy): domain Bacteria; phylum Pseudomonadota; class Gammaproteobacteria; order DSM-19610; family DSM-19610; genus Thiogranum. The sequence goes on along the minus strand of DROT01000183.1, from coordinate 3,870 downwards.
GCCTCGCTGAGCCACGCTCTCGCTACGGCCCCCATTACTCGGACAGGCTCCTAGGGAATCTGACGTCCCTGTCGGCCGTTGGCGGTGAAACTGGATTCGACCGGTGTAATGAAGGATACTCCCGCCGATGAACCAGCCCGTGCGTCTGGAGGCCAGCGAGAGCACGCTGCTCGCCTGTCACGAATGCGACACCCTGCACCGCATCCCGCCGCTGACGCCGGGGCACACGGCGCGCTGCCGTGTCTGCGGCGCCAAGCTGTTGCGCAATCCGAAAGGGGGGCTCGACCGCGCCATCGCGCTCTACAGCACCGCGCTGATCCTGCTGCTGCTCGCCAATGCCTTCCCGTTCCTGACGCTGGAGATCGGCGGTCGTTCCGAGATCACCAACATGGCCGGGGCTTCCTGGTCCCTGTACCGTGCAGGCATGCCGGAACTGGCGGTGGTGGTGTTCATCACCAGCATCGCCGGTCCGGGATTACTGATCGTGTGCAGCCTCTATGTGTTGCTGGCGCTGCGCCTGCGATTGCGGGTTCCGGGCGTGCGCCTGGCGCTGTCCTGGCTCAGCCACCTGGAACCCTGGGTGATGCTGGACGTGTTCATGCTCGGGGTACTGGTGGCCTTCGTCAAGCTGGGGAACATGGCGACCATGCACGTCGGCACCTCCCTCTATGCCTTCGTCGCCCTGATCGGGGTGGCGGCCGCGGCAACCTCGTCCTTCGAGCCGCAGCTGTTGTGGCAGCGGCTCGGCGTGCGGCGGAGGCGCTGACATGCGCGCGCGCAACCTGGGGCTGGCGAGCTGTCACACCTGTGGCCTGTTGCAGCGTCTGCCCGTTGGCGGGCACGGTCACTGTCCGCGCTGTGGTTCCAGCGTGCACCTGCGCAAGCCCAACAGTATCACCACCACCTGGGCGCTGTTGCTGACGGCAATGATCGCCTACCTGCCGGCCAACCTGTACCCGGTGATGAGCGTGGTCTCCTTCGGCAAGCGGCAGTCGGATACCATTATCAGCGGTGTCATCTACCTGTTCGTCCATGGAGACTGGCCACTGGCGCTGATCGTGTTCGTCGCCAGTGTGCTGGTGCCATTGCTGAAAATGCTGGCATTGCTGTATCTTCTGCTGACGGTGCAGAGTCGATCACCGCTGCGCAAGCAGCAGCGTACCCGACTGTACCGCATCGTCGAGCTGGTGGGGCGATGGTCGATGGTGGATATTTTCGTGGTGGCCTTGCTGGCCGCGCTGGTCAATGTCGGCACCATCGCCACCATCGAACCGGGAACCGGGGCGATCGCCTTCACGGCCGTCGTCATACTGACCATGTTTGCCGCGGCGAGTTTCGACCCGCGGCTGATCTGGGACCACAACGGAGAAGCTTGATGACATCACCTGCCGGACCGGAAGAAATCGAACAACTGCCGGAAGCGGTCGTCGACGAAGGGGGGAAGGGATTCTCCGCAGTATGGCTGCTGCCGCTGGTGGCTCTGCTGGTGGGCGCCTGGCTCGCCTACAAGACCCTGTCGGAGAAAGGGCCGGAGATCCAGATCAGCTTCGAGACCGCCGAGGGGATCGAGGAAGGCAAGACCAAGATCAAGTTCCGCGATGTGACCATCGGCAGCGTGGACAGGGTCAAGGTGGCCAAAGACCTGAAAAGCGTGGTGCTCACGGCGACCATGACGGCCGGTACCGAGAAGTACCTTACCGACGCCAGTCGCTTCTGGGTGGTGCGCCCGCGCGTCGGGGCCGGTGGAGTCACGGGTCTGAGCACGCTGTTCAGCGGCGCCTATATCGCCTTCGAACCCAATGACAAAGGCAAGGCACAACGAAAGTTCGTCGGCCTGGAACGGCCTCCCATCGTCACCATCGACAAGGAAGGCACCAAGTACCACCTGCGAGCAGAGACCCTGGGCTCGCTCTCGATTGGCGCCCCCGTGTATTTCCGCGAACTCGACGTGGGTGAGGTCACCGACTACAAGCTGGCACCGGACTACAGCTATGTGGATATCGGCGTGTTCGTGCAGGCACCCTACGACAAGTACGTGCGCGAGGGTACGCGTTTCTGGAACGCCGGCGGGCTGAGCCTGTCCATGACCGCTTCCGGTGTGCGTTTCGAGATGGAGTCCCTGGTGTCGCTGCTCAGTGGCGGCGTGTCTTTCGAGACCCTGCCGGAACTGCGTGATACTCCGGTGGCGAAGCAGGGGGCGGTATTCAAGCTGTACAACAACCGCAGCGAGAGCATGGCCCAGCCGATCACCCGGGTGGTCACCTATGCCTTGCGCTTCGGCAGTACCGTCCGCGGTCTCAACATCGGTGCGCCGGTGGAATACCGCGGCCTGCGTATCGGTACGGTGAAGGCCATCGAACTGGGCGCCGATCCGAAGCAGCCGGGTATCGTCAGTCCGGTGGTCCTCATCGACATCGAACCGCAGCGGGCGATGGCCTACCACAACGTGGAAGAAGAGAGCCCGAGCGAAGCGGGAAGGGAGCCGAGCGAACTGGAGGCGACGCCGGAGCAGCGTATCGAATACCTGGTGGAACACGGTCTGCGTGCCCGTCTGGCCACCGGCAACCTGGTCACCGGCCAGCTGTTCGTGGACCTGGACATGTTCCCCGATGCCAAGCCGGCAAAGGTGGCCAGACTCGGCAAGTATCCCGAACTGCCGACACTGCCGAGCTCGCTGCAGGGTATCATCAGCAACGTGAACCGGATACTCGCCAAGCTTGAGCAGTCGGATCTGGAAGGTACGCTCACCAACCTCAACGAACTGATGGTATCGACCAACAATCTGGTGCAGACCCTGGAACAGAGTGCACCCCAGCTTGCCAGTGAACTCGAGCAGACGCTCAAGTCGGCCAACAGCACCATGAAGACGCTGGAGGCGTCGGCGGCCGCCGAGGGCGTCATCGGCAGCGAGTTGCAGTCGGCCCTGAAAGAGGTCGCCGCGGCAGCCCGTTCCATCCGCGTCATGGTGGAGTATCTCGAACGTCACCCGGAGGCCCTGCTGAAAGGCAAGGGTGGCAACCCATGAGGAAGCAGAACATGAACAGGTACAGAATCTGGACGATGGTCGCGCTGTTGCTGCTGACGGGGGGGTGCAGTCTCGGCAAGCCGACGCGCCCCTCGGAGTTCTATGTGCTGAGTGCCGAGGCCGGCACACCGGTGGCCGGGCGTGCCCATGCCGCGAAACCACTGGCGCTGGGACTGGGACCGATCGAACTGCCGGACATTCTGGATCGACCGCAGATCGTGACCCGGCCGCAACCCAACCGCATCACCCTGGCAGAATACGACCGCTGGGGCGGGGACCTCAGGCGCGATCTGGCACGGGTGCTGTCGCAGAACCTGATGAGCCGGCTCGATACCGACAGTGTCGTACTCTATCCGTGGTCCGTCAGCGACCAGCCGGAGCTGCAGGTAAGCATCCGCTTTTTCCGCTTCGATGGGGAACTCGGCAAGGCGGCGCGCCTGGAAGGCGTATGGCGCCTGCTGGACGGACGTGACGGCTGCGAACTCGCCGCCCGTCGCTTTCGCATCGAGGAACGGCCGGCAGGCGGGAGCTACGAGGATTTCGTCGCCGCCATGAGTCATGGCGTTGCCCGTCTCAGCCAGGAGATCGCCGAGCGTGTTGCCGCGGTCGAGCCCGGTTGTGCGGCGCAGCCCTGAGCACTGTCCGAGGACTGAAGCCATGCCCGGCCGGTCCCGCCACTGACAGGCGCGGCATCGCATGGTGAGCTGGACCGGTTTTCTTTCCCGCTTCCGTGGTGAACGCGGATCCGCGTCCGTCGACGAGGCACGCCTGCGTTCCGCCATCGAACGGGTCGTGGAGGAGATCGATCCGCGGATCCGCGCCCTCGGCGGTTATCGCAGGAAACT
>DROT01000182.1 GCA_011321775.1 Gammaproteobacteria bacterium | reverse complement strand
TACAACCAATCTTTCACATGAGCAAGACCCATCACAGCAGGCAACGAATGCGCATACCCGTGACCTATCGCGATGAATGGCAGGACGGGTTTGGAGCGAGAGGCTGGAAACTGGATGCCTCCCTGGTGGAGAGTACGGTCATCTCCAGCACGGCATACACAGGAGAAAAAGTACCCACATCTGTGTTGATCCACGACATTCTGGATCATCTCCTGTCTGGTTTCGGATTCAGCGGTCACCGCAACGAGGCCATGGCCGTCGTTCAGCTTGCCTCACGCACCGGCGCGGATATCGAAATCAGCTTCCGTCCCATGGTCGAGGAAGTCTTGCACGGCCGGATCCTGGGAGAATCGTTGGAGGCATTCCTGCCGGACACGCTCAAACATGACCTGCCCGCTGACACCTTGAGTGAAGGGGAGCGGATGTCGTGCCTGTCCCGTAAGCTGGGAGAACAGCGACTACGCTCCCTATTGTTCGCCCACTTTCAGGCTGTTGGGGAAGAAGGGATACGACCGGCGAAGGCGCGCTGGTACAGGGCCGGGCTCAATTACGACCGTAGGACAGCTATCGGACTTTGCCTCCAGGAATTGCTGGCCCAGGCTGACGAGATGGCACTGAGCCGGCGATGGCAACACGCCAGGGCCTGTTTCCTTGTCGACAACCGGAAATGCGGGCTCAGCATCGAATTTCCGGAACCGCACGAATTATGGCTGCCAGTCAACGACGAAGACAGCGCAATTGGAAACAACATGAGGACAGAATCATGAAGTTGCTCTATTCCAATACTTCCCCCTACTCCCGCAAGGTCCGGATGGTGATCCATGAAAAGGGACTCCAGCAGGTAATCACCAGCGTGGCATGCAACCCCTTCGAGGAGGTGCCTGATCTGGAAGCGGCTAACCCCCTGGGCAAGGTGCCCACGCTGATCCTGGATGATGGCGCTTCCCTGTACGACAGTCCGGTGATCTGCGCCTACCTCGACGCCTTGACCCCCGGCAGGCTCATACCGGAATCCGGCAGGGAACGCTGGGACATCCTGCGCTGGGAAGCACTTTGCGACGGCATGCTCGACGCCACCTACAACATCGTGATGGAACAGCGCAGAGATGCCCAGGAGCAATCCGCCGACTGGATAGGGCAATGGAAATCCCAAGTCGGCCGGTCTCTGGACCACATTGAATCCAGCATCGACATGCTGCCGAACCAGGTGACATTGGCACAACTGGCACTGGGTGCAGCCCTCGGCTACCTGGATTTCCGTCTCCCGGATCTCGATTGGCGCAGCCGGTGCCCCGCCCTGGCCGCCTGGGATGGGGAGTTTTCCGCGCGCGATGCCATGCAAAACACCCGTCCCGAACATGTCCATTGGGCGCAACCGACGGGGGAGAGCACCGATGCCTGAAAATCCCGCCGATGTTCTGTTTTCACCTGCTACCCGAGCAGCCCAGGAACGTTATGGTTCCCGAGACTATATCGCTCGGCTCGAGGCGCGTGGACACTGGAAATCCCGCCTTCCGGAAGACATCATTTCGTTCATCCGAACGCGTAACTCGTTCTACCTCGGTACCGCAAGCCGCGATGGGAGGCCCTACATACAGCACCGTGGCGGCCCAGCGGGTTTCATCCACGTGCTGGATCAGCAGACACTGACATGGCCGGAATTCAAGGGAAACCGTCAGTATGTTACCGCCGGTAACCTGTCCGAGAATAACCAGGCATTCATCTTCCTCATGGACTATTCTCTGCCCCGCAGAATAAAACTCTGGGGCCGGGCTGAAGTCGTTGAGGGCTGCAATACACTGATACCCGACATATGCACCCACCCCTACTACGCAAAAACAGAACGCGCCATACGTTTCATCGTGGAAGCCTGGGACGAGAATTGCCGGCAGTATATTCCCACACGCCCTTGAGAACACGAGACCAGCCACTTGGCTGGTTTCTTACAGCTGAACCACGGCAGCGTATCTGCTGTGCAGCCAATCTTCACGGCAATCGACCCGATCGCCGCCCACTGTGACTCATGTTCTCCCCGATGCTCGAAAACCATGCGAACCACCCGTTCCCGGATCTCAAGGGAGTATCTCTTGTTCGTCTCCACAGACTCTATCCTCTCAAGAAATGGAGTCTTCGGGAAACACAGGGCGGTTCAGTGTCCGGAATATTCGGGGGGCAACCCACGGGGTTGGAGCAGTCTTGAAAACGCCAGCAGGCGCCCCGATCAAGAGGGGCATCCGACATGGTGTCGGGATCAACACTGGAGGAACGATATGAAAAACAAACCATGGATTGCCCTCTGTCTGACGTCAGTGCTGCTGGCGGGGCCCCTGATGGCAGCAGACTCACCGGAGGCGAAGAACGGGGCACAATCAAAAGAGGAAGCGGTGCAGCAGCAGGTCGACGACCGCGCGACGCACGAGCGGGAGAAGATCATCCAGGAGGCCATCAGCGCGGTGAGCCGCACCAACAACGCGATCCGTGCGCTGGACAAGGGCGACAAGGATCAGGCTCTGGAGGAGCTGGCCATCGTCATCGGCAAACTGGAGCTGATCACCAGCGCCTACCCCGAGTTGGCGCTGGCGCCGCTCGACGTGCAATTGATCACCCACGACCTGGCCGGTTCGGTAGAGGAGGTCAAGAAGGCCATCGCCAAGGCCCGCGACCTGCTTGACGACGGACGGGTACAGGATGCACGTCTTCTGTTGCGCGATCTGGCCAGCGAGGTTGTGATCCGCACCGTGAACGTGCCGCTGGCCACCTATCCTGATGCCATCAAGGCGATAGTGCCGCTGATCAAGGACGGTAAGGTACAGGAGGCCAAGGCCGCCCTGGTGACGGCGCTCTCCACACTCGTGGTGGTAGATCATGTGGTTCCGCTGCCGGTGCTGCGCGCCGAGGCGGCCCTCGCCGATGCCAAGGTGCTGGCGAACAATGCCGATCGTAAGCCCGAGGAGGCCAAGAAACTGGCCGAGCTGCTCAGCCTGACCCGCGCCCAATTGCAACTGGCCGAGGTGCTGGGCTATGGCGAGAAGGATGCCTTCAAACCCTTCTACGAGGACATCGCCGCAATCAGGAAGGCAACCGGGAGCGGCGGCACCGAGCAAGACCTGTTCGACAGCCTGAAGGAACGCTTCAAGGCATTGAAGGAGAAACTCTGACCGGCCGGCAGACACAGTGGGGCGCGGCGCCGCGAGGCACCGCGCCTTTACCGGTTCCAGCCTGTCCGAGTCGCCTGTTATCCCCTCCGCGCAGCCCCTGCCCTGTCGGCTTCCAAGCCCACTCCAGCCGCCGCGTCAACGCCAGCGAGCCACCCCAAAAGTGGTGACCGGCCTGTAGAGCGGCCTGACAGGCCAAGCTCATCCACCAACACAGGAGACGATGCCTTCCCAGGCCCGGGACCATTCGATGCGTTCCTGCTCCAGGCGGACCGCATGCCCCCATTTGCCCGACCACAAGGCCGCAAACACCCTGGACTCCTTCTCGGTCAAACGGCCGAGTGAAGGACCGTTGTAAGGCTTGTCCTCCCGTGTCCAGAGCGCCCGGTTCCGCAGGAGCGTCGCCTCGTCCATGAGCAGGGAGCATGCGTGGGGCAGATAGCCGCGCAGGCGATCGAGAATGGCGAAGCCGTGGGTATCGAGATCGCCCCAGTAGAAGACGGGCAGCGAAGCCAGCCAGGGGATGCGGCCGAGCACATCCACGGCATAGCCCTGCTTCATGAACACCACCGCCCCGGGCAGATCATCGAAGGCCAGCCCGGTCTGCAGGTTCTCCACGATGAACGCGGCGCGGACCGGCAGCGTCCAGGCCGCGATCCCGTCCACGGGCGCCTCGATGTCGGCAAGACCCGCCAGGCGCTGGCGCAATGCGGGATCGAGGATCCGCAGCCGCAAACGCTCCGGTGGCGCCCGCAGGCCCGTCAATTGTTCGAGAGAAACGCCACGGGTCCCGCATTGCCGGATGGCGCTGAACCAGCGCATGACGATCCGCCGATGTCCTTCCAGCCACTTGCCGTGCACGCCGGGCACGGGCAACTGCCGCGGCAGCAGGTTCGATGCGGGGTTGGCCTCCAGCCAGGCCAGCAGCGCCACGAGCCGTTCGAATTCGTCATTGGGCCATTCGGCCAGCACCGCCCAGCTTCCGGCGGCGGTGTCCGGCAGCGACGGCCAGCGTTCGCAAACCCGGGCAAGCCGTGCCGTCGCCTGCCGCCACTGTGCCTCGCGACCGATGAAGGCCGCCACCTCGCCGGCCGAGGAAAAACGGATCGACGCGGGCAGGTTCTGCCGGCCCAGCCGGGCCCAGCGCCGCTCGATGAACTGCACCTCGCCCGGTCCGGACCAGTTACACCAGGCGTCGATCCAGTGGATGGTCTGGCCCGTTTGCGCCTCGGCCCCGGCCTCGGTCGGCACGCCCAGCGGCAGGCTCAGGGGCCAGCTGCCCTCCCCTTTCAGCCAGGCGCTTCGCTGGCGGTCGAAGCGGGTGCGCAACCGCTCGCGGACCGCCTCCGGATCAAGCCGTAAGCTCTTCGCCACGGACCTGTTCCGGCAAATCCAGCCGCTGGCGCGTTTCGTCGTATTCGATGGCCAGGGTGGCGGAATGACGGCGATCGGTGATGTCCACGAAACAGGCGCCGCCGATGAAGGGCTCCAGGGTCATCACCGCCTTGAGCGGCGTGGCCACGATCATCTGGAAACCGAAGCGTTCGAAGATGCGCATGGCCAGCTCGGTGAATTCGTTGTCGGCCTTGCCGAAGGCCTCGTCCAGCACCACGGCGGCGTAGGTGGGCCGCTCGCTTTCGTCGCCGCCGAGCTGGTAACGCAGCGCCGCGGCCAGACAGGTGGTGGCGAGCTTCTCCCGCTGGCCGCCGGACTTGCCGGCGCCGGAACGGTAGATCTCCACCTCCTCGCCATCGGCGCCGAGTTCGCGGCCCATGAACTCCACGTGCTGGCGCACGTCCAGCACCAGATCCCGCCAGCGCCTATCCTCGGCCGTGCCACCGGCCAGGCGCCCGACCAGTTGCTTGAGCCGATCGAAGCGCCGCTCGGCCTGGGCGGGATCGGCCTGGAAGGCGTGGCTGAGAATCGCCTTCACGCTGCGCAGGAAGTCCTGTACCTCGGGCAGGTGGCGATCCCGGACCTCGATCTGCAGATGGGTGCCCGGGTTGAACTCGGCGCGCCGCAGGCCCTCGTTGACCAGTTCCATGCGGTTGCGGATGTCCTTGCGGGCCTGGGAAAGATAGGTACTGAGCGCGGCGAGGTTCTCGCTGCTCTGCTCCCGCAGCATGTCGTGGAAGCGCTTCTCGTGCCGGGGCAGGCCGTCCCGTTCGATACGCTCCAGCAGCCTGAGAAAGTCCGGGGCCGAGGCGAGGGTGGCATCCATGTCGGCCGCCGCCTGGGGCCACTCGCGCTGGAAGTCGGCAAAGGCCTTCTCGATGCGCCGGACATGGTCCCCCCGGCGTTCCCGCTGCTGCCTGAGTTCGTTGTGGATGGCCCGTTCCACCTTGCGACGCCGGTCGTCCAGGCGTTCGAGGCGCAGCTCGCCCGTTGCCGCGAAACGGGCATCCAGCCGCTCGCGGATGGTGGCATCCAGAGGCGGATGGCCGGCCAGGCGCGTCTCGGCCTCGGCGCGGCCAGCAAGCCGGGTGTCGCGTTCCCTGCGGGTCATGCCCAGCTCGGTCTGCAGATCGGTCAGTTCCTTTTCCAGTGTGGCGACCTGCTCCCGCTGCCGGCTGAGGCGTTCGCCAAGTTCACGCAGCTCGGCGTTACCTTCCTGCAGCATCCCGATCTGGCGCTCGAGCGCGGCCAGCCTGTCGAGTACCGCGCCCACATCGATGTCCGACCATTGCAGATTGACCAGCCGGTTGCAGGCGTCACGCTGCGCCTCGGCCTGGTGGCGCCGTTCCCGAAAGGCACTCAGCTGTTTCTGCAGGTGGCTGATCTGCGCGGCCGTCTCTGCGGCCTGGTTGCGGAAATGGGCCAGTTTCTCGCGGTTGTCGAAGCCCAGCACCCAGTGACGCCGATCGTCGATGGCCCGGCGATCGTCCTTCTCGTGACGATCGCGGCCGTGGCGGACCTGGCCGGCGCGGGTCAGGGCCCGGTGCGTCTTGCGAAAATCCTGCAGGTTGTCCACGCAGGCATAGTCGAATCGGCGCCGCAGCTCCGCATCCAGCCATGGCGTGAACACCGTCTCCTTGTATTCGAGCTTGTGGATCAGGGAGCGGGAATCGGGTTCGACGCCACCGGCCGGGGTGCGCGTGTCGACCCGGTAATAGACCAGCCGGCGGCCGAGCGGCGTGCGCTCCACGTATTCGGTGAGCGCCGCATAGCGCCCGGGTTCGACCAGCAGGGAGAGGGCGAAGCCGTGCAGCACCCGTTCGATGGCACCGCGCCAGTCGGCGGCCTCCTCCCGCACCTGGATCAATTCGCCGACGAAGGGAAGCTCGCTCTCGGTGCAGCCGATGGCCCCGGCCAGTTCGCGGCGCAGGTCCAGCATGTGCGCGGGAATGTTGGAGGGCTGGCGCTCCATGGCCGCGATCTCCGTGCGCAACGCGGCAAAGCGCGCCTCGCTGGCCTTCAGCTCGTCGCGCACGGCATCCCGCTCGGCCTCCTCTGCCTCCAGGGCCGCCTCAAAGGCCTCCAGCCGCGAGCGGGCCTCGGCGAGGCGTTCGCCAAAGGCCTCGGCGTGGTCGGGCACCGGCCAGTCCAGCGTCTGGCAGGCCGCTTCCACCTGGCGATAGCGGCGCAGGCGATCGTCGCGCTGCTGTTCGGTGCGGGTACGCTCCTCCTGCAGCCGTTCGATGTCGGAGCCGCCCTTGTCGCGATGGGCCGTCTCCAGATCCCGCAGCTCGTCGCGGGCCGCGGCCAGTCGTTCCGCCTGTTGGGTGCCGCGGCCCTCGAGGCCGAGGATGCGGGCGTCGAGTTCGCCGATGGCCGCATTCAGCAGTTCGATGCGGCGCGATTCGGTCCAGGCATCGATGCCCTCGAGCAGGCGTTCGTTGAGCGCGACCTCCTCGTCGAGGGCGGTCATGGCCTGGTGTTCGTCACGGGCCGGGCGCAGCGTGTCCAGCTGGCGTCGGGCGGTGAGCACCTCCTGGTGGGCCGCGTCCAGCTCGGCGAATTCGGCCACCAGCCGGTCGGCAGCCTCGAAGGTATCGGGCTTCTCCAGCATGAACTCCCGCAGGAAGGTGTTGAGATCGCCCAGGTTCTTGGCCGACTGGGTCTTGTGCAGCAGTTTCAGGGCCTGTTCCGATTCGATGTCCATGAGCCGGCGGAGGCGTTCGGCGTAGGGGCGGAAGGTGTCACCGAAGTGATCCACGTCGGTCAGGCGCCGCTTGAGGCCGCGCACGTCCAGATCGAAACCGTTCAGCTCACGGGCGATGTCGAATTCCCGTTCGGCGACCAGATAGTGACGGCGCACATCGGTGGTGGCGGTGCCGTTGCCGCGGATCCAGTAGAGATGCAGCAGCGTGACCGTGCGGCCCTCGCCATTGGCGAAGGTCAGGGCCAGCGCCGACCAGGTGGTGCCGCGGCGCAGGTAGTGGGTGGCGATCTCACCAGAGGCGCTGTCGGTGCGATCACCCCAGGCGCCCCGCACGTAGGAGACGAGGTTGCGATCCCGCCGGTTGCGCTCGCCCTCTCGGGCGGCGGCGTTGAAGCTCAGCCATTGGGGCGGCGTGAGCAGCGCGGCGATGGCATCGAGCAGGGTGGACTTGCCGGAGCCCGAGCGGCCGACGAACAGGAAACCCTTTTCGGCGATGCGAATGTCGTGCAGCTTGTCGAAGGTGCCCCAGTTGTACACCTGCAGGCGGCGCATGCGGAACTGGCGGTTCTCCGCCAGGGCCGCCACGTCGGCGAAGAAATCGTTCTGCCGGCTCATGCGCCCTCCCCGCCTTCGTCCCCGAGCAACGCCTGGTAGGTGCGGGCGAGCTGGGCCACCTGCTCGGCGGAGAACAGCAGCTTCAGGGTCGGTGAAACCTCGAAACGCCCCTCGCTGCCGCGAATGGCCGAGAGCAGGCTGTTCTTCTTGACCTTCTCGATGGCGGCCCGGGCCCGTTTCTCGAAGCCCGCATGGTCGGTGTTCAGGTGGGGCTCGTACAGGGCCATGTGTTCCATCATTTCGTCCCGCTCCACCACCGCCCGCTCGCCACGCAGTTCGGCATCGGCCAGCAGGCCACGCAGATACAGCAGCAGTACCGATTCGAGGAAGGTCAGCGGCGTGCGGCGCAGCAGAATGGGCGTGTCCAGCTCACCGGTGTCGGCCTGGCGCACGAAGGCGGTCTGCAGATCGGAATCCAGGACCAGCTCCAGAAACAGATCGGCCAGGCGCGATTCGATGACGGCGCGGTGCTGAATCAGCGCCGGCCAGAGGCGGCTGTGACGCCGGCCGTCCAGCGACGGGCCGCTGAGCAACTGCACCAGTGCCCGGCGCGCTTCCAGCGGCAGGGTGCCACCGTCGCCGACATACAGTGCCGTGGATTCCTGTGCGGCCGGATCGGCGTGATCTTCGGCCGGCATGGCGATGTCATCCGGCCCGGACATGGGCCTCCCTCACGAAATAGATCCGCGGAATGCGGGCACAGCGTTCCACGCCGTCACCGCCCTCCCAGCAGATCCGGTCCTGTTCCCCGCCCTTCACGCCTTCCCGCGAGGCCATGGCCAGCAGGCCCACCACCGAACCCAGACCCTGCCGCGCCGGGTGGACAGCGAGCACCTCCGCAACCGAGACCTGGGGCCGGGTTTCGAGCAGCTGGTCCACCTGTTCACGCAGGCGGCGGAAATCGATTTCCGAATGGGCCAGCAGTTCGCCGACGGCTTCCAGGGAAAGGTTCATCTCATCCGCGAGCTGGATCTCCTGTGCCACGGCTTCGTCTCCTGGATCGTGCAACTGCCACTGGGCCACCGAGTGCAGATCGGCGCTGGTGAGAAACAGGGTCGTGTCGATCTCGCTGGCCGGGCGCACCCGGTCCTTGGCCTGCCGGGCACGCTGCTGCGCCGCCTGCAGGAGCCGGTGCAGGCGCCGCTGTTCCCGGTAGGCCTGGCTCTGCACGAACTGCTTCAGGCCGCGGGCGAACTGCTGCAGCACCTGGTGCACCTCGCCACCGTTGTCCAGCAGCTCGCGGGTCAGTTGCAGCAGGAACTTCCTTTCCCGGGGCCCGAGTCGCCGGGCGAAGTCCCGCGCCAGCACCTTCTCCAGCGCCTCCTCGAAGGCCAGCTCCTGCTCGGGATTGGTCAACAGGCGCCAGAAGGCGCGGAAGGTGCGACCGGCCTCGCTTTCGGCCACCAGATCCACGCCGGCGAACACCCTGTCCAGCACCTCGCCACGGCTGCCCTCGTTCTCGACAATCTGCTCGCGCAATTCGCGGTTGATGCGCGCGAACTCATCGCGCACCCGCCGGAAATCGCCCAGCAGCTCGCGGGCCAGCGCGGTGACCTCGTTCACCCGTTCCAGGGCACGCTCCTCGGGCAGGGTTTCGACATGTCCCCGGCGCACGGCCTCGATCTGCTCGTCCAGCCGCGCCCGTTCGCGCATCAGCGCCTCGAGGCGCACCACCGGATCGGCCTCGGTCTGTTCGGCAAGCTGCTGCAACTGCTGGATCACCAGGGAGAGCCGGGTTTCCGTGGCCACCGCCCGCGGAGTCTCCAGCGACTCGATGAACCGGATGGCGCGGCTCGCCCCGGTGCTCAGTTCATACTCCTCCTCGGGCGCGCCCGGCGGGAAGGTGCGCACCAGATAGCCGGCGCGCAGCCAGTTGGCGAGGTAGTTCTCGGCGGTCTGGGGAAACTCCTGTCCGTGGGCGCGCAGGGTCTCGAGATCGCGGCGCAGGCGTTCGAGCAGGATCGACGCCGGCAGCCGCCGATCCCGTCCGCCCAGATGGGTCTGCAACAGGCCGAGGGCCACCGGCGCGTGCTCCAGCGCCAGCAGCGCCCAACCCGTTTCCCGGCGCAGGCGCTGGTTTGCCAGGACCTGTCTTACTGCCTTCATGAATCCATCCGTTCAATTCCCAGTTTATTCTATCACTTCAGGCCTCTCGCTCCGGCTTGCCAGGGGGAATATAAGCCATGGACAACACGTGTCTTACCGTGGGTCTGCGGATACAAGGGCAATCCACGGCGATCTCCTTCCAAGTGGTGTAATCCGAGGCGGTGGCGTAGCGGCTACCGTGGGTGTCCGTAAACCGATCCCCTGGACCTGGCCCCGGAGTGGCTTGTCGGTGATGGCCGGGTGCTCACCCTTGCACCACCGCGCCTTGCGCTTGCCTCGCCCACGCAGACGCGGTTGTTGCGCAGCTTGTAGATCAGCTCCGATGGACACGATGCCAGCTCCACCTCTGCCCGGATGCGGGACGCCGACCGACGGGAGATCATCGACCAGTACTTCACCCCAACCTTTGACCCTTTTCGGAAGAACGCAGGCCAATCCGGAGAGGTGGAAAAAGGGAGTGTGGTGATCTGCGCTCTGGAAAAAAGACCGCACTGCTGCTGCAGCGACCTTCCTGACAGAAGCGCCTGCATGCCCTTGCAGCCACCGGCGATCAGTGGGTAGCCCTTTTCTATTGGAACAACACCTCCCCGAGACTGCGAACAAACCCGGGATGCCCTCGTCTGCTGACGAGAACATCCCGGGTTCTTGTGTTACGGTCACATGGCATCGGTGCTGACAGCAAAGCGCCTGAGAGACAACGATGGTACCCGGAGCTCGACTGTTCATGACAGACCAAACCGCCAGTAAAGACATACCCGCGCAGATCGTCCAGGGCGATGGCGAGGTGCACATTTCATTCGATCGGCAGGTTCCGGCCGAACTGGTCAGGAACCAGGTTGGTGAATGCATTGCGCAGACCTGTGACTGCTGTACCCCCGAATTCCGCCAGCAGGTCAAAGGATTCAGGGTCGATGAATCGGGACAGGGTGTTCATGTGCATATCCTGGGAGATGTCTCCGCCGATCAGGTCCGGAAAAACATGCTTTCGTGTGCGCCCAAACTGAAGGGCGATTCCTGACGAAGCTCTGAAGAACACGTCATCCCGGCACCGGTCGGCTTCCAGGCTGTCTTGCCTCAGTAACCCATAGCCCTGCTGATGTCGTCTTCATCATCTTTGGCGGCTTCCAGTTTGGCGAGCTTTCTTGCTTCCATTTCTCTCTTGGCTTCCATGAGTTCAGGAACGAAATCACACCGTTTTATTATCGACGCTTGCTCGAGAGCTTCATACTGCCCCTTGAGATTCGCCAGCTCCTGTGCCTGATCCTCTCCGGCAAGAAAGAAGAGCGCGGGCCAGAAAAGAACGAGCCCAACCGCGACTGCCGCCGCGTCACGCTGGGCATTCTTTTCCTGCGAAGAAGATACTTGGCTGACCTTCGTGGATACCCGCATCAATTCAGTTTGCAGCTGGTCACACTCGAGCCCGCGATACATGATCGGGGAGACATAGCTCGCCGACACTTTGTCAGGAGCGGAGGCACAACCAACAAGGCTCAATGCCAG
>DROT01000181.1 GCA_011321775.1 Gammaproteobacteria bacterium | reverse complement strand
AGCATGAGTACAAGGCATTCCAGGAATATATCGCGTCATCGCCATATTCATATGAATATATCGCTTTCTCGTACTTCACGGGCCAAGCGGCAGTAAGGATAGTCGCAGATCGATGAGTGGCATTTCGATGTCGCCACCCTTGTGCCGGTAAGGATTTACAGGAACGAACCAAGCAGCATTACGCTGTAATCTGTTATGGCTGGCCCGGTTGTCTCGTTACCGTTCATGTCGAAATAACGTATCGACGTGATCGTTGGCGTTGAGGTGAAGTCTGCCGTTTCCGCCATGACAGAGAACCTGGGCTCGTAGTACTGCAGCTGGCCGCTGGTGCTGATGAACATGATGGTGAAAGTGCTGCCGTCATAAGACCAGCTGGCCTGCGCCTTGGAGGACGTGAACATGGATACGTCCTGGGTAACGAGCCGCACACTGGAATCATCCACGATGCCGGTGCCGCTCATGTCGGTCATCGGCATGTTCATCTTGATCTCTATGGCGCCGAACGGGGTCGGCCACTGGCCGTTTGCGTCTGTTTTTGGCGGCCGTACCAACGCCTGCCGAGTCGGTTCCAGGTCGCGCAGGTTGCCGGTCAGCGTGCCGTCGAATACGGTCTTGTACCTGAAGGGGTTGGAGGTCCCCGAGCCCGGAAGTATCTCCATGCCAATATCGACGGTGTTCAGGTCCGGATAGGTTCCATTGTACCCCGGCTCCAGGGCGCCCACGGGCTGTGGTGCCGTCGTCTGGACACGGATCTTGCCCGGCCCCAGCGCCAACGTGGCTGGCAGATCGAGCACGATCACCGTTTGCCAGGGCTCATGGTGAAGGTAGCGGAAATTGGTGTCGACGTTACTGATGGAAGGGCTGTAGGAATTGCTGGCCTTGTCGGCGTAGAGGTTGAATATGCTCCGGATCCCGGGGCTAAGGTCGACTGGAATCAGGTCCGAATCAGAGGTGAAACTCACCGTCGTGTTCGAACGGTCCATGCCGTCCTGGGAGCCGACCGCCAGGGTAATGGTGTCTCCGGCCCTTGCCGCCATAGGAAAAGGCTGTATGGCGGTGCAACCGGCCATGGCGGTCAGGCACGCCAAAAGGGCTGCTCCTGCCAGTTGGGTCATGTTCATGGTCCGGTCATCCCCCTGAAGTACATGCGCTGTGGTTCATGCCTCGGTTCGAGCGTAGCAAATTTTTTGCGGGGGCGGAAACAGGTACAATCGCACAATGGCATGCGTGACGGCAGCAATCTGGCGGGAAGGGCACTATATTCAGCAACATAGCGGCAGGTCTGGTGAGGGTGTTCGGGGGGGTTCGCATATGGCTCGGTCATTCATATTCATACACATCAACAAGACGGGGGGGAGCAGTGTCGCGCTGGCGCTTGGTATCCCCTTGCAGATGCATGCGACAGCGGATGAGGTGCGGCAGCAGATCTCCCCGGCGCAATGGCGGGAGGCATTCAAGTTCGCCTATGTCCGGAATCCCTGGGACAAGGTCGTGTCGCACTACCACTATCGCGTGCAGACCAACCAGACGGGGCTTGCCGCGGGTGGGCTGGATTTCAACCAATGGGTCAGGCTGGCATACGGAGAGAAGGATCCGCGCTACTATGACAAACCAAGGTTTTTCATGCCCCAGAAGGACTGGGTGTCGGACCGTTCCGGGCGGATCATCGTCGATTTCGTAGGCCGCTTCGAGCGACTCCAGGAAGACTTTCGTGTGGTATGCAAGACCCTTGGAATCGAAAAGACACTGCCACACATCAGGAAATCCTCCCACGGCCATTATCGTGATTACTATGCCGAAGATACCCGGGAGATCATCGGGCAATGGTTCCGGGACGACATCGATGCATTTGGGTACGAGTTCTGATCGCGCGTCATGGCGGCGGAGGGGGCTGGTATGAAGCGCGCCGGAGGTGAGTCTGCGGGCCGGATGGGCGTGGCAGTCTACGGCCTGATTCGCAGCGGAACCACTCTGGTGTCGGACCTGTTGACCGTGCGCGATCGTTCCCTTGTCATCAGTGAGCCCGACCTGTTCGTTCCCTGGGATGAGCGCGTGGTGAGACGTATTCATGCCACGGCAAGGAACTTCGGTCTGCCGGTGCCAGCGGAGCCCCCTGCACAGGCGCGCTACGGCACTTTCGCCCGCTATTTCGAGCAGGAGCTGATGCCTGTGCTGGGGACGCTCGACTGCTGGGGCATCAAGCAGGTCCAGTTCCTGTTCTGGCGGGAACTCTTCAACATCCTGCAGCCGGCGCGTCTCGTTCTGTGCGTGCGTGACATCAGGGAAGTGGTATTGTCGGCCTTCGATCTCATTGGCCGCATGGGGCTGACTTTTGGTGCCAAGCCGGTACTGCGCGACGAGGCCTGGGTGTTGACGCGGTTGTGCCATGACATCCATGAGCTTGTCGCGATGATGCAGGTGCCCCACCTTTTGCTGCGCTATGAAGACCTGGTGACCGAGCCGGATCTGCGTGACAGGCTGGCGGATTACGTATCGCTGAATGCTCTCGGCTCGGAACGCCTGAATCTGGAGGGTGAGCCCGACTCGCGCAGTGCGTGGGAAAGCGCACGACACGGCGGGCAGATAAGTGTGGCATCACTGGGGCGTTACAGTGACGAGCCCCCTGGCCCCGCCCGCTCGCTGGCGGAACGGGTCTGGGCGATTCTGCCTGGCTATGCAGATCGTTTTGGTTATGAGCTTCCGGATGAAACCGTCAGGGTGAGGAGGCATTCACTGGCCGGAAGCGGCACCGGTGCTGTCAATCCGGTCAGCCAGTCCATGCTGGGCTGGGGCGCCGGTAAGCCGCCCGAGTTCGAGCCCGCCTTCGCCAGGCGCCATGCGCGCGTTGCTGCCGCGCGGATGATAGAGCCCGGGTCAGTGGTGTTGGATCTGGCCTGCGTCGTACCGGCGCTCAGGCTGATGCTGCCGCCAGGTTGTCGTTATATCGCTTCGGATGTGAAGGAGCGCTTCGATGGATGCGTGGTCGCAGATTACAGGAATGGCGATTTGCCGCCTTGCGACGGCGTCGATGTGATCACGGTACTGGGCCTGCTGGAAACGCTGGACCAGCCACTGCATCTTCTGCGGCGGCTCCGTCTCACCGGCGCACGGGTGATACTGGCTTACCATGCGGCGGATGATATGAAGGATATCGACTGCGCCGCCCTTGGGTGGGGGGCGCTGTTGACACGTCGTGCATTGCGGGAAATGCTCGATCAGTCTGGTTTCGAGTGCGAACCTCAATGGGCCTTCGATGGTCGTCAGAGCCTGTTGATTCTCACGCCCAGGGCCGTATAGCCGGTCAGACGTCTTCAGCTGTCCGCCAGTTCTCCCAGCGCTTGCCTCAGCGGCTCGACGCGTGCCGCGTAGTTGGTCCAGCGGCCGATGGAGCTGCGGTAGATGGGTTTGTTGACCTGTTCCTTGCTGGACGTCGCCACGAAGCGGCGGTTTTCATGGAATGAGAGGCACCTGTCGTCCCACTCGACGCCGCAGAATGCGATCAGTTTCCGCGACATTTCTTCTGTATTCTCGACCAGGTCCTCATAGCGGATCTCCAGGAAGGGCAGTGACAGGTTGTTCCGCCAATGTTCCATCATGTCGGCATACTGCCGGTAGTAGGATCCGAGCGTGGTCTGGTCATAGGCGTAGTCATGGCTGCCCTGGAAGTCGTGGAAGTAGCAGGACAGGCAGGTATCCATGGGGTTTCGCACGCAATGAATCACGCGGGCGCCGGGGAACAGCAGTTCGATCAGGCCCAGCCGGAAGAAATTGTATGGCATCTTGTCCGTGATGCGTGTCGCTCGAGATGCAATCTCGTCCAGCCGCTCCAGGTAGAGTCCTGCCATTTCGTCGAGCGCCTGCGTCGTGATCAGGTCCGACTTCACCTCTTTATAGGCAGGCATGTACTGACGAATGAAGCGGGGATAGAGCTGGCCAATATCGGGCAGTTCGCCGGCACCGTTTATGCCGGGATGGCTGTCCAGGATTTGCTCCACCAGCGTGGTGCCGGAGCGTGGCATGCCAACGATGAATACCGGCCGTTCATCGTGTCGGGAGGCGCGCGGCAGGCGGCCCAGCAGTTCACGGGTGAAGACGCGCTTGATACTGTCGTAGAGCCGTCGGGTGCCCGCGTCGTCATAGTTGCACCGCTTCAGCCGGTTCGCGCACTCATATTCATCGAATGCTTCGCCGTAGTGCTGCTGTATCTCCAGGATTCTCGCGGCGGCAAAATGGAGCTGTACCTGGCTCCAGTTGTCGAGCTTGCTGCCCGCCAGTATCGTCCTGATGAGTCTCAGCGCGTCTTCGCAGCGCCCGAAGCGATGGCACAGGCCGCTGTAGATTATGGCGATCTGGGGATGGAGTTTCCGGTTTTCATCGAGGGAGTCGATAAACTCCAGGCAAGCTTCATGCCGGCCCTGTGCCAGTTGCGTGGCCGCGAGGCCCGCGATGGCGTCAATCAGTCCCGGGCTGGTTTCAAGCGCCTTTCCATAGGCCTCGAGCGCCGCGTCGAACTGTCCGGTGGTCCTGAACAGGGTTCCCATGCGGGTATAGACGTAGGGATCTTCCGGCGCCAGCCGCGCCGCATGCCGGAAACAGGCCAGGGCCTTGTCGTAGCGCATGTTCTCGTGGTACGCCTGTCCGAGATTGTTCAGTGCCGGCAGATTGTCGGGGTCGAGTTCGAGTGCGCGTTTGTAACAGTTCATGGCATGCCCCTTCCGGCCCAGCGCGCCCAGTGCGCGCCCCAGGTTGGCCAGGGCGCCGGCATGCGACGGCTGCAGCGAGACGGCGCGCTCGAACGCCGTGGCAGCCTCGGCGGGCCGGTCGTTGTCCAGCCAGATGTTGCCCAGGCAGTTCCACGCGTCGACGTGGTCCGGCCTGAGCGACAGCGCCTTTTGCAGGTGGCGGACGGCCTCCTCGGGTAGCCCGAGTCTGCCGCAGACATAGCCCAGATAGCACCAGGCATCCGCGTCACGCGGTCTTTGCTTGCAGATGTCTTCGCACAGGATCTTCTTGCGCCGGAGATCCAGTGGTGAGGCAATGAGGGTCCGGAGATCCCGGCCTTTCATGCGCTGTCCACCGGCGCACCCGCTTGGTCGCCCAAACCGCAGGAAGTGCGTGGCATGGATGTCACGCCGGAGTTCCCAGTACCACGGAGACGAAGGCCTTGTCCGATTCGTCGGGGTCGTCGCCCGCCAGGGACCGGGTGAGTCTCACAACAGGAGTAGCGTCGCTCTCGGGCTCCGTGTAGGTCTGGAAGTCCAGGGACAGGACACTGAGCCCGCCCATGGCGGCGCGCTTCTCATAGGCGCATCGGCATTGTTCCAGCCAGGCGGCCGATCCGGCGCGGTTGCCCGCCGTGTCGGGCGTAAGCAGGCAGCGGTCGACGAAGTGCACGACCCCCCCTGGATTCAACAGGCGGGGCGCAATACGACAGACCTGTTCCTGCACGGTCAGCCGGTATTCGGCGGGGCTGCGCACCCCGGTCCCCGCCACGGCTTCGTTCAGGGTGCGCTCCTGATAGGTCCCCATCAGCCAGCAGACCACGGCATCGACGCCGCCGTTGCCGTTCACCCACTCCAGCAAGGCGTCGTCGTTCATGATGTCGCTCTCCAGCAGCAGGCAGCCGTCCTCCGGGAAGCCGCTCCGTGGCGGAGCATAGCTGATGGCATAGCCCCTGCCGCTGGGCCTGACGTTGCCGCGCAGTTCGGAAGCGACCGCCGCGCCAGCGGCGCCCAGCCGCTCTGCGGCGGCGGACAGGCAGGCCGGGTTCTCGTCCAGGGCGATGACGGCCTGCCCGGATCTGACGAGTGCCAGCGTGCTGTTGCCGTTGCCCACGCCGATTTCGATCACTTTCCCCTGCCGGGGCAGGAACCCGGCCATCCAGTCATAATGGCCCTCGGTCGAGAACTTGCGGGCATTGCCTGCACCCCATTCCTCTGCGTAGCGCGCCCGCGCGCGCGCCAGCCTGGTCAGAATGCCGCCGTGATCGCTGTCGCCGTTCATCGTCTAGGTGTCGCCGGAGCTGTCGCCATGGATCTGGAATGTACCTTGTTCGAGCATCGTTTCAAGTGGCTCCAGGAAGTCCCGGTAATGCTGCCAGCGTCCGACCGAGGTGTTGTAGATGGGGCGACGCACCTGGGCATAGCTCAGGGTGGTGGAGCGGCGCCCCGTCTCGTGGTAGCGCAGGCAGCGCTCGTCCCAGGGCAGGCCGCAGAAATCGATCAACCGGTGCACCTGGGCGTCGAAGTCCGAAACGAGGTCTTCGTATTGCAGGTCCAGGACCGGAAGGCTGAGCCGCTGCTTCCACATATCCATCATTTCCCGGTACTTCAGGTAGTGCCGTCCCAGCGCCTCCAGGTCGAAGGCATAGGAATGATAGGCGTTGAAACCCCGCGTGGTATAGAGGGACAGGCAGTTGTCCATCGGGTTCCTGGTGCAGTGAATCACGCGCGCGCGCGGGAACAGGAGTTCGATCAGGCCCAGCCACATGAAATTGTGGGGCAGCTTGTCCACGATCCGCGCCGCGTCGGGCGAGTGACGCCGCAACTGGCCGAGATAGTCTGCCGCCAGTGAGTCCAGCAGCGCGGGGTCGGCTTCTTCCAGGCATTGTGGATAGGCTTTTTCCGTCCCGATCAATCCCGGCAGACTGGCGACGAAGCGGTTGATGTAGGGCAGTTCGCCCGCGCCCTCGGCCTGGGGGTGGCTGGCGATGATCTGTTCGACCAGCGAGGTTCCCGAGCGCGGCATGCCGACGATGAACACGGGCACGTCCGATGTGCAGGAAGAGTGTGGCAGCCTGACCATGGCGCGTCCGGAAAAGTAGGCCAGCGAGGCGTCCATGTCCTCTTCGTGCCTGGATTTCCCGCCCAGCGACTCCTTCAGGCGGTTGGCTTCCCGGAACTGTGCAAACGCCTCCTGGTAGGCGCCGCGACGGTCCAGGATGGCGCCCGCCGCCTGGCGCAGGCTGGCACGGTCCCCGGCCGGCAGCTCGCCGGCCGCCACCAGGTGGTCTATCCAGGCCAGCGCCTCGTCGCAGGCGTCGAAGCGGTGGCACAGGCTGGCGAACACCAGCGCCAGCCGTGCACTGGGCGGGTGCGACGCCATGCAGGGGCGCAGAAGCTCATAGGCCTGGTCTGTACGACCTGCTTTTTCCAGCGCCTCGGCCTTGCCGGCGAGCGCTTCGATGTCCTCGGGGGCCGCCTTGACGAGGTTGTCGAAATGGCGGATCGCCTCCTCGTGCCTGCCCAGGAGCAGCAGCACGTCGGCGAGCGCGAACCGGGCCGCCCCGTGGTCGGGCCGGAGGCTGATGGCGCGCTCGTAGTGCTGGACCGCTTCGGCGCGCAGGAACAACTGTCGACAGGCGTTGCCGAGATTGAAGAAGGCATCTGCATGGGCCGGATCGAGCCCCGTGGCCCGCTGGTAGCAGGCCGCGGCCTCTTCGTAGCGTTCGGTATCCATGAGCGCATTGCCGAGGTTGTACCACGCCAGCGGGTTGCGCGGCTCGAGGCCGGTGGCGCGGCGGAAATGGCGCCTGGCGGTTTCGGCCTCGCCCTGGCGGCGGGCGATCACGCCGAGGTTGATGTGCGCCGCGGCGGAATCCGGCCTGGCCTGGGCGGCGCGCCGGAACAATTCGGAGGCCTCCTGTTCACGCCCGGCATCGAGCGACAGGCACCCCAGATTGTAGAGCGCCTCATAGTACCCCGGATGGAGGGCGAGGGCCTTGCGGTAGGCCTTTCCCGCCTCGCCAAGCTGGCCGAGCCGCTCGAACGCCGAGCCACGCAGCGCCCAGCACTGTGGATCATCCGGGTAGCGGCTGCACAGTCTGGCGGCGAGCTGCGCCGCTTCGGTGGTCCTGGCATGCGAGAGAAGGGTCAGGACTCGCTGTTTCGCCTGCAGTGGGTTCAATCTGGGGATTCTTGTGGACTGTCCGAGGGAAGGCATTGTAGGTCCAGACAACAGGGCGGACCAGTGCCTGTCCGCACCGGATCCGGGAATGACCGCCTTTTCAAGGGGCTAGACGAAGGCTCGCAGCACGCAAACTGTTGCCCTCGATGTGTCGAGATACTTTACACCGCGACATGCTGCTGCCTTGGGGTGTGGATGGTCCATAACAAATTGATTTTAAATGATATAATGTCAGTTCGTGTGGGGTGCAGGCATGCCTCCGGGCGTCGTGTAAGTTAACACTTTTCCCCTGCGTGGGGGCGGAAATCCGCCTTTCGATTTCTATGTGGTTGTTTTGTTGAGGGAACGCTCCGCTGGCATGATGATTGCCTTCTGTTTGGGGCACACGCAGTACCCGGTCCGGGGCGGCAGCATGCAGCTTCAGGCCACCTTGGTGCTTTGGAACAGAACCAAAAACCATTGAGCATACTTAGCGTGACCACTGCGTGGAGAAGTTAAGTTAGCGCTAACTTAATCGAAATTCCTGTGATTTGAGGAGGAGTTATGAATCTGAAAGCAAGAAAGTCCACCCTTGCAGTCGCGATCGCCGCGGCCGCTGGCATCGGTGCGACGACCCTGGCCCCGATGGCGTCCGCCGCCACCCTGGCCGACGGTTTCTACGACATGATCATCAACAGCACGCCGTACTCCGCCGGTTACAACTTTGGCAGCGATGGCGCCTGGAATTCCAGCTTCACCTTCAGCTGCCTGCCTGGCACCAAAGGTTGTGCTTCCAATGCGCTGTACGATGACACCATTGCGACGCCGGTCAATGGCAAGTATGCAGGTAACCCCAATGACGGCCGCCAGGGCACGATCTCGATCAAGGTCGTGGGTGGTGTGATCACCGGCACCGGCACCTTCGAGTTCGACACCATCCCCAATACCGCTGGTGGCAACTTCGGCGAGTACACCGATACCAATGTGCAGGCTGTCAACTTCACCGGCAGCATCGACGCGGCCGGCAACATCAGCTTCACGCCGACGGGTCTGCTGGGTACCGTGAGTGACTTCCCGTCGCTGGTGGACGAGCGCTGGAACGT
>DROT01000180.1 GCA_011321775.1 Gammaproteobacteria bacterium | reverse complement strand
CCTCGGCCATGCGCTTGGTCAGCGTGGTGATGAGCACCCGCTCGTCCACCGCCGCGCGCTTGCGGATCTCCGACAGCACGTCGTCCACCTGGGTGGCGACCGGTCGCACCTCGACCTCCGGGTCCACCAGCCCGGTCGGACGCACCACCTGCTCCACGACCGCGTCGGAGTGTTCCGACTCGTAGGGACCGGGCGTCGCCGACACGAAGATGCTCTGGGTCACCAGCCGCTCGTATTCGTCGAAGCGCAAGGGCCGGTTGTCGAGCGCCGAGGGCAGCCGGAAGCCGTACTCGACCAGGGTCTCCTTGCGCGACCGGTCGCCCTTGTACATGCCCCCCAGCTGGGGGATGGTGACGTGCGACTCGTCCACCACCACCAAGGCATCCTCGGGCAAGTAGTCCAGCAACGTCGGCGGCGGCTCGCCGGCCTGGCGTCCGGAGAGATAGCGGGAGTAGTTCTCGATGCCGGCGCAGTAGCCGAGCTCGAGCATCATCTCGATGTCGAACAGCGTACGCTGCTCCAGCCGCTGTGCCTCCACCAGCTTGTCGTGCCTGCGCAGCTGTTCCAGGCGCTCGCGCAGCTCCTCCTTGATCAGCTCGATGGAGTCCAGCAGGGTCTGGCGCGGGGTCACGTAGTGGGTCTTGGGGTAGATGGTCAGGCGCGGCACCCGCCGCAGCACCTCACCGGTCAGGGGGTCGAAATAGGACAGCTGCTCGATCTCGTCGTCGAACAGCTCGATGCGCACCGCCTCGCGGTCGGACTCGGCGGGGGGGATGTCGATCACCTCGCCGCGCACCCGGTAGCTGGCGCGCGCCAGCTCCACGTCGTTGCGGGTGTACTGCAGTTCCGCCAGCCGCCGCAGGATGGCGCGCTGGTCGATACGATCCCCGCGCACCAGGTGCAGCACCATGCTCAGGTAGGAGCGCGGATCACCCAGGCCGTAGATGGCCGAGACGGTCGCCACCAGCACCGTGTCGCGCCGCTCCAGCAGCGCCTTGGTGGCCGACAGGCGCATCTGCTCGATGTGCTCGTTCACCGAGGCGTCCTTCTCGATGAAGGTGTCCGAGGACGGCACGTAGGCCTCGGGCTGGTAGTAGTCGTAGTAGGACACGAAGTACTCCACCGCGTTGTGCGGGAAGAACTCGCGCATCTCGCCGTAGAGCTGCGCCGCCAGCGTCTTGTTGGGCGCCAGGATCAGGGTCGGGCGCCGCACCCGGGCGATGACGTTGGCGATGGTGAAGGTCTTGCCGGAGCCGGTCACGCCCAGCAGCGTCTGCCGGGCGAGGCCGGCCTGCAGCCCCTCGACCAGTTGCCGGATCGCCTGCGGCTGGTCGCCGGCCGGCTTCAGGTCGCAGGCGAGTTCAAATTCTTTGCTCACGGGGATTATTAAACCGGTCCGGTTTCAGTATCATTGCTCGGGCTTGGCTACAAGGAATTCCGGCGTGAACGAGATCACCCTGTCACAACGCGTGCAGCGGGTAAAACCCTCCCCCACCCTGGCGGTCACCGCCCGCGCCGCCGCGCTGCGCGCCGCCGGCCGGGACATCATCGGCCTGGGCGCGGGCGAACCCGATTTCGACACGCCGAAGCATATCCGCGAGGCGGCCATCCGCGCCATCGAGAACGGCGCCACCCGCTACACGCCGGTGGACGGCACCCCGGAACTCAAGAAGGCCATTATAGACAAGTTTCGGCGCGATAACGGCTTCGACTTCCAGGCCGACCAGATCCTGGTCTCCTGTGGCGGCAAGCAGAGCTTCTTCAACCTCTGCCAGGCGCTGCTGAACGCCGGCGACGAGGTGATCATCCCCGCCCCCTACTGGGTCTCCTACCCGGACATGGTGCGCCTGGCCGACGGCGAGCCGGTGATCGTCAAGGCGGGACTGGAACAGAACTTCAAGATCACGCCGGAGCAGCTGGAAGCCGCCATCACGCCGCGCACCCGCCTGTTCGTCATCAACAGCCCCTCCAACCCCACCGGCGTCGCCTACAGCCGCGCCGAGCTGGCGGCGCTGGCCGAGGTGCTGCTGAGAAACCCGCAGGTGCTGGTGGCCACCGACGACATGTACGAGCACATCCTGTGGTCGGAGGCCCCCTTCTGCAACATCGTCAACGCCTGCGAGGAACTCTTCCCGCGCAGCATCGTGCTCAACGGCGTATCCAAGGCCTACGCCATGACCGGCTGGCGCATCGGCTACGCCGGCGGGCCGAAAACCCTGATCCAGGCGATGAAGAAGGTGCAGTCGCAGAGCACCTCGAACCCCGCCTCGGTCTCCCAGGCCGCGGCCCGCGAGGCCCTCGAGGGCGACCAGTCCTGCATCGCGCCGATGCTGGAAGCCTTCCACAAGCGCCACGACTTCGTCTACGCCGAGCTCAACACCTTCCCCGACGTCAAGTGCGCCCGCGCCGACGGCACCTTCTACTCCTTCCCGGATTTCAGCGCCGTGATCGCCCGCCTCGAGGGCATCAACGACGACGTCGAGCTGGCCGAATACCTCCTCCAGGAAGCCGGCGTGGCGCTGGTCCCCGGCTCCGCCTTCGGCGCCCCCGGCTACCTGAGACTGTCCTTCGCCACCTCGCTGGAGATCCTGGAAGACGCCCTCGGGCGCATGAAGAAGGCGCTGTCCTGAGCGGGCCGCGCGTGTTGACCCTCCCGGGGGACTTCCGTATCATTCCGCCTTCGCGCAAAAACGCGATTTTCCCCGGTAGCTCAGTCGGTAGAGCGGGTGACTGTTAATCACTAGGTCGGCAGTTCGAGCCTGTCCCGGGGAGCCATTCAACGTTCTGTATTGAGGGGGGATTTATCCCCCTCAGTTTCCGTTCTCCAGGCCCACGCATAATTCTGGTGCACAGTTGGTGCAGTAGTCCTTGTGGTTTGTGCTCTGCTGGCTTCGTGCTCCGGAGCCTGAAACCAGATATACCGGATTGCAAGGGAACGTTTCGTCGATTACGACAAGTCCCGGTACAACCGGATACTACTTGACTTCCGGCCACCTATTCCGGATTCTACCGGCAGGGATCGACATTCCCCACGGGCACTGCCAGCCACGGAGCCAGACAACGTGATCAGAAACCCCTTCACCCAGTTCCTCTTGTGGGCCTGCCTGCTTGGCCGGCCGGTCTTCGCCCAGGAAGCGATCGAGATCGAGATCGACAGTGCTCCCGTGGAAGTAGAGGTCCAGCACCCGGCTCCGGCGCCCAAGCAGCCGGAAACCACCCCTTCGGAAACGGCCAGGGCCCCTGAGAAAGAAGCCCCGGCGGAGGAAAAGGAAGGCCAGAGCTACGGCGTCGCCATCGGGATCGGTGCCGTGGTGGCGGGCGCACTTGCACTGCTCGCCGGCGGGGGTGGCGGCGGAGGCAGCAGCAGTACCCCGCCACAGCATTGACCAACGGCCTCCTCGAATACCTCCGGCCGGGCCGCTCACGCCTCGCCCGGCGTGGCCTCGCGCTGCAACCTCAGAAAGTTCAGGAACAGGGCCAGCAGGATGCCACCCATGAGACCGAGCACCGCACCCAGTACCACCATCGGCGCGACCTTCGGCCGGAAGGGTTCTTCCGGTGCGGCGGCGGGATCGATGAGGCGAAAGGCGTATTCCTCGTTGATATTGGCCAGGATGGATTCCTTCATTTCCGCCTCGACCATGTGATTCAGCACCTGCTGTAGTTCGACGATGCTGGTCTTTTCCAGCTGCTCGCGCAGATAGCGGATCGACTGCTGCGACTCCTCCGCGGCCCGCTGGCGCATCATCGCATTGGTCCTGCGCACCAGCTCGTTGGCCCA
Source organism: Gammaproteobacteria bacterium (assembly GCA_011321775.1). Classification (GTDB taxonomy): domain Bacteria; phylum Pseudomonadota; class Gammaproteobacteria; order DSM-19610; family DSM-19610; genus Thiogranum. The sequence continues at coordinate 18,554 of DROT01000180.1, read as the reverse complement.
GCTTGCGGCCTGTTGCGGGTCCTCCCACTCGACCGACAGGATCACCAGGCCGGTCTTCTTGTCCTCGTAGACGCGACGCACGTCCTCGTCGAACAGCTTCCAGGCATCCCAGAGGGTCGGAACGTCCTCCGGATCATCGACCGACCAGCGCTGTGCCTTCTCATCCCAGAGCCGGTGAAACAGTACCGGCAGCAGTTTTTCGTCGTGGATGAACTGCTGTGTAAGCAGGCGCGACTTCAGCGACGCGATGGCTTCATTCTTGCGCCCGCCCCGCTCGACGTTGATGCCCGCGAGCGCGGCGATACCGGAGAACTCGCTGAGCCGGCTGGAATAGCGCGTCTTCTCGTCCATGTCGGTGACCGGTGCCAGCACGGCCTCGGCCCGGTACATCGGCGTCATCCACAGTGCGGTCCCGCCCGCGGCAAGCGTCGACAGCAGCATGACCGCCAGGATGACCCAGCGGTAGCGGACCAGGATACGCCAGATGTCGACCAGGCTGACGGTGTCCTCGTCGGCTCCGACCCAGGACTCCGGGCCGGCCGGCGAAGGATAGCGGGCGATGCGCGGGACCTCGTCGGTGCGCCGCGCCCGCTCCCGGATTCCAGTTTTCTTCTCGGGCAACATGTACCTAGAATACACCAATCGCGTTGGCGCTGGCGGCGGCGATGGCCAGCTGGAAGATGATCTGGCTGACGCTGGTCCACAGGGCGATCGGGCGAACGCGATCGACATCGAGCGGCACCACGATGGTATCCCCCGGTTCGATGTCCGCCCCCTTGCCGGCGCCGATCCAGGGGCTCTCCGTGAGCACACTGCCATCGGCACGCACCACGTAGATGTTCTTCTTGTCCGCCTTGCGGGTGGCGCCACCACTCAGCTTGACGTAGTCGCGACGGTCAAGCCCCTTCTTGTAGAGGTGCGAGGTCGGGTAGAAGACTTCGCCGGTCACCGTCACCGACTGCGTAACCGGGGGGATATAGATCTTGTCGCCGTCCATCAGGGTGACGTCATAGTCGCTGCGCCGCCCCTTGCGGGTGTCGTGCAACAGGCCGGGGAGATTGATGACCAGGCGCCCCGTGGGCTCCACCGAGCGCAGCTGGTCGCCCAGTTCGCGCACCACCTCCAGTGATTGCGCCTGGCCCTTGTCTTCCTGCGCCAGCTTGAGCGACAGCGAGGCCAGGTCGGCCTCCAGCTTCTTGCTCAGTTCTTCCAGCCGTTTCTTCTCCCGTTCCTTCAGTTCCTCGCGCACGAACACCGCGCCCCGCGGGAAGGCCATGTCGGTCAGTCCCCCGGCCCGTTCGATGAGCCGGCTCAGCTGTTCGCCGCGGGCGATGGGATAGATGCCGGGAAAACGTACCTCGCCCTTGATCTCGACGTTGATGGTCGAGGCCCATTCCGGCAGCCGCTTGATGTGCAGGTCATCGTGCGGCTGAAGGCCGAGATCGGCGCCCTCCTTGCCTTCGAGAATACCTGCCAGATCGACATGGATGTGATCGACTTCCCGGTAGCTGCCCTTGACCACCTCGTAGCGGGTCAGCTCGGCGCCCAGCCCGTAGGCCGCCTCCGACAGCCCGCCGCCGGCGCGGATGAGGTCGCTGACCTTCATGCCCGGCTCCAGCGGATAGCTTCCTGGCATGCGGACCAGGCCACCCACACTGACCACCTGCGCCGGGTGACGGTGACTGGCCTGCCGCCTGAGTTCCTCGATGAGCGGATCGATGATCTCGCTGCGATCTTCATCGAGCCCGAACACCATCAACTCGTCTCGCGCCTGCAGGCGCACGTTGGCGGCCGAATCGGGGTGCTGCACGGCCTCGCCGAGGCGGACGGACAGGGCCTGGATGCGCAGATCGGGCTTCCGTTCGCGCTTGATCAGGGCGTAGTCGAGGTCTGCCCGGGGTTTCAGGTCATGGGTGAGGGAGGGAACCAGGTCCGATACCCGCATGCCCTTGTGCCACTGGTAACCGCCGGGGCGCTGCACGTGGCCGCTGAGCACAACGATATTCTCCATCTTCTCCAGCACCGAATACACGTGCAGCACGTCACCGGCCTGGATCCGGGTTGCCAGCCCCTTGCGGCTGGCGGCATCGACATCGACCAGGGTGCGCTCGCCGCGCTTGCTGATGCGCTCGATGCGGCTGGCCTGGGGGTAGGCGGTCGGCAACAGGCCACCGGCCAGCGACAGCACCTCGCCCACGGTGCGTTCCCCGCGCAACTCGTAGATCGCCGGCCGGCGCACTTCTCCGGCCACGCCCACGGTGGCCCCCACGGGCGGCACGAAGATCACGTCTCCCGGCTGCAGGCGCGCATCGTGGCGGGTGTCGCCGCGTAGCAGCAGGTCATACAGGTCCATGCGCGTGACCACCTTGCCGCGGCGTTTGAGCTGGATGTGGCGCAAGGAGCCGATCGGCTTGATGCCACCGCCCTGCAGCAGCGCATTGGTCATGGTGGACAGGGCGCTTACCGTGTAGGAACCCGGATGATTGACGTCCCCGAGGATGAACACCCGGATGGAACGCAGGGCGCCCATGGTGACGCTGACCGTCTCGCCGATCATCTGTTTCTCGATGCGCGACTTGAGCAGCTCTTTCATCTCGCGAAAGCGCAGCCCGCTGACCGAAATGGGGCCGATCCCCGGGAACTGCAGCGCCCCCTCGCGGGTGATCACCAGGTTGTACTGGGCGTGCTGCTTGCCGAACAGCTGAATCTGGACCGTATCACCCGGCCCCACCAGGTAATCATCGTCGACCGGAATATTGCTGGCCGGCGCCATGGCGCCGGCGGGCCCGTTGAACAGGTCGTAGCCGAAGCGTGGCAACTCCTCTTCGCCGGTTTCGGTGGCCTCCGGTGTCGCCTCCGTGTCGGCGGGGCTGCCCTCCTCCCCGGCAGACCGGGACCGTGTTTGCTCTCCGTCCCCGAACGGCGCCACCAGCACCGGCTCGACGACCTTTCGTTCGACCGGTACCGTCGACCGTACCGCCGGGACCGGTGCCTCGCCGACCCCGGCCTTCTGCATCAGTTCCGCCTGCTGTTCCGGCGTCAGCTGGCGGAAGCGCTGTAACTGCTCCTGTGTGGGTCCCTGCGCCGTAGCTGCCGCGGCCAGCAGAAACAGGCCGACCGACAGTAAGCCCTTGAAGATCTTCATCATCCTTTCTTTCACTACCTGTTCAGAATTCTGTGCCCAAACCATGCCTTCATGTTACTGCCCGAGCAGGCTGTCCAGGCCGTAGTCGCCGTTGTCCAGCATGAGCGTGCGCTCGAACGCAGTGTACAGGTCACCCGGCGACTTCACCATTTGTCCCACGTCCCGGCTCCAGGGCCGCAGTGAGAACTCGGCGCGTGCCCTGGTATCCTTCGGCAACATGGATCCGAGCGGGATCGAGGCAAAGATTCCCTTGTCGTAATAGGGGTCACCCGGACTGCCGGGGCCGGTGGTATCATCGCCGTCGGTAATGGTATACCAGCCACCAAAGGTGATGCCGGAGCGGAAACGGCGTTTCAGCTCGAAGCGCACGCCCTTGTCCTTGGCCAGAAAGCGCCCTGCCCGGACCGTCGCCGTGAGCCCCCAGCCCGGCAGACGATAATGTAGCGCACCCAGCGCCATGACCGTAGTGTAACTCTGGAAGTACAGGCCGCCACGGGTATCCCGCTGACGCAGCCAGTCGAGCGAGACGTCGGCCGCCCAGTCACCCTGTTCCGGCAGATACAGCAACTGGCCGCCCGCTCCCGCGAACATCATCTCGTAGATCCCTGCACTCAGGCGCGCATACACCCGTTCCGCAGGCTGCAGGTACTGGTTCAGCAGCAGCTTGTCCAGCCGTACCCGCTTGCTGTCCTTCAGATACTTGCCGATATCGGAACGGACGTGTGGCAGCTCGCTGTCGTTCTCCTGTGCCACGTTGCTGACATTCTCGTACAGGCTTGCGCGAACGCTGCTCTCGAAAAAACGCCCGTCACCAATCTGTTTGCGGTAGTTCAGAGTGCTGTAGAGGTCGAACCTGGCTGCTCCGTTGCGGTCGTTGAAGAACACGTCGACACTGAAGGGAATCAGCTGGATACTGCTGAGGTCGGTGAACTCGCGGCGGAAACTCAGCAGATAACCCTCGTCGGTACGGTGGATGCCCTCCAGAAACGCGGATCCCTCCCCGCGCGGGATGTCGATCTCGTCTGCCGCCAGCCGCTCGCCTTGCAGCGGGTCGGCGTAACCGATCTCCAGATAGTGGTCCAGCTGCTGGCGGGACAGCAGCCCCTCGAAGTAACGCTCGAGCTTGTGGGTATCGGTAAAACGATAACTCACCGCCGGTACGCCCTCGACGGTGTAGAGAATCTCGATCTCCTGCGTCCCCTCCGGTCCCAGCGCCATCAGAATACGCGCCGCCCGCCCGACTGCGCGTCCGGTCTGCGAGATACGCGTGTTGGTAAGGCTGGCGCTGAGCGTGTGGCCATCGAAAGCGAGCCGGATGTCGCGGAAACCGCGCTCGTTGAGGGTACGCGCCAGCCGCGCCGCGTAGCCGGTGTCCGCCAGCCACTGGTCGATTGAGGCCTTGGGCACCTCCCTGGTATAGGGCGCCGGCTCGTAGATCTTGGGCACGAACTCCTTTTCCATGAGCGGCACCGACACCCAGGCGTTGACGCCGAAGTCGCCGTCCTGGTCGGCCACCCGCGCACCCAGCCAGCCCCAGCGATATTCAGCGCCCCAGGTCCAGCCCCCCTTGCGATCGACCGCCCCCGATTCGTCGGCGCGAAAATCGTGCTTGTAATCGTAGGCGTCGTACTCGGCCACCAGCGCCAGCCCGGGAAGCAGCCGCGAATAATGGCGCATACCGCCGAAAAGGCCGTCGATGCGGTCGCTGCCATAACCGAGCGAGTAGTCGGTATTGCCAAGCCGTTTGGAGAGGACGCCGTACTTTGCGGAAAACAGGCCGGTGCCGGTGAAGTCCTGCCAGCCGAGCGCCACATTCGGCCACCAGCTTCCCTCTTTCAGCAGTATTGCCTTGGTATCGAAGGCCTTGTCCTTGTAGTCGCCGAAGCCCTTGTCTTCGAATCCTCCGGGGCCCCGTGTCGACAAGCCCCGGATACGGGTGTATCGGCCCGACAGCTCGATATACGGCAAAACGGTCACACTGGCCCAGAAGGGTTGATAGGGGTCGAAATAACCGGCTCCGAAACGGAAGATGCCATCGGACTCGATGCGGGCATCCGGCATATTGATCAGGCCCGTCTGGCCGTTCATGGCAGGCTCGGCTACGGCATCGGAACAAGCCAGCATGGCCAGGGCCGCCGCTGCAGTCCCCCACCGGCGGGAGCGAAAAGAGGCATTCGGACGCAATAACACAGGCCTGGGCCGCCCTTGCGGGGGCCCACCATAGCGATGGGAAAAGGGGGATATTACCCTGTCGCGGGAGGCCTGTGAATGTCAGGCGCGTCTGAACAGCGGCTCGATGTTGGCTCCATCCGCGCCACAGCGTTCCCGCAAGTAGACACTGAACTCCTCGCTCAGTTCCGGGTGCTGCAACGCATATTCGACCGTGGCCTTGAGGTAGCCCAGCTTGCTGCCGCAGTCATACCGCTCGCCGCGGAACTGGTAGGCCAGCACCTGTTCCTCCTTGAGCAATGCGGCGATAGCGTCGGTCAGCTGGATCTCGCCACCGGCGCCGTGGGAAGTCGTTTCCAGCAGCTCGAAGATGCGTGGCGTGAGAATGTAGCGCCCGACCACCGCCAGGTTGGAGGGAGCCTGGTCGGGACTGGGTTTCTCGATAATGCTGTTGACGCGGCTGAGGCCCTCGGCGATGGCATCCGCCTCGACGATGCCGTACTTCTCGGTATCCTCGTGCGGGACCTGCTCGACACCGAGCACGCTGCAGCGGTTGTATTCGAATTTCTCGACCATCTGCGCCATGCACGAGATCTCGCCACCATCGATCAGGTCATCGGCCAGAATGACGGCAAAAGGCTCATTCCCGACCACGCGCTTGGCACACAGCACTGCATGACCGAGACCCAGCGCTTCCGGCTGACGGACATACACACAGGACACGTCCTTCGGCACGACGTTCCGTACGATCTCCAGCAAGGCCGTCTTCCCCTTGCGCTCCAGCTCGGTCTCCATTTCGAAGTTCTTGTCGAAATGGTCCTCGATCGCCCGCTTGCTGGAACTGGTGACAAACACCAGCTCTTCGATGCCCGCAGCCACGGCCTCTTCGGCGGCGTACTGGATCAGGGGCTTGTCGACGATGGGCAACATCTCCTTTGGATTGGCCTTGGTGGCCGGCAGGAAGCGGGTTCCCAGTCCTGCCACGGGGAATACGGCTTTCTTGATGCCTTTCTTGCTACCACTCATCATTTCTACCTTTCGCTAGTGTAATGTGGGCGTTTCCTTCGCCACCGTGGACAGGTCACCACCGACGATCACGGGCGCCTCCCGTCCGACATCCGGAACCTGGGCAACCCACTCGGGGACCAGTTCCTTCATGAGACCGCGCAAGACCGCTTCATCGTAGTCGGAACAGGCTGTCCTCAGCTGGTCCATGATCTCGTTCAGGCGTGCCCAGTCGAACTCCCGGTAGCGAGCCAGCAGGATCTTGCTGTGCGTGGTGCTCTGGAGAGCCTCCTGCTCGTGGAACAGCTCCTCGTAGAGTTTTTCACCCGGCCGGAGACCGGTATACACTATGTCGATGTCTTCGTCCGGAACTTTACCGGAAAGGCGGATCATCTCCCTGGCGAGATCCGAGATCCTCACCGGCTCGCCCATGTCGAGCACAAAGATCTCGCCGCCCTTGCCCATGACGCTTGCTTGAAGTATCAGTTGACATGCCTCTGGTATCGTCATGAAATATCTGGTTATTTCACGATGGGTCACGGTGACCGGTCCGCCCGCCTCGATCTGCCGCTGGAACAGGGGCACGACGCTGCCGGCCGAGCCCAGCACGTTGCCGAAACGGACCGTCACGAAACGCGTTGCCGAGCGCTGATCCAGATTCTGGCAGAAAATCTCCGCCGCCCGCTTGCTGGTTCCCATTACGTTTGCGGGATTGACCGCCTTGTCCGTTGAAATCATGACGAAAGCTTCACAGCCGGAACGGTCGGCGAGGTCAGCGACGACCCGGGTTCCGAGGATATTGTTCCTTGCGGCTTCCCGGATCTGATCCTCCAGCATCGGCACATGTTTGTAGGCGGCTGCATGAAAAACGACCTGCGGCTTCATCTTCTGGAAGATCCTCGCCATCGCGTCCCGATCGACGACGTCGTTCAGGCAACGAGCGATTTCCACTCCAGGGAACAGGCCTAGCAACTCCATCTCGATGGAGTACAGGTTGAACTCGCTGCTGTCGACCAGAATGAGCCTGGATGGCTGCAGCCGGGCAATCTGACGACAGAGCTCGGAACCGATTGATCCGCCCGCGCCGGTAACCAGCACACTCTTGCTATGCAACTCCAGCTCGATCGCTTTCCAGTCGAGGGATACCGGCTCCCTGCCGAGAAGGTCGTCGATGGAAACCTTGCGCAACTGGTTGATCGTGACCTGCCCGGACATGAGGCGGTTCATGGGAGGAAGCGTACGAAACGGTACGCCGGCCTGCTCGCATAAAGCGACGAGACGCCGCATCTGCCTGGACTTGGCAGAAGGAATGGCAAGCACCACCAGATCTACCGCCAGGCGCTCGCTTAAATCGACCAGGTCGTCACAACGGCCGAATACCCGAATTCCATGAATCTCCCGTCCCTGTTTCATGGCATCGTCATCGACAAAACCGACGGGCTCGTATTTCTCGTCCCTGCTCCGCAGCAGATCCCGCACCAGCATCTCCCCCCCCTTACCGGCACCCACAATGAGTACCCGACGGGCATCCCCTTTGTAGATCGCACGATCCTTGGACCAGCGCACAACGAGGCGTGAGCCGCCGAGGAGCGACATCAACAGGATGCCATAGAGTGGGAACACGGACCGGGGTATGCCCTCCATGCGCGTGATCAGAAATACCGTGACTGCTGAAAAGGCGATTCCGATGAGCACCGCCTTGGCAATACGAATCACATCGGGAATGGACGCGAAACGCCACACACCGCGATAGAGACCGTAGTGCCGGAAGGCCAATGCCTGGATCACAAGAACGATCGCCAGCCCCTCAAACGCAGGACCATAGTCCTCCGCCGGAATCGACTCCAGGTTATACCTTAGCCAGTAGGCCCCGAACCAGGCCAGCGGGACCATCAACAGATCGGACAAAATCGCCAGCAGACGCCTTGCCGAGGCTCTTTTTTTCACAGGGCTTCACCAGGTCCGGTAACAACTTTGTAAGAATAACAAATTTATTCCGCCTCCAATGGAAAAAACCCGTTAGCGCGAGGAACTAGACATCCGTGCAGCGTGCAGCATTGATGCGAGCACATGCCGTAGACACCGGCAACCGATCGCCTGCGACGGAAATCAGGTCCGAAAACCCATGAAAAAGTCGCGGAAATCGCCGGGCAGCATGGTACCCTCACAGGCGTCCATCGACCGATTCGACGGGAAGGACCGACTTGACGTCATAGAGGACAGCTTTTTCCTTTCCCCATGCCCGGATGGCCCGCACCCCGATCGCGCGCAGGCAATCATGGGCGACCGCCAGCACAACTGCGTCATAGCCTCCCTGCTCCGGCTCCCGGACCATGCTCAATCCGTATTCGCGCACGGCTGCCGCAGGATCGACGAGAGGATCATGCACATCCACTTCGATACCATAGCTTTTCAATTCGTTGACCAAATCGACGACGCGGGTGTTCCGCAAATCCGGACAGTTCTCCTTGAACGCGAATCCCAGAACGAGCGCCCGGGCTCCATTGATGCCGATGCCTGCCCGGTTCATCACCTTCACCACTTCTCCCGCTACGTAGATACCCATTCTGTCATTGATGCGGCGACCCGCCAGAATCATTTCGGGATGATACCCGGCCTCCTGCGCCTTGTGAGTCAGGTAGTACGGATCCACGCCCACGCAATGCCCGCCGACCAGACCTGGCCTGAAGGGGACAAAGTTCCACTTCGTCGCAGCGGCATCCAGCACTTCCATGGTATCAAGACCCAGCTGACTGAAAATCATGGCGAGCTCGTTGACCAGCGCTATATTTACATCGCGCTGCGTATTCTCGATCACCTTGGCAGCTTCTGCCACGCGGATGGAACTTACCCTGTGCGTCCCTGCAGCAATCACCCTCCGGTACAGGCCATCGACAAACTCTGCCGTCTCCGCCGTAGACCCGGATGTGATCTTGACAATATCCTTCAGCCTGTGCCGCTTGTCGCCTGGATTGATGCGCTCCGGACTGTAACCCACCGAAAAATCCCGGTTTAACACCAGACCGGAACCCGCTTCTATGATCGGCACACAGAGCTCTTCCGTAGCCCCGGGAAATACGGTTGATTCGAACACGACAACATTGCCGGCGCGGACAAGCCCGCCAAGCAAGCTGCATGCATCCCTGAGATGGCGGAAATCCGGTCGCTTGAACCGGTCAACCGGTGTAGGCACTGCGACAATATAGGTGTTACAGTCTTGGAGATCGCGGTGGCTGTGCGAGAACCTCAGATTGCGTGCCGAGCGCAACTCCCGAACATCAACCTCACCCGTATGATCCTTTCCGGCGACCAGAGCGCGGATGCGTTGCTTGTCTGCATCAAATCCGACTGTCGGAAACACCTCGCCAAACGCTACCGCCAGCGGCAAACCAACGTATCCAAGTCCGATCACCCCGATGCGCGCTTCTTCAGGTGTCAACATAAGGTCGGTAACCACGAGAGAATATCGTATTCAGTGATGAGAAGGAGGCCGCACTTCCCCAGCCCAGCAAACCGGATCAAGCCCTGTGACAAAACATGCCCGACAGGGTCCTGAGAATGATCGACAGGTCTCCCCGGAGACTACGCGTCAACACGTAATTCCGGTACGCTGCGAGCTTTCGCGGAAGCAACTCGCGAACGTAGTATTCCTCCGGATCATCAACCTGCGCGAGCAGGCTGCTCTCATCCATCAGGCTCACTGAGGCCGGGTCTGTTATCCCGGGACGCACGGACAGCACGAGCTCTCGTATCGACTCCGGATACATGGCGACATAGCGGGGAACCTCAGGCCTGGGCCCCACGAGGCTCATCTCTCCTTTCAGCACGTTGATGAGCTGCGGCAACTCATCCAGCTTGTATTTCCGCAGGAAACTTCCGCTGCGTGTAATTCTGCGATCGCCTCCCACCGTAAGCTGCATCCCGTCATCCCGGACCGCCGGCACCATGGTCCTGAATTTTATGATCCGGAACCGGCTACCACCGCGCCCAACGCGCTCCTGGGTAAAAAAAACCGGTTTCCCGGCGTCGACCCGAACCCAGCACGCAATCAGAAGCATTACCGGAGCAAGCACAATCATGCCAGGGACAACCAGCACGAGATCCAACACGCGCTTCCGATCGATCACTTTGAATACCGGGAACAAACCGCCCGCACCGCCTCAATCACCCGATCCACATCGTCATCGCTCATCGCAGGATAAATTGGAAGACTGACAGCTCGTTGATACACCTCCATCGCAACCGGAAAATCATCTGGCTGAAATCCATAACGATCCCTCCAGTAGGGCTGTATATGGAGTGGAATGAAGTGCACGCTGGTACCCACCCCCTGCTCTGACATGAGCTCGATAAATCGGTTTCGGTCGATATCAAGCTCCTCGAGACACAACTGTAAGACATACAGATGCCACGAGTGCACATCATCCGGCCTCACCTTGCGTGGTGTACGTAACGGCAAATCGGAGAATGCCTCGTCGTACCTTCCCGCAATCCATTCACGCCTCTTGTGGAACAGCTCGGCCTTGCGAAGCTGCTCAATTCCAAGGGCTGCAGCCAGGTCGGTCATGTTGTATTTGAATCCTGGCGCAACCACTTCATAGTGCCAACTTGGTCTGTTGGATGCATACCTGTCAAACACGTCACGATTAATCCCGTGCAGGCGCATCGTTCGGATCCGCTCTGCCCAGCGGGCGTTGGCAGTGGTCACCATCCCGCCCTCGCCGGTCGCAATGGTCTTGGTAGCATAGAAACTGAAAACAGTCAGGTCCCCGATCGTCCCAACCGGGCGGCCTTCGAAGCTGGCCGGCAATGCATGCGCCGCATCCTCGATCACATGGCACTCAAACTCCCTGGCCAGCTGCATTATTGCGTTCATATCGCACATCTGTCCTGCAAAATGAACGGGAATGATGCTTGTAATGGACGAATCCCGCTGCAACGTCTCCGCCAGCGCATTCGGACAGATATTGAAGCTGCCGGGATCGATATCGACGAATACCGGGTCTGCGCCGAGGTAGCGTGTGACCTCGGCCGTCGCCGTGAAGGTATAAGGTGAGGTAGCAACACGACTTCCCGGAACCGTCCCTACAGACTCGAGGGCGAGATGAAGCCCGGCGGTCGCACTGTTCACCGCCAATGCGTGCTCCGCGGACACGTATGCAGCGAACTTCTCCTCGAACATTCGCGCTTTCGGACCGGTCGTCAACCAGTTGGAAGACAGCGCGTCCACTACAGCATCAATCTCTTCCCGTCCAATTGAAGGAAGCGCAAACGGTATGAAAGGCGGTGTATTCGAGGACATGAGGGTTATCGATAGGTCGTAATCTGCCTTCCCGACAGGGCGCGAATGACGCCGACGGCCATGCCTAGATTCGCCAGACAAAAGCTGTAGGCGAACCCGACAGCCGGCACGTCCAGAGACGACTTCTGCACCAGCCATCCCATCACGGCGGCTCCGGAAAACACCAGCGCCAACCATCCCGGGATGGCCGCCACGCCTTCGCCATATGCAAGCAATGGCAGGCCGGACCCTATCCACAACAACAGAAAGAGCGGAGACATCCACCGAAGCAGCTTGTGCGACCACAGCGCGAATGCCGTTCCCGGATGCCTGACCGGATTGAGAAGATCCGGATACATCCATGTTCCCTGCCAGTTACGCAACGTCATCCGTACACGGGTACGAAACTCCCGCCTCGAATCCGATGGCATACGATCATATGCAATTGCATTGCGGGCATGAATCATTCGATAACCCTGCCGGACCACATCGAGCGGAACGAGGCAATCTTCTCCCACCGTCGACACCATCGGCCTGAAGATGGATTTTCGAACGGCGAGACATGCACCTGAACCTACCGCAAGCCATCCCAGGCAGCTCTCAAGCGACCGAATCCTCAACTCAAGCGACCAGTAGAATCCCTGACTCTCCGACACGGCCCCGTCACATCTGGTGAACAAGAGATGCCCGTCTACCCCCCCGACATCCTTCTGCCGAAACGGTCGCACGATCTCTTCAATAAATCCGGGATCGAAAGTGGTATCAGCATCGGTGAACACGATGATCTCACTGTCCGTCCCGGCGACCGCCTGATTCTGGGTATCCGTTTTCCCTACCCTCTTCTCGGGTCGGTAAAGACGGACACGCTTGTCCCCGAGAGCACGTACGTATGAATCCGTTCCGTCCGTAGATCCATCAGATGCCACGAGCACTTCCAGCAAACCACGGGGATAACGGCACGAAAGGATGTTCTCGATGCGTTTTTTTATTTTATCCTCTTCATTGTAAACAGTAAGCAGCACCGATACACGTGGCCACCGCCATGGCTCCATCTCTTCCTCCCGCGCATCATCCTCATCGCACCGTTTGTTCCGCGCAATAGCCTTCAACAAGAGGAAGTATCCAAGGTAGACATAGAACAGCATCAGAAAGGCGACCCAGGCACAAACGGTCATTGACAGTTCATCTCCTGGTCCGAATACCACTGCATCATCCCCGCGAGCTTTCCAAGACGCTCGTTCCCCTGGAACCGACGAAGCATTGCGGCCAGCACTCGACCCCGGCGTCCGCCGACGACCGGCACCAACCATCGCGTAAATACGATTCGCTGTCCGACTTCTTTTTTTCTGAATCCCATATTGAGCTTGAACCGGTCAAGCATTTCCATACCTTGCTGGATCGATTCCAGCCCAATGGATACTTCATCGAATACACCCGAATCGAGAACAGTCTTTATATAGGTGTATAGCAGCGCATTATTCGGATAATGCCGGAGCAATGCAGCCTTGGAACGTAAAATCAGAATATGACTTACACGATCCATTTCGAATGCAATAAGATAGGCGGCCAGTTCATTCCCGAAGAACGCGCCCCACAACTGCGCACCATCGGCACGTCCCGCATGGTAGAAATAGCGCTGCCAATAGTCGTCAAAGTCTCGTGGAATTCGGCGCCCCTGACGAAGCAGGGTATCTCGGTTAAGATCCATGCATTCCTTGACAAACTGATCGAACTCCATTCTCCTGACATCGCAACGTTCCAGCCCTCGGCGAGTTTGATTACGCGCCTTGCCGGACAGGCTTTCCATGCTGTAATCCCTGTCGCTATCGATACTTATCCGATAACTCGACCGCCCGTCTTCCGGAGAACACGGATATCGCAGAACGAGCCCGTCACTACCGAGAATCTTCTGCGCGGGAACCGAGTCGGGGTCCAGCTGAACCTGGAACGGGAAGCTCATGTAGATTCGCGGGTGGGCATCAAACCAGTAGACTCCGGCCGCCTCTCGCACGGAATGCCCCATGGATGCCAGAAACTCTGCATAGGCCCGGGTACTCACGACGTTTCCTTGCGGTATATCAGGAATTCCTTGGGCACCGGTACCCAGCTTGCGCCGCTGGTAATTCGATATGCCGCACTCGCCACCGCGTAGTAGGATTTGCTCAACAAGCGAAAGACAGTGCTCCCATGCAAGGGAGACCGCTCAGGAACACCCAGCTCTTCCCGCATGCCGTGCTGCGCCATGAGCCGGCCCAGAGTTTCCCGACTGTAGTAAAACAGATGCACTCCCGCGTTCAGCCTGGCCGGTGCCCCATAGATCAGACGGCAAAGCAATCCGCTGTTCTTCAACAACCGAAAACGCAAACCCGGTATTTCCACGGCAAGAAGACCACCCGGGCGGAGTATCCTGGCGATCTCGGCAAGATCCTCCTGAGGTTGAGGGTGGAACATAAAGGCATCGAGCGACGTAACCACATCGAATGAATTGTCGGGATATTGCCGATCCTGGAGAAACCCGGGGTGTACAGGGACACCATATCGCTCCGACGCCGATCGGGCCGCATATGCAGAAGGCTCGATACCCTCAACATGCCAGTGATCCTGGCCACAGAAGAAACCGAGAAAGGCTCCCGATGCGGTACCGAGATCGAGGAGGCGTCCACCAGCAGGCAGCAACTCCTGGACGAGTGCAGCCTCGCGTTTTAGCGAATCATGCCTCCAGTCGGTAAAGTGTTCGGATACACGTTCCTCGGATTCTATGTATTCGTTCAGAAACAGCTTACGTATGGCCGCCTGCCCGGGCCTCGGATTCACGAAGAGAAGCCCGCAGTTTTTGCACTGGACAATGCTGCGCCCATTCGATTCCAGGTAATCATCCAGCCTGCGCCCTTTGCAAAGGGGGCATGCATCCAGATATTCCTCATCCACTTCCGTACCCATGCCAGATTTCACCCTATAGCGCATGCAAGACGAACAACAAGGCCGCGAATCCAAGCGCGTGCCAACCGAGAAGCAGCCCCCGGATCCTCCCATCTCGCATCAAAACCAGCCATTTTATCGAAAAAATAAGGAACTCGCCAAGGCTCCATGCCAGGCCGGCAAGTAGCGGAAGATTCGACGACGGGAACAGCACAAGCGTGGCAACGAAGAACGCTATTCCTCCCACCACCGAAGTGATGTCGGCAAAATTACGGTCCAGTGCATTGAGAATGAATTTCAGGGCGAGATTGATGGTCGATATGTACAGGCCCGGCAACAACTCTACCATTACTCTTGCGGCCGGGGCATAGGAATCCGGATACAGGATGTAAACCAGGAATGGCGCCAGCAGAGCCGTTACGAGGCAAAGGGGGAAAAAAACCGTACCGATCCAGCGAAGTTTTCGCCGTGCAACCGTGCCTGCATCTTCCCATTCGCCAGTCTCGATCGCCCTTGACAACGCCGGAAAGGACGACGCGGTAATGCTGGTCGCAATAAACCCCGCAGAAGCAACCAGCGTAAAGGCGGCCCCGTACCATGCCACCTCCCGTGGTTCTGCCAGTTCGCCCAGCAGCAGAACGCCGAGTCGGTGGTAGAGGGCCATTGCGATGAAGGCCACGCCGACGGGAAACGCGCGTCGCATCACGGACCAGGCGAGGGAGATGACTCGGTCTCTGTCATCTCCCTTGCGCAACCGAAGAGGTTCGAGCGCCGGCTGGATCCAGGTAAGCAGCGACCGCCCAAGATTGCTGACAAACCATGCCAGCAACAGCGCTGTCACCCCGGAACCGGAATACGCCATCCCTGCGAGCAATACAGCGCTCGAGACTCTCCATGCAAGGACAACCGCCGCCTCGACGTCAAGACGCTCCTTGCCCCGGAGGAACCATAGCAGGGGATCGGTACTTGGCTGAGTCGCCGCGATCAGGACCGCCAGCACTGCCTGCTCCTGGTTCAGCAGGTTCAAGGGCAGAAAATGGACAACCACGAGCAGCAGAAGCAGATATCCTGCCTTGGCGAGCAGGGCCGGTCCCAGAACATTCGGTACGGCATCATCACGCGCGTAGAGGCGAACCGCGTGTACACGCATGCCAACATCAGCTGCCATTTCGCCGAGACCCACCAGCGCGACAGCCGTCAGGAAGGAAGCGAATTCTGTCACCGGCAGCAAATGCGACAAAATCAATATCAGCGCAAGCTGGACAAGTGAACCGAGCGCGGTCGCCCCCGCATGAGAGAATACATTGCGATGATATTGAGTCGCCAACATGCTAGTTGATCGTCGAGCGGGGAGCACGCAAGGCCGAAATCCCGACCCATACGAGAAATGTCAGAGGCGTGTTCCCCAGCAGCGAAGGCATGCTGAAAAGGTCCTTGATGAAAAAAAGAACCAGGAAAATGGATGCAACCAGGCCGCGTTCGGAGCGGTCGCTCCGAACGATCGATACCAGCCCGTAGGCTACAAAGAGGTAGAACAAAAGACCGGGCAATCCGAACGTTCCGGGGACAGACAGTACCCAGCTATGCGGATCTGCCAAGGATTCCCCCATACTGTGCTGGAAAAATACCGGCCAATAAGCCAACCCTGTACCAAACAACCAGTCCTCCCACCTGAAATCCGAGAGCGTCAACGACCATGCACGGCTTCGATAGCTGGTTCCGCCCAGTTCTCCCGTCAAGCGAAACGCATCGGAAAGAAGTTGAAGATCCATCCACCACAGCACAGCACCGGTCACCAAGGCGGAAGCAAACATGAAAAGGAGGATGGCCCTTCTGTTCTTCCCGAACAGCCTGAATAACATGAGCCATGAAGAAATGAGGTAGAAAATAGCCAGCGCCTTCGAAAACGATATCATACTCAGCAGCCCGCCCGAGACCAGCCAGACTCCCGTATAAGCGGGTCGAACCGAGGTTTCTCCGCGAACCGCAGGGACAAGAAGCAGCAACAGCAACATCGCTAGTGCAAAACCATTCGGCGTCAGAAAGGTCCCCGTAAGCCTCGGTATTCCGAAAACGGTGGGAACGACCAGCTGCACTGCGGACTCGATATCAATCGCTCCATGTGCCGAAGCGAGAAAGGTTGGGGAATAGAAAGCCTGTATCAGTGCCACGATCATCCCGTGAAATACCAGCAAAAAGATCACGAAAACGGTAGTGCGAACGCTCGCCGCATTCCGGGCAAGGATCTGCCCCGTATATAATCCACTCCATACCATGAACAGGATCAGGCCACCGACCAGTAACGGGTTCCGGTGAATGGACTGCGGATGCCCCCCGAGACTGCCCTGAATCAGGGACACCGCCATCGCATAAAGAATGACAACACTTGCCACCCGGCCCCAGGAAGCTGGACGCGGCCGCAATTTTGCCGCCATGCCAGCCAGCGTGATATAGCTTCCGAGAACACCTACACCGACATACCACCATATTCCTGCAAGGCCCGGCGCATCCTGGATGGTGGCAACAACCAGTGCAAGCCATGGTGCCCATGCAGGTCTGATCAGCACAAGCACGATAGCGCCGATCACCGCATCGGCGTTACCAAGAATACCCGCGTCAGCCAGCGCCAGCACCAGCGCACAGGCGAACAGGGTGGTGATCCACGGTCGCCCGTCCAGCCAGAACAAGACACTCTCGATCACTGATCGCCCGGCAGCCGGCGCCCTATCCGTCGTCATGGTTCAGGGCCGCATCTTCAAGCGCAGGTGCTTCAGGGTGCCGGCCATTGTCCTTGGTAGCCCCGCCACCAGAGCCAGGGACTGCAAGCGCCGGTACAGCCGTCCCGGCACCTGGTAGCCAAACCGCTTCATGTCGCGGTAGCACAGGGCCTCGATCTGGAAACGGTCATGCTTTGGCAGTTCCTCGATCCATGCCTCCTGTCGCCGGATGTTGATCCCGGGCTTCATCACTTCCTTGTGTATTTCCTTTTCAGCGGTAGGAATGAAATATCGCTGCGCATCCGCCTTCATGCGGATTTTCACCCCCAGGAAAGTGGCAAGCCTTTCCATGTTCTCCCGTGGTGCCTTGATCAGGTCTTCGTAGCGTAGCTGATAGATCCGGACACCTTCCTGCTGCGCTCCTTCCACTTCCCGCACATAATTGCGCCAGCGTAACGAGGCCAGCAACGCTCCGCCCCATGCCATCATTTCTTCGGGCTGGTACGGTCGTGGAGTCTTGAGCTTGGAATTGATGACCGCACGCGGATCACGAACAATATGCAGCAATACGAGTTCATCGCCGAACAGGCGGTGCATCGTCCGCCAATAGCGGATATGGGTACCGTTTTTTACGACTATCCAGTTGCATTCCGACCCGAAATATTCCCCGCAATAGGCATCAAGCAAACGTCGGATACCTTCCACCAGACCAACCACCTGTCCGTCATCAGGACACAGCAGTTGCAGGGCCCGTTTCTGGCTGATCCTGAAATTGATGAATTCATGCCCTGAATACAGGCGACGTAGCAATTCCGGCCAACCATACTTCTGGAGGCCAGGCTCACCGACTCTGAACAGCTCATCGAACCCGATTTCAGGTGTTACACAAACACCCTCCAGAAAGCCCCGGATCTCCCTTGATAACAGCGTAGACCCCGATCGCGAATCATAGACAAGAAACGCGAGTCTCCGCGGGCTTCCACTCACCGCCACCGGATCCTTGGCATGATCTTGGTCTCGTCGATACGGTTTTTGTATGGAAGAATCCTTTCCAGCATCTCTGCCACAACCTCGTCCGTCAGATAGTGCGGTTCGAGCCCCAGCTCCAGCAAGCCATGGTGCGCGGCATTGTAGTAGTGATCCTCTTCTTCCTTTCTCGGATTTTCTATGGCATTGACCTTGACGCCGAGCCCCATATCATTCCCGACACGCTGGATGCGTTCCGCCAGTTCGTTAACCGAGAACTGCTCAGCGAACTGATTAAGAATTCTCAGCTCTGACTTCCCCACGGGATTCATCACGGCAAGTTCAACGCATT
>DROT01000179.1 GCA_011321775.1 Gammaproteobacteria bacterium | reverse complement strand
GGCGCATCATGCGCAGGATGCGTTCTTCCTTGGTCAGTTCGGGTTCGCTCATGGGGCTGCTCTCACAGGGTGCTCGATGTCCTCATTGTGCCACAGTCGCCGCTGGCCGTTGTACCGGCGTCCTGGCCCCTCGTGCAATCCGGGGTCAGCCCTCCAGCTGCTCCCAGCGTTCGTAGGCGGCCGCCAGCCGGCTCTCGACGTCGGCCAGTCGCTGCTTGCCGGCGGCGATCTCCTCGCCCGGCAGGCGGTAGAATTGCGCTTGTGACATCTCCTCGTGCAGCTGTGCCAGTTCCGCCTCCAGCACTTCGATACGTTGGGGCAGCTGTTCCAGTTCCCGCTGTTCGCGATAGCCGAGCCGGTCGCCACGCGGGCGTTTTTTCGGGGCCGGCGTTTTCTTCGGCGCCGGCCTGGCGCTCTGCTCCTGCCGGCCGCGTTGCCTGAGCCAGTCGCTGTAGCCGCCTACGTACTCGCCGACGTGGCCGTCGCCCTCGAACACCAGCGTGCTGGTAACCACGTGGTCCAGGAAGGCACGGTCGTGGCTGACCAGCAATACGGTCCCGCTGAATTCCACCAGCCGTTCCTCCAGCAGGTCCAGGGTGTCGATGTCGAGATCGTTGGTGGGTTCGTCGAGTACCAGCAGGTTGAGCGGTCGGCTGAACAGCTGCGCCAGCATCAGGCGATTGCGCTCCCCGCCGGACAGCGCCGATACCGGCGTGTGGCAGCGTTCGGGGGCAAACAGGAAATCCTGCAGATAGCTGATGACGTGGCGCTGGCGGCCATCGATGTCGATGAACTGGCGGCCGTCGGCGAGGTTGTCGATTACCGAACGTTCGCCATCGAGGCGGGCGCGGCGCTGGTCGAAATACCCGATCTGCAGGCGGGTGCCGAGGCGGATGTTGCCTTCCGCGGGTTGCAGTTCCCCCAGCAACAGGCGCAGCAGGGTGGTCTTGCCGGCGCCGTTAGGACCGATGATGCCGACCTTGTCGCCGCGCAGGATGGTGGTGCTGAGGCCGCGTATCAGCGGCCTGTCGCTGTCGAAGCCGTAACCGGCGTCGATGCACTCGACCACCAGGCGGCCGGAATCCTGGCCCTCGGCGGTATGGATGCGCGCGCTGCCGGTCTGCTGTCGACGCTGTTGTCGTTGCCGGCGCATCTTCTCCAGCGCGCGTACCCGGCCCTCGTTGCGCGTGCGCCGCGCCTTGATGCCTTGGCGGATCCAGCGTTCCTCCTCGGCCAGGCGGCGGTCGAAGGCGGCCTGGTGGGCGGCCTCCGTGTCCAGCCAGGCCTGCTTGCGGCGCAGGTAGGTGGCATAGTCGCCGGGCCAGTCGCTGAGGATACCGCGATCGAGGTCAATGATGCGGGTCGCCAGGCGGGAGAGGAAGGCGCGGTCGTGGCTGATGAACAGCAGGGTGCCCGGGTAGGCGAGCAGGAACTCCTCGAGCCACTCGATGGAGGGGATGTCGAGGTGGTTGGTGGGCTCGTCGAGCAACAGCAGGTCGGGGGAGGATACCAGCGCGCGCGCCAGCAGCACGCGCCGCTGGAGGCCGCCGGAGAGGGTGGCAACATCGGCGTCGGCCGGCAGGGACAGTCGCGACAGCACGGTCTCCACGCGCTGCTCCAGCGCCCAGCCGTTGTTCGCTTCCAGTTCGTGCTGGGTATTGTCCAGCTGTTCCATGAGGCGGGCATCGTC
>DROT01000178.1 GCA_011321775.1 Gammaproteobacteria bacterium | reverse complement strand
GGCTGAAAGGCTCCTGATGAGCCCGGCCTTTCGTCCGCTGAACAAGGCGCCCTGGTACGGCGCCTTTTTTGTGCTCGCCCTGTGGCTGAGCGGCGCGGCGGCCAGCGAGTGCGCGCCACCGCCGAATACCGAGCGGGTGCAGGTACGTTACGTCCACGACGGCGACACCCTGACGCTGCGCGACAACCGCAAGATCCGGCTCATCGGCGTCAACACCCCCGAAGTCGCCGACCGCGACCGGCCGGCCGAGAAACTGGCACTGCGCGCCCGCGAGCGCTTGCGGCAATGGCTGTTCACCCAGGGCAACCAGGCCAGGCTGCTGTACGGGCGCGAGAAACGCGACCACTACGGACGCCTGCTGGCGCATCTGTGGCTGCCCGATGGCAGCAACCTGACGGCGAAACTGCTGCGTGAAGGGCTCGGCTGGGCCATCGTCATTCCGCCCAATACGCGCTTCCTCGACTGCCACCTCGAGGCGGAACAGAGCGCACGCCAGGCCTCGCGCGGCGTGTGGGGGCTGGCGGAGTATGCACCCGCCGAGTCGCGGCGGCTGAAACTGCGCGACACCGGTTTCAGGCTGGTACGCGGCCGCGTCGTACGCGTCAATCACGGTGCTCATGCCACCTGGATCAACCTCGAGGGCCGCTTCGCCATTCGCATACCCGACGACGACCTGCACTGGTTCAGGCAACGCCCCGGCACGCGCTGGCTGGGCAAGCGGGTGGAAGTGCGCGGCTGGCTGAACCCCATCAAGGGCGAACTGCGGGTCACCGTTCACCACCCGGCCATGATCCGCTTGCTCGACTGACCCTCCTCACCGCCGGCAAAAGCTTCGCAGGCTTGCTATCATTGCGCGCCTCCGAATCCTCATCCCGAGCCCGAATCCCGCCATGCCCGAAAAGCTGAAGAGAGACGCCCTCAACTACCACGAATTCCCCACCCCGGGGAAGATCGGCACCCACGTCACCAAGCCCTGCGCCACCCAGGAAGAACTGTCGCTGGCCTATACGCCGGGGGTGGCCGCGCCGGTACGCGAAATCGCCGAGGACCCCGAGACCGCCTACCGCTACACCAACAAGGGCAACCTGGTGGCGGTGATTACCGACGGCACGGCGGTACTGGGACTCGGCAACGTCGGCGCCCTGGCCGGCAAGCCGGTGATGGAGGGCAAGGGCGTGCTGTTCAAGCGCTTTGCCGACATCGACGTTTTCGACATCGAGGTCAACGCCGACGACCCCGCGGAATTCATCGACACCGTGGCCCGCATCGCCGACAGCTTCGGCGGCATCAACCTCGAGGACATCGCCGCACCGCACTGTTTCGAGATCGAACGCATCCTCAGCGAACGCCTGAACATCCCGGTGTTCCACGACGACCAGCACGGCACCGCCATCATCATCTGCGCCGGGCTGCTCAATGCCCTGGAACTCAAGGGCAAACCGCTGGCCGAGGCACGCATCGTCTGTCTCGGTGCCGGTGCCGCCGGTATCGCCTCCATGCGGCTGCTGCTCGCCCTGGGCGCCAGCCCCGACCACATCTTCATGGTGGACCGCAAGGGCGTGATCCACCGCGGACGCGACGACCTCAACCCCTACAAGCAGGAATTCGCGATCGACACCGAACTGCGCACGCTGGCGGACGCCATGCGCGACGCCGACGTATTCATCGGAGTCTCCGGCCCCGACCTGATCAGCGAGGCCATGCTCGCCAGCATGGCCGAACGGCCGGTGGTCTTCGCCCTCTCCAACCCCGACCCGGAAATCAACCCGGTGCTGGCGCACCGCGTCCGCGAGGACCTGATCATGGCCACCGGGCGCAGCGACTTCCCCAACCAGGTCAACAATGTACTCGGTTTTCCCTTCATCTTCCGCGGTGCCCTGGACGTACGCGCCCACGCCATCAACCGCGAGATGCAGATCGCAGCGGTGGAGGGTCTGCGCGC
>DROT01000177.1 GCA_011321775.1 Gammaproteobacteria bacterium | reverse complement strand
TACAGCTGCTGGGCGGCGCGGGTGCGAACCGCGAGCGCTTCCCGGTGTTCCGGGAAGGTGTCGGCAAAACGGATGGCGCTGTCGATCCCCTTGCGGTGCCATTCCTGCCGCGCGCGGCCATGCAGCCGGGCTTCCTGCTTCTGGTAGGCAAGCAGGGCGGCATAGCCGGCCTCGGCCGCCTTGTCGTGATCGCCGTAGTCATAGGCAGTATGCTCGTATTCCGCGGCCGCGCGTCCATGATGGCCGGCGCTGGTGAGCAGTTCGGCGTAGAGGAAGTTCATGTAGGGGGCCTGCTCGCTGGTCGGGAAGGAGCGCAGGTACAGCTGATACCAGCGTCCCGCCGCCGCCCAGGCCTGCGGTGTCTTCTGCTGTTGAGCCAGCGCATGGTAGTGGTGCGCGACGTCACGCAGGTGGCGCTGTACCTGCTGCAGCAGCTCGCGGTATTCGGCCGGGTCGCGCTCCGCCCAGTACGGACTGGCCGGCTCGTAGAGCTGAATGAACTTTTCCTTTTCGGCCAGCACCTGCGCGCTGAAGCCGGCCTTCTTGTAGACATCGATGACGCGCGAGCGGAACAGCGGGGCTTCACGGTGCTGCGGGTGGCTGGTGGCGAACAGTTCGTAGGCTGCTGCCGCGTCGCTGTAGCGCTCCTTGCCAAGGTACAGCGCCGCCAGTCGCGCATACAGCAGCGGTTCATAGCTGCGCGCGCCCTTGCGCGCAAAGTAGTCCCGTATCTGCCCGCTGCCGCCGAGGTAGGAAAAGCTGAGGCTGAGCGCGCGCAGGGTATCATCCAGGCGCTCGCGCTCGGCCGGGGACATGGTATCCGGCAGCGTGGTGCTGTCGAGGGAAGCGACGGTCTCGTCCAGCAGCTGCACGTAGGCATCCAGCGCACCCGGATAGGCGCCCTGCTTGAAACGCGCCCATCCCAGCTTGTAGAGCGCCTGCAGGTAGAATTCCGATTTCCTGCCGTCCTTCAGAACGGCGAGATAGGCCTTCTCGGCCTCGCGGTAGCGGCGGTGCACGAACAGGTATTCGCCGCGACGGAACTGGGCTTCGTCGTAGCGCTCGCCATCGGGGTGTTCTCTGGTGTAGCTGCTCAGCACCTCCATGGCGGGTTCGATCTCGCCGCTTTGCTCGTAGGCCCTCGCCAGCTGGTAGAGCGCACTCGCGTTTCCTTCGTGATCCGGGAAGCGTTGCAGCAATTCGCGATACAGTTCGGCAGCGCGCGAGCGGCTGCCCGCGGCCAGCCGGCCCTCGGTCAGCGCCTCCGCCTCCACGGACAGTTGCAGGTCGGCCAGTCGCCGTATGGCCTCCGGTACCTCCTGGCTGTCGGGGGATTCCTTCAGGAAGGCACGGTAGTTCTCCATCGCCTTTGCGCGGCTGTTCGAAAGGTCGATCGGGGGAACCGGCGGTAGCCCGGTGATCTCTATTTCGCCGACGGTGTTCTGCGCATCCCGATCGACCGGCAGAAGGTCGGCACAGCCCTGGAGGAACAAGGCACCCAGCAGTGACAGCATCCGTTTCACGGTTTCTCCCCGTGTTGCTGCGACAGCTGGTCGTAGCTGCGTGCCAGTGCATACCGCGCCTGGCTACGATAGCTGGCAAGGCGTTGTTTGCGAAGCTCGAGCTCTTTCAGCGCCAGTCGCCGGATATTTTCGCTGGCCGCACTGCGGGCCGCGGCGATGCGCGGTATCAGGCTGTCGATGCGTTTGCGCACGGTCTCTATGCGTTCATCGTAGCCGTCAAAGCCGGTGCGCGCGCTTTCCAGTGCCTGTGTCAGTCTGCGACGCCGTTCGCCTGCCCGGTCCAGCAGCGTGCGTGTCTCCCGCAGTTGCTTCTCCGTGTTCCACAGGCGCGCCTTGAAGTCGTCCTGTACCTGCCAGTAGAGGATGCCACGCAACCATCGGGCACGCTCGCGCAGGCGATCCAGGCGTGCGTCGTGCGGTGCCTTGGCGAGGCGTGCATCGATGGAGTCGAGCCGTTCCAGCTCCTTCAGCTCCTTGCCGTTCGCCAGTGCCAGCGGGTCGCCGTGTGCGCGTTGTTTTTCCACCAGGCTCTGGTAGCGGCGCCAGCGCTGCTCCAGTGCTCCCACCCGGTTTTCCTGCAGTCGTTTGCGGATACCGGGGGCTCGCTGTTCGTAGGCCTGGCGGCGCGTGTCGACCATGTCGTGATACAGCTCGATGTTGCTCCGCGACTGCTGCAGGAGGTTCTGCAGATAGCCGAGGTCACGGTAATCCTTGAGGGTCTCCTGGAAGGCGTCGCCGGCGAGCACCTCGACCAGATAGCGCCCCGCGGGGATCTCTTTCAGTACGGCGTTGTCGTTGAGCCAGCCCCCGGAGATCGTGGTGTCGACCTGTCCCAGCATGCGCAGCAGCACGTCACCCCGGACGGCATCGATGGCCTGCTGCAACTGCCGGCTTTCGTCGTCGAAGTAATCGATGGCGCGTTCGTAGTAATAGGTGGCTCGCCGGACATCACCGAGCCTGGAAAAGGCGTAGGGCACGGCGAGGTGCGCTTCCTGCACGGCCGGTTCGTAGTCCCCGAGCCTGAGCAGCGACAACCACGGCCCCAGTGCCTTGCGGTAATCCCCGGTTTCCGCGTCGGCCCAGCCGGCTCCCAGCAGCGCTGCGTGAACGAAGGGGCTCTGCACGCGTACGCGATTCAGGTACTGGCGGGCCGCGGCCGCATCGCCTGCGCGTATCAACTCGTAGCCGAGGCCGAGGTTGGCACGATCGCGCAGCGCCAGCAGTTCCTCGTTTTCGGTATGCGTCCTGCCCACCTTGTCGAGGATGCGCCGGCCCTCCTTCAGCTTGCCGGCGCGCAACAGCGCAATGCCCCGGTTGATCTGCAGGTATTCCTGCATCTCCTTCGGCGCGCGCGCTTTTTCCAGCAGCGAAGCCGCTTCGGCGTTTTGACCGAGCTGCATGTGGATGTTGGCGTCGAGCAGGGCCGTCTCCGCCGCCACGGTCCGGTCTCCCGGCTTCTTGACCCTGGCGATGGCGTCGAGCGCGGTATGCTGTTCTCCCCGCTGGTACGCGAGGCGGGCGAGGTAGTACCAGGCGCGGTTGCGCACCCGGGCATCGCTGTCCTCGTCCAGCAGTCGGCTGAAACGGTCCCTCGCTTCATCCAGCAGGCCATAGGACAGCTGCATGCCGCCGAGCAGGAGTTCGGCCTCATCGCGGTGGTGGGGAAGACGGTCCTGTTCCTGCGCCACCATCAGCCGGGTGATGGCATTGAAATAATCCTGCTGGTAAAAGTGGAACAGGACCTCGCCGTACTGGAGGTCCTGCACCGCCTGTGGTTTCACGGACACGGCGAGCGAGTCCGCGGTCTGTGACAACCACAGCACGGCTGCCAGCATGTGAAGTGCGCCCTTCGGCATTACCACTCCCTGACTTCAAATTCGGGCTGGAAGTCGCTGGTATGATCGACAATCTTCAGTTCCACGTATTTCGGTCCAAGGCCCTTTTTCACCGTGGTGGTGGCACCGCGCTTGTAATCCCGCCCGTGCGGCCCCTTGCCGATGAAGAAAGCGACCAGTTCGTGTTCGCCGGTGCGTACATTGCCGATGTAGAGGCGCTGCACCCCGCCACGTGCCAGGGCGTCGAGTTCGCGCCGTGTGTAGAGGTAGTCGGCAACCTCCTTGCCGTCGATTTTCAGCTTGACCGAATCGAGCTGGAAAAACTTGCCCACGTCCATGGAAACGAAAACCGAGATCTGGGTGTTGGAGGGGAACAGCAGTTCCTCCTCGAGCAGAAACAGGTCACGGTTGAGTTCCAGTGCCTCTTTCTTGAGCTTCTGGACCTCCTCGTTGGCACCGCGGGGGGCGCCGTCCGTTTCCGCCAGGACCAGCACCGGGAGGAAGCTGAATGCAATGACGAGAACCCTGATTAGGCTGTTCATACGCCCTCCTGCGGCGTTTCGACGATCGTGTGTGCCGGTGACGGCGGTATCAGCGGCGGACCAAACGGCCTGCCGCGGCGCGACCGGCGTGCATCCGGCCGCGGAGCGCTGATGGTGTGCGCCGATTGCGCTGTTTTCTTACAAAAATAAAGCAAGGTTGGTGCCATTCCTGCGGGTCCCTCATGGGGTGCCTTCACTCCCGCCTGCTCCCTTGCCGTGGTCCACGGCTGGCTGCAAGTCCCTGGAATAGTGAAGTTTTCCGTGCCGGTCGACGAGGATGGCGTCGATCCCATCGAGCCGGTCGACCAGCGCCAGGCCGGCTTCCGGTCCGAGAACGAAGACACTGGTCGACAGCGCGTCGGTGGTGGTCGCGTCCGGGCCGATGATGGTTACGCTGCGCAGTTCGCGCGCCGAGTCGCCGGTCTGGGGGTCGATGATATGGTGATAACGCACCCCGTCTTCCTCGAAATAGCGCTGGTAGTCGCCGGAGGTGGATACTGCGACGTCCTGCAGCGGGATGACGGCGACCAGGGCGTCAGCCTTGCGCGGGTCTCGAACGCCGATGGTCCATGGACGTCCCCAGCGGTCACCGATCATGCGGCTGTCACCCCCGGCGGTCACCAGGGCGTGATCGATGCCCATGTCCTGCAGGATCCGGATGCAGCGATCGACGGCGTAGCCCTTGGCGATGCCGCCGAGGTCGATGCGTACACCGGGCTTGCTGAACCGGATGCTTTGCTGGCCCTCGTCGAGGACAAGATTGTGATAGTCGATGGCGGTGACGGCTTCCTGTCGCCGGGAGTCGTCGGGTCGAACGCCCTTGCGGTAGTCGTAGAGGAAACCGACGCTGGCGAAGGTGATATCGAAGGCCCCCTCCGTCAGGCGGGAGAAGTCGAGAGATCGCTGAATCAGGCGGAACAGTTCCTCACTGGTGCGAAACGGTGCCTGCGCTGCGCTGCGGTTGAGGCGCGCGAGTTCGGCGCTGGCAATGAAGGGGCTCATTTCGGCGTCGATCCGTCGCATCTCGGCCAGGACCGCGGCCACGCCCCGGCGCGCAAGCTGCGGATCCTCGTGGAACAGCTCGACCGTAATGCGGGTTCCCATGATGTCCGCATCCTGGTGCAGCCAGCCGCCGTGGGCCGACCGCAGCAGCAGGAGCAGGAGGGCAACCAGGGTCGTTATCCTGCCGGTGTACATCTCAGTACCATACCGATGCAAAGAGCTGCAGGATATCGGCATCGAAACTGTAGCCGTTGTCGAGCGACCTGCGGGCATCGGAGAAGTTGTCGTAGTCGAACCAGATGTGTGAGTAGCGCAGGTTCAGGGTGGCGCGATCGAGGTAGCCCCAGCCCTTGTGCAGCACTTCGTAGCTGAGGCCGAAGCCCAGCGTATAGTCCGTAAACTTGCTGAGTTCCTTGTCCCGGGCCATGAAGTTCTGCTGGTCCGGGCGCTGAAACACGTTGGCATAGAAATCGGCCTCGTTCTGCCGGTAATAGCGGAAGCCGAGATCCGCGATCCAGCGCTCACCAAAGGGATGGGTGTACTGCAGGCTGGCGGTATGGGCGCTGATGTCCCAGTCGTCATCGTAGTAGCGATAACTGGCACCGACCGTGGCCCGGTACGGCAGATAGTAGAGAAAGTTGGCCGAGACCGCATTGCTGGTGCGGGTATCGGGATAGGTCTCCGGGGTGTTGAAGTTGGTTCCGGCAGACGGGTCATTGGGGTCGTTCAGCACCAGCACGTTGCGGTAGGGGCTCTGCAGGTAGCCGTCATCGGTGATGGCGTCGTAATTGATGCTCAGCAGCAGGTCCTTGGTAAGCACCTGGGTCAGCGACACATGGTAGTTGTGGTGGTCGGCGTCCTGGCGGAAGCTGGGGTCGAAGTTGCTGTAGATGTTGTCGCGCCCGCGGGAGTAGCCGATGGTCAGGGTGGTGAGATCGCCGAACATGCTCTGGCTGATGCTGAGGCTGTAGGTGTCGGACTTGTAGTCGCTCTCGTCGCTGTTGGCATAGGAGGCGGAGATGGTGGTATCGGCATGCAGGTAGTCAATGCTGCCGGACCACTGTGTTCGTTCCTCGTTATAGGGGCTTCCCTGGGTGACGACATCGATGGAGGCACTGCTGATGCTGTCGACGTAGTAGTTCACGGAAGCGGAGAAGTTCTTGTCATCGCCCTTGCGTACCAGGTAGGAGGGCCCGGTCACTTCCACGCCGCCGCCATCGTAGGAGTGGTACATGGCATCGGCGCGATCTTCCGGAAGCACGCCGCCACCGGCGGTGCCGGCGGCCAGGATGGCCAGGACAAGAAGCGCTGCCCGCGAACTAGTTACAGCCACAGCCGCCTCCATGGCCGCCCTCGGCCCCGCGAGCGCCCTCGCGAACCTGGTATACATGGCTGGTATGGGCATCGGATACCGGGTCGCGGCTGAAGCTCATGATGGGGTCGGCCAGGTGGGCGCGCTCGTAGGGCTTCACCCACGGTTCGACCGTCTTGCATCCGGACACCAGCAGTGCACCCAGAGCGATGGCTGTGATCGTCCTGTTCACTGTCATTCCCTGATCAGCGCCCGCACCTGTGCCTGGTAGGTCTCTTCATAGCCGGGTTTGTAGCCCTGGTGCAGGTAGCGGATGTTGCCATCGCGATCAACCAGCACGGTGCTGGGCATGGCGACCACGTCATAGAGCTTGCTGACCTTGCTGCTGTTGTCGAACAACACGGGGAAGCTGACCGGTATGTCGCCGAGCATCTTCCTGGCCTGGGAAGAGTCCTCTTCGACGTTGACGCCGAGGATGGTGAAGCCGAGCGGCTGGTACTCCTTGTAGAGTTCGTCGAGCAGGGGCATTTCCTGGCGGCACGGGGCGCACCAGGAGGCCCAGAAGTTGATCATGACGACTTCCCCGCGGTAGTCGCTCAGACGCAGGTTGTCACCGCTGCTGCTTTTCAGGGTGAAGTCCGGCGCCGCAGTCCCGGGCGAGGATGCGACGGCGGTGGTGGCGGCCAGCACGCTGCCGAGGAGCAGCGCCGCCAGGGCGCGGATCGTTACCAGTGATTTCACTACATTCATGCCTGTTCTCCACTCTGTCGATGTTGCCGGCACCTCGCGGCAGCCGGTCCTCCCGATCTTGTCGGCACGCACGGGGGTGCAAAACGTGCGGCCGCTCACACTTCCGGAGGCTGTCGGAGCCGGAAACACTCCTTCCTAGAAAAAGATGGATATGCCCCCGGTGAACTCGAGATTGTGCTGGGTCTCCGACTTGCCCAGCACGTTGACGTCGAATACGTGGTCACGGCCGTCGATACGCACGGCCAGCCAGTCGTTCAACAGCACCTTGTAGCCGGCGCCGACGTTCCAGGTGAACTCGTCCTCTCCCGCAAAGCTGGTGCTGCCGGCGCCACCGATGAGAAAGAAGTCGGTGGTAAAGGCCCATTTTTCGCCGATGAAGGACTCGCCGGGCAGGATGTTCAGGCCGAAGGAGACGTTGTAATAGTCCAGGTCCCTGTCCTTGTCCTCGAGCAGCTGTGCCGATCCGCTGAGCTTCTCAAAGCTGGTCTTGCTGGTGGAGGTGTGTCCATAGGCCCCCTCGACAAAGATGTACTCGGTCACGTGGTAGGCGAGCCGCGCGCCATAGACGAAGTTGGTTCCGAAGTTCTCCACGTTCATGGCGCCGGCAAAGGCGCCGACCTCGAAGTCCTCGGTGTCGATATCTACTTCGCGCACCTCGCGCCGCTCGATCTCGGGCTTGATGACCTGCTCGCCTTCGGCGCAGAGGGCCGGTGCCGGCGCATACAGGCCCGCCGCCCCGAGCCAGGGTGCCAGAGCCATCAGAAAAAAACGGCGAATCCTGCTTTCCATTCGTTGATCTCCTCATTGTCATTCGTGCTCTGGAATATGACGTGGTTACGGTACTGGGCCCTGAAGATGAAGCGCCTTGCCAGGTAGACGCGCACGCCTACACCGGCGTGGGCGATCTGGTCGGTGCGGTCGGATTCCTGCACCAGGGTGGATTTCGGGTTGGTCCGGATTACGCCGGTGCCGAGACTCACGAAGGGCGAGACGCGCCACTGGGGGAAGGGGTGCATCAGCAGGCTGATGTTGGCCATGTCGGCGTCCGAGGAGCTGGCGAATATTTTCGATGCCGAGAGCTCGATGGAAACATTGGCGGTGGGGAAGAAGCCGCCGTAGATCGTGAGCACGTCGGAACTGTCGAAATCGCCGCCGAGCAGTCCTCCCTCCCAGCGGTGAAAGGAGAATTCCTTCTTGGAAGCGTCCCTCACCTCGGGGCGTTCACCGGCGGGCGTCAGGGTGCGCACCAGCTGTTTGCGCGCCACCCAGCCTTCCTTGCCCGAGCGGGTGCGCACCTTGAACCAGTCGGTCTTGCGCTTCAGAACCTCGATGGTGGCATCCCGTTCCTCCACGTGGAAGACCGGGTAGCCACGACCCGGCCCGGTGTGGAGTTCGATGTAGGGATCGGCGACGCGCAGTTCCACCGGCTCGTCGGCGGCAAAGGGATTGCCGAACAGCTCCGCGCGTGCGCCACCCGCAACCAGCCAGCAGCACAGCAGCAGCATGACGCGCAGGCCGGTTGACGCAGGCGGGGTCACGTTCGCTTCATTCCCTTTTTGAATTGTAAATTCCGTTTATCCGTCCGCCACTCAGGGTGGTACGTCGAACGGGTTATTGTAGTACTGACCTCCGATATCGAGCCATTCGGCGATCAACTTTAATTCGGCCGCCGACAGTATGCCAAAATGGTTGCTGTCTGTGCTGTCATCGAAACGGTCGAAGAAGCGCCGGCTGGCGCGTGCGCCGGCGATATTCATGGGCGGGGCGATGCGGAACCTGACCATGCGCGGAACCGGATCACCGTTGGCGTCCAGGACCGGGTCGCCGTTGGCATCCAGTACATACAGCGGGTCGGTGGTCGCCGGGCGTTCCTTGTCCACCAGGATGCCACCGACGAGTTCCTGCTCGAAGTCGGCGGACACCAGTTCCCGGTAGGATTTCAGGTGGCGCGGGTTGAGGTCGGAGCTCCCGTCGCCCAGGTCCAGCTGACCGGCCGGAACGCGGTCATTGTTGCCGGAGTTGTGACAGCTGGTGCAGGTGCGGTCCTGCCCGGCGCCGTTGGTGCGCGGCAGCGCCCACAACGGATGGATGTGATCCGGGTAATTGATGGTGATCCGGCAAAGCGCGTTCCAGGGTGCGCAGTTGGGGCTCGCCGGTACGGGGGTGGCGAGGTCCGCATAGAGATAATCGAGATCGGCGGAGGCGACGAGGGCGGCCGTGGTGTCGGTCCAGACATCGGAAAAGCGTGCATCCGCGGACAGCTGCAGGGCACTGGCCTCCAGCCGGGTACGGGCTTCGGCCATGGTCTCGCCCTGGTCGGCGAAATAGCCGCTGGTGTTGGGGAAGATGTAGCCGTTTGCCGGTGCGCCGGCATACAGGCGGCTTGCGGCCTCCTGGCGGCCGTGGGTGGCGCTCCCGCCCGGCTCGTGGCAGCCGTTGCACGTGAGGATCTCGCCGGGGCGCAGCTGCAGCCAGTTGCGGTGACGTGCGGTGATTCGCCGGCCCTTGGCATCGAGCACGCTGATGGCGAAGGGGATGTTCGCCGGCACCTTGACGCGTACCGAGCCGTCCGGCTCGATGGGTGCATAGCCGACGATTTCGCGCATCGACTGGGCGGTACTGATGCCGAAATCGGAACCGCGCAGGCGCACCACGTCACGACCGGGGATGCTCACCGCCTTTACGATGCGCAGGAAACGGGCCGGCCAGCGGACGTCCGCCGCTTCCGTGGCGGGATCGGCCAGGCTCTCGATATCGGCGGCCGAGGACCCGAGGGCATTGAAACTGCCGTCGAAGTCATAGACGCTGCGTATGTCCAGGATGCCGACGTTCTCGCTGACCAGCGCCGGATCGAAGGCAAAGCTGTCCGTGGGCGGACCGTCGTTTTCGAAGATGATCTGCGGCAGTTCGCGCGGCGCGGCAACCACCACGTCGCGATACAGCACCCCTTCCTCGGGACGGAATACCGGGATCTGGGTCTGCTTGTCCATATCATATATATACACGCCGTAGAGTGGAGGAGCCTCGACGGCGTCCGCCCGTGCCAGTCGGTCGTCGGTGCAGGGCACTATACGGCTGCCCTCCATCAGGCGGCACTGGCTCCAGGCGACCAGGGCGCGGTTGGTGCCGTCCCACAGGGGATAGAAGGCGCTGAAGCGCCCTCCGCGCGAGGGCGCGGTGTCGGTTCTCACCTCGTTGTAGCTGAGTGATGCCTGGGCCGGACCGCTCAGAATGCCGGCGTTTGCGGCGGTCGGCTCGGTGTTGTCCACGTAGTCGGTCACGTCGATGGTGAGGATGTCGCCGCCGAGGAAGGTGCCGGAATAGGGCTTGGCCAGTACCGCCAGGCGTCCGTCCGGCATTTCCCGGGGCTGGACGAACTGGATGGTGGCGCCGCCGGTCCCGGTATCGTGACTGTTGGCACCGTAGAGCAGCCGCAGGTTGGCGCCGTCGGGATACATGCTGTAGAGGTGTATGCCCTCCTGGCCTCCGCTGTTGTCCCAGCGCGAGAACACCACCGAGCCGTTCTGCAACACCGTCGGGTCGAGGTCGTGGCTCTGGTTGAAGGACAGCTGTTTGATGTTGCCGCCATCCTCGTCCATGACGTGCAGTACCAGGGCGGGTTCGTTACGGTCCTCGTCGAGTGCGGCAAACTGCTGCAGCTTGCCTTCGTCCAGCAGCATCGGTTTGGCGGTACGCTGGCGCGTGGAGGAAAAGATGATGCGCCCGTCCGGGAGATAGTGCGGCGCGATGTCCTGTCCTTCCTTCGCCTTGAGATCGGATTCAATGATGCGTCGCAGGGTGCCGGTGCTGATCTGGTACTCCCAGATGTTCCAGGTCGGCTGGTCTTCGGGGTCGGCGCCCTCGATTTCGGGCAGGTGCAGGGCAAACAGCAGCTTGTCGCCATCGTAGGACACCTCGACGTCCTTGACGTCGCCCATGCCCCCGGTCAGCGCGGCGGTGATGTTGTGTTCCCGGGCACCGGGTGCGGCCAGATCGCGATAGATGAGATCACCGCCGGGTGTAAAGGCGGTCAGCTCGCGGATGTCACTGGTGTCGGTTTCCGGCACCGGCTGGCGGACGTAGGCGATGCCGAAGTCCTCGACCAGGGGATCGAGGGCGCTGCTGTCGCCGCTGCTGGAGCTGCCGCCACAGCCGACGAGTGTCGCGGCCGCGAGCAGCAGCGAGCCGATTGCGGCGACCGGCTTGCCCCGTCGGCGGGTATCCAGCCGGCTTGTCTGTGTTGGCGTGCTTCTCATGGTGCTTCCCGTGTCCGGTTTCGACTACTCAGGCCCTGGATACAAGCAAGGATCGGGCCCGCCGGGCGTGGCAGGTTCCCACGGCCGCCTGGAGCGGCCACTGTCGTCCCGGGCTGCAGGTCCGGGTGCCCAATCCGGGATATTCCTGTCGCCGATTGCAGACAGTGGAGGGGCCCCGGGCCGGATCCGATCCGGTTCCCGGCCGACTATAGGCCGTTACCGCGGCAGCACACCGTGAAGCAGATCACAACCCGGCGATTTGCCTTCAATAACGGCACCTTGGCTCGCGAATGCAGCCGTTCAAGAAGACTCCACCCCAGCCGTTGAGCTGTGGACTGATTCACAGTATTTCCCGCTTCGGTGTTCTAGATTCACCATCGAAGCAGATCCCGAACGCCTGGTTCGGATCTTGCAGTCAACCCGCACTGGCGGACAAGCGATGACGAGGCGTCCCATGACGAAGACCGATACGAGGTACACCGGCGCAGGCAGAACAGCCGGTTACTACAGGCGAGCGTGCCTTGCAGCCTGTGCCTTTCTGTCCATGACGTTGAGTCTGACGACAGCGGCGGGTCCGCGCGAGCAGGCCAAGCGCATGCACGACCGTCTCACGGGCGTACCGCCCACCGCAGCGGTGCTGGATCGCATGGAAGCCGAAATCCGGGGCGGCAATCCGGAAGCGGCGGCCTTCATCGCCATGGACGGCCCGAACAATCCCAACGCGCGCTATTTCTACGACGTGACGCTGAAGAACTTTGCGACCCCCTGGACCAACGAGGCCCAGGACCTGTTTGCGCCGCTGAACGACTACAGTGCCACGGTCATCGGCATGATCCGGGACGACGTCCCCTTCAACCAGCTGTTTTCCATCGATTATGTCTATGCCGGCAGCGGCTACACGGGCGCCGGCGTGCCGCCGGTGTCGCCGCTCAACAACGATCACTACGAGCAGCTGGAGGCGACGGGCGCCGATCTGAGTGACGCCAGCCGTTTCCAGCCGGTGAGCCAGGTGACGGCCGTGGGGCTGCCCGATGCGAGCGCCGCTGCGGGTGTGCTGACCACGCGGGCAGCCGCCCGCGCCTTCTTCATCGACGGCACCAATCGCGCCATGTTTCGTTTCACCCTCCTGAATCACCTGTGTACCGACCTGGAACAGATCAAGGACAACACCCGCGCAACCGATCGGGTACGCCAGGACGTCAGTCGCAGTCCCGGAGGCGACAGCCGCATTTTCATGAACGCCTGTGTCGGGTGTCACTCGGGCATGGATCCGATGGTGCAGGCCTTCGCCTACTACGACTATGTCTATCCGGACGGCAACGAGGACGGCGGGCGGCTGGTCTATACCCCCGGTCAGGTGCAGTCGAAGTACCTCATCAATTCCGACAATTTCAAGTCCGGCTATGTGACGACGGACGACCACTGGGACAATTACTGGCGTGAAGGCCCCAATTCCGCGCTCGGGTGGGACAGCAGTCGCCCGTCGGGTGGTCGCGGCGCACGCTCCATGGGCGAGGAGCTCGCCAACAGCACGGCGTTCGGGCAATGCCAGGCAACCAAGGTGTTCCGCGCCGTGTGTCTGCGTGATCCCGACCGGGCCGAGGCGGCGGAGCTGTTCGCTACCTACACGACCAGTGGCAGTCGTATGAAAGCGGTCTTTGCCAAGGCCGCCACACAGTGTATGGGCCCCTGAGAAAGCCGGGAGAGAATGTCATGCGTGTATTCCTTCACAATGCCTCGTCCGGCCTTGCATCGCTGCGAGTGCTGGTGCTCGCCGGTCTGGTCGCCACGGTGCTCAGCGCCTGCGGCGGCGGTGCCTCTACCGAGACCAACCCGGACACCGGTGGCAGCACCACGGTTGGTGCCTCGACCTACAACGGCCCCAATGCCCAGACCGATGACATACGCGCCTTCCAGGTCAACGTGTGGGAGCCGTTGCGCGTCTCCAGTCGTTGTGGCGCCTGTCACAACGAGGAAGTGGGGCAGGTTCCCATGTTCGTGCGCAGCGACGACGTCAACCAGGCCTACTCGGCCGCCAATCCGCTCATCAACCTGGACGCGCCGTCGGCTTCGCGTCTGGTACAGAAGGTCGGCGGTGGTCACAACTGCTGGCTGAGCAGCGCGGCGGCCTGCGCCCAGCGGATCACCTCCTTTATCGAGGCCTGGGCCAGCGGGGGGTCGAGTGGCGGTCGCCAGATACAGCTCACCGCGCCGACGCCGAAACAGCCCGGTGCTTCCAGGCGTTTCCCCGATGACAACGGCGCGTTGTTCGCGGCTTCGGCGCTGCGCACCACCCTGATCGACAACTGCCAGCGCTGTCACAGCGAGGCGGCGGAGACTCCGCAGGCGCCCTTTTTCGCCAGCGAGGACCTGGCGCTCGCCTATGAGGCCGTCAAGTCGAAGATCGACCTGAGCGACGACGCCAACGATCCGCGCCGTTCGCGCCTGATCGTGCGCCTGCGCGACGAATTCCACAACTGCTGGGGCTCGCCGGTGTCCTGTCCGGACAGTGCCGCCACCATGCAGGGCGACATCCTGGACTTCATCGCGGCCATCGACGCCGCCAACCCGCCCACGGGAGTCGATCCTGCGCTGGTGATCAGCAACGCCCTGAATCTCGCCGACGACGGCATCATTGCCAGCGGCGGCAACCGTTACGAGGCCAACGTGATCGCGCTGTACGAGTTCAAGACCGGTTCCGGCAACATCGCGCTGGATACCAGTAACGTGGCGCCGGATCTCAACCTGACGCTGAGCGGCGACTACGAGTGGGTCGGTGGCTGGGGCATCCGCTTCAACAGCGGCGCTGCCAAGGCACAGGGGTCGACCGTTGCCAGCAAGAAACTGCACGACCTGATCACCGCCACCGGCGAATACAGTATCGAGGCCTGGGTGGCGCCGGCCAACGTGACCCAGGAGGGACCGGCGCGCATCGTCAGCTATTCGGGTGGTGTCAACGCGAGGAACTTCACCCTCGGGCAGACCAAGTACAACTATGACTTCATGCAGCGCTCCAGTACCGCGGACGCCAATGGCGAGCCGGCGCTGTCTACGGCGGACGCGGACGAGGACCTGCAGGCCAGTCTGCAGCACGTGGTGCTCACCTTCGATCCCATCAACGGCCGCAGGATCTACGTCAACGGGGTGTTCACCGACGACATGGACCCGGTGACGCCCGGCAATCTCAATGACTGGGACGACGGTTTTGCGCTGGTGCTCGGTAACGAGGTCTCCGGCAACCGTCTCTGGAAAGGTGCGGTGCGCATGCTCGCCATCCACAACCGGGCGCTGACGCCGGAGCAGATACGCCAGAACTTCGAGGTCGGGGTGGGACAGAAGTTCTTCCTGCTGTTCGGCATCGGCGACGTGGCCGGCGTGCCCGCGGGCAGCTACATCATGTTCGAGGTGGCGCAGTACGACAGCTACAGTTACCTGTTCAAGCAACCCACCTTCATCAACCTGGATCCCTCGGTGACGCCGGGCGGCATCGCCCTCAAGGGCATGCGCATCGGCCTCAACGGCCGCGAGGTCGCCGTCGGACAGGCCTACAAGAATCTCGATCTGACCATCGGCAGCAACTACGATCCGGCGAAGGGGGAGGTGCTGTCGCGCATCGGGACCATCATTGCGCTGGAGAACGGCCAGGACCGGGACGAGTTCTTCCTGACCTTCGAGCAGCTCGGTGACGAGTCGCATGCCTTCGTCGAGCCGGCCGGCGCACCCCTGCCGCCGCCGCCCGAAACCGTCGTGGCTTCCGACATCGGGGTCCGTACCTTCGACGAGATCAACGCCACCATGGCGGCGTTGACCGGCGTCGATCCGCAGACGACGGCGGTCAGGAACACCTTCAATACCGTGCGCCAGCAACTGCCGTCGGTGGAGACCATCGAGGGCTTCCTGTCGGCGCACCAGATGGGCATCGCCCAGCTGTCGATCGCCTATTGCGACGCACTGGTCGAGGATGCCACGGCCCGCAGCGCCTTTTTTGCCAATGCGCTGGCCAACGGTTTCAGCTTCGACACGGACGTGTACAGCGCTTTCGGTGGCAGTCGCGAGGTCGATATCGCCGATGATATCTATGACCGCATGATGGGGCTGCCCAGCGTCAGCGCGCCGGATCTCGGCGATGCACCGACACGGGTCGAGGTACAGGCAGAGCTCAACGGGGCCGGCGGGCTGTATGAACGTCTGCGCGGCGCCACCTGCCCGGATCCGGGGCCGGCGCCCGACATGAACGAATGCACCGCCGTGCGTACCCGCGCCATCGTCAAGGCGATGTGCGCCGCGGCACTGGGCAGCGCCGCCATGCTGGTGCAGTAAGCGGCGGGTCACAGGACAAGCGAGAGGAACACAGAACCATGGCCAGACACAAGAAAGCACTGCATCCCGATGCCCCGTTGTTGAACCTGGGCCACGGTCGACCGGTAACGCGCCGTGATTTCCTGCGCCAGGGATTCATATCCGGCATGGGTCTCACCCTCGGCGGTTCCATCATGAGCCTGTTCGCCACCCCGCGCGCCGCACGGGCCGCCAATCCGAATCTTTCCCAGGACCTGAACGACCTGGCCGCCAGCATCCAGTGCTTCCTCGGCGGTGGCGCGCTCAACCCGCTGCCGGTGATCTGCTTCGACCTCGCCGGTGGCGCCAACATCGCCGGCTCGAACGTGCTGGTGGGTCGCAGTGACCAGCTCGACGTGCTGACGACCGCCGGCTACAGTCGCCTGGGGCTGCCCGGTGACATGATCCCGGGCGTGGCGGAGGCCAATCCCAGTCCGACCAGCGACGGCCTGCACGTCGATACCACGATGGGGCTGGCTTTCCATTCCGACAGCGCCTTCCTGCGCGGTATCCTGGAAAAGGCCGGTACCCGGGGAGCCAACGTCCACGGCGTCGTCATCCCGGCGCGCTCGGACAACGATACCGGCAACAACCCGCATAACCCCATGTATCGTCTGGCCGCCGCCGGCGCCAGCGGCGGTGTCGTAACCCTGATCGGTTCGCGGAATTCGGATTCCGGCGGCAATTCCATGGCGGCACCGCCGCTCGATCCGGAGATCCGGCCGACCAAGGTCGACCGCCCGAGTGATGTCGTCGGCATGGTCGATACCGGGGATCTGACCGCGGTACTCAAGACCAAGGAAGACGTGGTGGCGGTCATGGAATCGGTGGCACGCCTCAGCAACAAGAAGCTGGACCGGGTATCCACCGGTCTGACGGCCGACGACGTGGTCAAGGACCTGGTTCGTTGCGGCTACCTCAAGGCTGCCGACCTGGCGGAGCGTTTCGCCAACCGCGACATCGATCCTTCCACGGATTCCCTGATCGTCGACGACGCTACCGGTATCTTCACGCAGGCGGAGTTCAACGGTGACCGGGAGTTCCAGAAGACCGCCTCGGTAATGAAGATGGTGATCGACGGTCATGCCGGTGTCGGCACCATCGCCATGGGCGGCTACGACTACCACACCGGCGACCGGGCCACCGGCGAGATTCGCGACCTGCGCGCCGGTCGCTGTATCGGTGCCTGCCTGGAGTATGCGGCCCGCAGCGCCACGCCGGTGATGATCTACGTGTTCAGCGACGGCTCGCTGACCAGTAACGGCACGGTCGACAATTCGCCCGAAGGCCGCGGCAAGGGCGTGTGGACCGGCGACAATTCGTCGACGGCGGCTTCCTTCCTGCTGGTCTACAATCCCCGCGGACCGGTGCCGAGTCTGCGCAACCAGATCGGCTTCTTCCGTGCCGACGGATCGGTAGAGACCAGTTCCAGTCCGGCCGCCAACAACGTCAACCTGCTGGCCGAGACGGTGGTCCTCAACTACCTTGCGCTGCAGGGGCGGGAAGGCGAATATTCAGGCCCGTTGGGCAGCAACTTCGCCAACCTGCTCGCCTTCGGCGACATCATCAGCTGATCCTTCTTCCGATCGCGGTGCGCGCGATCACCCAGGCATCGACGCGGCGGGCGCCCGCCCGTTTGAGGGTGCGCGCCAGTTCGTTGAGGGTGGCGCCCGTCGTCATCACGTCATCGATGAGCACGAAGTGTCCGCCATCGAGCTCGGCCGTGGCCGCGAACGCATCGCGGACGTTGCCGCGGCGGGCGTCGGCGGGCAGTTCCGACTGCGCCCTGGTGGAGCGTCGGCGACGGCACAGCCGGGTGTCGATGCGATAACCCCGCGATCGCCAGGGACGGGCGATCTCCAGTGACTGGTTGTAGCCGCGCTGCCCCAGGCGGGCGCGGTGCAGCGGGACCGGTATGAGGACGGGTCTGCTGTCGCCGGGCGCTTCCGGCATATGCTCGAGCAGCAATCCGCCGAGCAGGCGGGCGGCCGCGAGATCCCTGTTGAATTTCAGTGCCTGGATCCAGGCATCGACCGGTTTCCGGTACTGAAACAGCGCCCGGCAGCGGTCCAGCGGCGGTCGCCGCTTCTGGCAGCGTGGGCACAGGGCGGCGGAAGCGCCCTCGGGCAGGGGGGCGGCGCAGCATTCGCAGCCGCGATCCAGCCATGGCA
This sequence comes from Gammaproteobacteria bacterium, assembly GCA_011321775.1. Classification (GTDB taxonomy): domain Bacteria; phylum Pseudomonadota; class Gammaproteobacteria; order DSM-19610; family DSM-19610; genus Thiogranum. The sequence goes on along the minus strand of DROT01000177.1, from coordinate 395 downwards.
GTTCGTCACGGCAGGCGGCACACAGGTCCAGATCCGGCAGCCCGGGCGCCAGGCACAGCCGGCATACCGGTGGGAACAGCAGGGATTGTACAAATTTCAGGCATTGGTAAACCATCGACAACCCTCCCTGGTTGACAGTGATTGGTCCTGATCGCATAGTTCGGCCATCCGGGGCAGTGTAACCGATGGAAGCCAGGGAAAGCCGGCGTGTTCCACGTTCCTGCCCGCGTGTCCCTGGCGGGCAACTGCCGGGTTTGCCTCCACCGACGAGAGAATGCCACATGACCAAGCTGGCTGCCGGCGAGACGGGCCGCGCGTCCCCGCAGGAAGCGTTGCGCCACCAATGGGAGACCGCGGAGATCGAGGGTCTGTTTGCGCTGCCATTCAACGATCTC
>DROT01000176.1 GCA_011321775.1 Gammaproteobacteria bacterium | reverse complement strand
CTTGTCGGTGGCGCCCACGGTGTGCAGGAACTCGTGGGCGATCACGACATTGTTGCGCCCGGCCAGCGCGGTCGAGGCGAAGGCGTTGACCACCCCGATGAGGCCTTTCTGCAGGCCCAGCGAATGCTGCAGGCGTTGATGGGTTCGCGGGTCGTGGTACACCACGTACATGCGTACGTCCGGCGTCGGACCGTCGAAATTGTCGTGACGCCAGGCCCAGTAGCGCATCTTCAGGCTCCACCACGCGACTGCCAGCGGCTGTCCGTTGTGCGGCGGGTGCGGCGGCAGGTCGTTCACCTGGGCGGACAGTTTCATCGCCACCGGATCGGAGATTCCGATTCCGTAGCGCGCCCCCTCGCGTTCGAAAAACTGCTCGATGGCGTCGAAACTGTCTTCCGTGAGCCCGTCGATGTAGCGCTGCGTGGCGCTGCTGCGGTCACCGTTGATGGGGTAGACCACCACCCACAGCGGCTGATCCCAGGCCGTGGTCCGCAGGCGCGTCAGCCAGGTGCTCATGGCGACCGCGAACAGCACCAGCAGCAAGGCGAGCAGGCGCAGCTTGTAGAAGAATCCCTGGGATGCCATGGCGGCCTCGTCGTGTACTATTATTCCTTGTTATATCGCAGCTTGTAGAATTTACTTGAGCTGTTTGTTTAAGCCGGGTGGATCCATGGGGCTGCGCGCATGGCGGCGGTTCGGCGAGCCGCCACCGCCGAGGCGCCGATCGGTTTACAATGGCGGTGTTTTCCACGCAGGAAGCGGTCAGGATGCCCAGGCCACTGCTGTTGTCCGTCGTCGAGATGGGCGGTTATCCCAACTTCACGCCGCTCTATGAGCGCGCCGGCTTCCGCGTGCGGGTGGAGACGCGCATGCGCAAGGCCATGGGGGTGATCCGCAGCGAGAAGCCGGCGCTGATCGTCGCCGAATTCAACTTCCAGTCCGACTTCCGCGACCGGACCAGTTCCCTGGAATCCATGATGTCGGTGGCCCAGCGTCTGCCGGACACGCGCGTGATCGTGTTCTACGAACGGGAATACCGCCAGCAGTTCGAACGCCTGCTGGCGGTACACCGCTTTCACCGCAGCTTTACGTTTCCGATCCCCGAGGAGGCGTTGCTGGCCTGCGTTCAGGAACTTGCCTGACCCTGCTGCTGGCGCGCCGCATTGGCCTGGATCAGCTGCGCGACGCTGTCGGGGTCCAGGTCCATGCCGACTTCCAGTCCCGGGTTGATGGAGATGGCGACGCCGGAACCGATACGCTCCAGGATCCAGCCGAACTCGGACAGCAGGCCGCCGCGATAGTCCGGGTAGTCCTGCAGAAAGGGCTTGGCGCGATCCGGGCTGGTAAACAGCACCAGCACGCTGAAGCCTTCTTCCGACTCCAGCGTCAGCGGGCGCGCCTTGCTGGAACGCTGGAAACCCTGGATCTCCTCCCGTTCGTCCTCGACCGGCATGAACAGCTGCTGGTCCAGCAACTCCATCATGAAGACATTGCCGTCGAGGCGGCCCTCCTGGGCCTCCACCAGCCGGGTCTCGAGGTCGTTGTGGGGAACGAAGGTCTGGTTCATCGGGCTCTTCCGCGTGCAAGGCAAGCGGGCAGTGTGCAGAATTGCGCCACGCAAATAAAGATCGTAAACGGGCGGGATTTTGGGGCCGGCCGGCTCAGGGTGCGATCACCCCCAGGCGGATCGCCAGGCGCGTGAGTTCCGCGGAGGTGCTGACCCCGAGTTTCTGCTTGACACTGGTGTGGTGGTGGCCGGCGGTCTTGGGACTGACCTTGAGCAGTTCGGCAATCTCGTTCACCGACTTGCCTTCGGCGCGCAGGCGGAAGACCTCGAACTCGCGCGGCGACAGGCCGGCGACCAGGCGGTTGTCGCCGGATTCCTTGCGCTTCAGCAGGCAGGGCATCATCTCCTGGCCGATGAAGGGTTCGCCGCGGGCGACGCAGCGCACCGCCTCGAGCATGACGCGCGAGGCGCTGCGCTTGGAGATGTAGCCGAGGATGCCCTGGTCCAGGGCGCGGTTGAGGAAGATCTCGTTTTCGTGCACGCTGAACACCAGGATGCGCGCCTTGCGGTCGCGCGCCAGGATGCGGCGGCTGGCATCGAGGCCGCCGATGCCGGGCATGGTCAGGTCCATGACCACGATGCCCGGTTTGTGCTCGAGGTAGAGCTGGCAGGCCTGTTCGCCGTCGCTCGCCTCCGCCACCACCTCGATGTCGTCGCAGCTCTCCAGCAAGCGGCGGTAGCCGGCGCGCACCACCTCGTGATCGTCGGCGAGCAGCACGCGGATAGTCGTGCTCATGAGTCTTCCTCCCGTATCGCCTGCGCGGGCAGCGGAACCAGTGCCTCGATGCGCGTTCCCGCACCGGGCCGGGATTCCACCTGCAGCCGGCCACCCAGTGCCTCCACGCGCTCGCGCATGCCGATCAGACCCAGGCCCCGGGCGCGCGGCGTCGCCGGCAGGCCTTGGCCGTCGTCCTCCACGCGCAAGCGCAGCCGACGTCCGCCGTCGCCGTTTTCCTCCATGACGAGGGAGACCAGCACCCGCTGCGCGCGGGCGTGTTTGGCGACGTTGGTGAGCGTCTCCTGGACCAGCCGGTAGAGGGTGATGTTGATGGCTTCTCCGAGGCCGGCGAGCTCCGCCCCGGTGTGCAGTTCACAATCGGTTCCCGGGTGGCGTGCGCGCCAGGCGTCCACTTCCTCCTGCAGGGCAGCCACCAGGCCGAGGTCGTCGAGCACCCCGGGGCGCAGCCGCTGCATCATGGAATGCACCACGTCATAGATGCGCGAGGATACGCTGAGGATGGCGTTCGCGCTGGTCTCGATGCGGGCATCACGTGCCTTCGACAGGTCGCGAATGGTTTCCGCATCGGCCTGGATGGCGGTCAGGCACTGGCCCAGCTCATCGTGCAGCTCGCGCGCCAGGTGACGTCGTTCCTCCTCCTGCACCGCCAGAGACTTGTGGATCAGGAAGCGGTTGCCTTCCAGCAGGGTCCTGCACTCCTGCTCGGCGCGCTTGCGATCGGTGATGTCGTGCAGGGTGGCGGCGTACAGCGATTCGCCCTCCAGCTCGACATGACCGATATAGAGTTCCAGCGGGAACTCGCTGCCGTCACGCCGGCGCCCCGTGGCTTCGACGCGCGTGCCGCTGGGGCGCAGCCACAGGCCACTGTCGTCCTGTCCGCTCAGGAGATCGGCCAGCGGGCGCCCGCGCAGTTCCGCGGCATCATGGCCGAACAGGGTCGACATCGCCGGGTTGAAGGTACGGATGCGGGCATCGCTTCCGTAGGTCACCATGCCGTCGATGGCGGTCTCCTCGATGACGCGCTCGCGCGCCAGGGATTCCTCCAGTTTCCGGGTGCGTGTGGATACTTCTGCCACCATGCGATTGAAGGCCAGCGCCGTCATTCCGACCTCGTCGGGCGGTTCGGTCTCCACGCTGACATCGTAGTTGCCGGCTCCGACCAGTTGCGCCGCACCCGCCAGCTTGCCGAGACGGCGCGTCAGGTGCACGCCGATGAACACGGTGACCAGGATGCTCAGCACGATCTCGGTGACGGCGATGGCGATGCTCCGCAGCCGCGCCTGAGCGATGGCCCTGTGCATGGTGTCGAGGGAAAAGCCCATCAGCACGCGTCCCATGGGGCGGTCACCGATGCGGATGTCGCCGGCGATATCGAGCACCCCGTCGCCGACGTTCGAGGGATGGGTATCGACGGACGGCCAGCGCTCTTGCGGCAGGTGCCCGAGGGTGACCACCGGGTGGCGATCACGATCCAGCACCACCAGGTAGTCGAGCTCGTCCTGGGTGGCGATGTTGTGCAGGTATTCCTCCAGGGTGGCGTAGTCGACCTCCACCAGGTAGCCGCCGGAGGTGGTCGCCACCTGCTGCAGCAGGCTGGAAGCGGTGTCGTTGAGGCGGTCCGCATAGGCGCGCGTGATGACCCCCATGTTGCTCCATACCAGCAAGGACAGCATCACCACCTCGATGAGCACCACACTGGCGATCAGGCGCACGCGCAGCGAACGGAACGGGGAGACCAGCACGGCCTATTCGACCTTCACCTGGGCCGCGACCCCGTCGAGGGTATCGTATTCATCGCCCCGCACCGGCGCAAAACCGGGCATGCCGGTCTGTTGCAGCAGGGCGCGGCCCCGGGCGCTGCGCGTCAGGCCCAGCAGCGCGCGACGCAGCCGCCCGCCGAGGTCCTCGTCCACCCAGGGCGCCACGGCGATGGGCATGTGCGGCACGCCCCGGGTCGAGGCGATGATCTTCATCTGTTCGCGGACCGCGGCCGGGGCGCGCAGGTACAGCGGACGCATCAGCACCGCCGCGTCGGTATTCCCCTGATAGGCCGCCAGCAGCGAGGCATTGTGGCTCGGGGTTGCCACCAGGGTGAGATCGGTATCGGGATCGAGGCCGGCGTCGCGCAGCAGGGCGCGTGCCAGCAGGGTGGCCAGCGCCAGCGGATCGGTGGTCGCCAGACGCCGGCCCGCGAGCCCGGCCGGGGCACTGATGTCGCTGTCTCCGGGTACCACGATGACGGCTTTCATGTGTTCGCGCGCCACCCGTGCGACGGCCCGGTAGCCGCTGTCACGGTGCGCGAGATAGTACAGGTGCGGAGCGGTGAACAGGATATCGTAGCGCCCCGGTTCGCGCGTGCGCCGGATGAAGGCGGCAAAATCCGGGGCCGTCTCCATGCGGATCTCCAGCCCGGTCTGCTGCGACAGGTAGTCCACCAGGGGGGAGAAGCGGCGCACCAAGCGTTCCGAACTGACGATGGGAAGAAAGCCGAATACCAGGTAGGGACGATCGCCATCCCCGGCGTCCTGCGGCAAGGCGACTGCCGCCGCGGTGCCTGAAAACAGCAGCAGGCACGACAGGATGATGCGTGCCATGCGGGAGAATGGATGTCGATGCTGCAGCGTGCGCGGGAACATGTAGACCGCAGTCTATCCGAGGCTGGCGAAGCCCGCCAGGTCTGCATTCGGAGCCCTTGATTTCATTCGTTTCGTCCGCATGTAGACAGGTGCGCAGCATGGCGAAACGCCGGCATGATCCGTGTCGGCCAAACGAGGAAACAACAATGAAATACCAGATCGATTTCAGGAACGTTGACGACAGGGAGCGCGACACCCTGCGTGCGATGATCGACGAACGGGTGGGGCAACTGGAGGAAAAACTCGGCAGCCTCGCGGAACAGGGACCGCGCCTGCGTGGTGCCCTGCAAAAGCACGGCAAGCATTCGCTCTACCGGCTCGGTCTGTCCATCCATCTGCCCGGGCGCACCATCGGTGTGGAGGAAGAGGCTGAACGGGCCGAGAGCGCCATCAGTGCCGCCTTTGCCGAGCTGCAGCGCCAGGTACAACGCTACAAGAGCCGCCTGCGCAACGAGCACCTGTGGAAACGCAAGCGTCGCCGCAAGGAATTGCAGGCGCGGAAAGGGGCGGCAACGGCTGAAGCGGAGGCCGGCGAGAGCGCCACGCACACGCAGTCCGGCGACTGGTTCCGCGAAATCGAGCCCTACCTGGACGCCCTGTACGATTTTGCGCGCCACGAGATCACCCATCTGCAGCAGAACGGCGAACTCTCACCCGACGATATTCAGCCGGACGAACTGGTCGACAGCGTGGTGGTGGCCGCCTGGGAGCGTCGCGCCGAGAAATCGGACACCGTGGACACCGAGACCTGGCTGTACCGTATCGCGATCGAGCTGCTGGACCGGGAAGTGCAGCGCCACGCGCGCCGGCAGTCGGATATCAGCACCGAGACCGTGGTGTCGCGCGGCTACGATCCGGACGACGATTCCATCTACGAGTTCTACCAGCCCGACGAGGTGTTGCGGGTCGAGGACCTGATCGCCACCACCGACCAGGCGCCCGAGGCCGAGCGTCGATTGCCGGCGGTGTTCGGCCAGCTGCCGCGCAGCTGGCGACGCGGATTGTTGTTGCGCGACGTTTCCGGGCTGTCACTGGACCAGGTCGCCGCGGCCCTGGACATGCAGCGCGAACGCCTCGAACGCAACCTCGAGCAGGCACAGGATTTCCTGTCGGCCCGCCTGGCGGAGATGGAGCAGGTGGCCGCCCAGGGGCTGGAAGGCCTGGATACGCTGCTGAAGAAACTGACACGCAGGGGGTATCCGCAGAAGCTCCGTGACGAACTGAAGAAGAAGTTCGGTGCCTGATCCGGGAGCCCGGCCGGCCCGAGTCCGGCCTGCGCGGAAGGCGGTGGGACAAGCCCCTCCTTGCTTTTCCTCCGCGGAGCTTCAAGATGAGGGCATGAGCAGGCGAGCAACGTGAAAGATCCGGTCACCGTCAAGATCTCGGGGGCCGGTCCGGCCGGCCTTGCGGCGGCACTGGCGGTGCTGGGCGCGGGCGGGCGGGCGCGTGTGTACGAGCGCCGCAGTGAGGTCGGCGGCCGTTTCCACGGTGACTTTCAGGGCCTGGAGAACTGGACCCTGGAGCAAGACGTGCTGGAAGAG
>DROT01000175.1 GCA_011321775.1 Gammaproteobacteria bacterium | reverse complement strand
GTGCGCAATGCCTGGGAGATGCCGCCGTTGGCGCTGCCGGACCTGCAAGGCGAGAACCACAGGCTCTATGACTGGCACGGCAAGGTCATCCTCCTCAATTTCTGGGCCAGCTGGTGCGGCCCCTGCCAGATCGAGACCAGGCATCTGCTGCGCTATCATCGCCGGCACGCCGGACAGGGTCTGGCGATCATCGGGGTGGCGGTGGACGACGACAGGCGTGCGGTGCGCAATTTCGTGCGCACCTTTGGCATCCGCTACCCGGTGCTGACGGCCGGCTCAGCGCGGGGAGCCCGCCTGCTGAAGCAGTGGGGTGATGAACGGCAGATCCTGCCCTATTCGGTGATCATCGGCCGCGACGGGCATATCCATTTCAGCCAGACCGGGATCATGGACGAGGAGTCCTTTTCCGATCACGTGTTGCCGCTGCTGGCGCCCGTGCCGGACAGGGAGGAACCCTCCGGTCGCTGATGCCGGCCCGCGGCCGGCGTCGGCTTGTCCGCCCGTGTGGGAAGTTTCCAGTCGACCTCGTACTTGCCGGCGAGCCGTTTGAGGTAGGCTTCGGTCCGTTCCGATAGCAGCGCCTGGCGCACCCGGTCGCGAATCTCCACGTAGGGGCGCTGGCTGGCCGGCTTCCGCTCCAGGATGGTGACGATGTGGCAGCCGCGCGGCGTGCGGACCGGCTTGCTGATCTCACCGTCCTGCAGTCCTTCGAGCGCCTGTTCGATCGCCGGATAGCCGCTTCCGACGGGAAGCCAGCCCAGGTCGCCGGCACGCTTGCGTCCCTCGGGATCGATACTGAAATCCCGCGCCAGCGCAAACAGGCTTTCGCCCGCAAGGATACGGTCGCGCATGGCACCGGCCTGCCGGCAATCGGGCAGTACCAGCTGGCCGATATGCCGCCGTTCCGGGATGGTGCCGATCTCCGGATGACGCTGGTAATAGTCCCGCAGCGTGGCTTCGTCCGGGATCCATTCCTGTTCCTTCTGGCGAATCAAGGTCTGCGGCAGCAGTTCCTGCCGGTAGCTCTCGACGGCCGGTTCCACATCGATACCGCTGTCGCGAGCGGCGCGCGCCGCGACCAGGGTCTCCACCAGTCGCTGCAGCCGTTCCTTTTGTTGCGCCAGCGTCTGCGCTTCACCTTGAGCCGCCGGTGAGGCTTCCAGGTCGGCGTAGCGCAGGGTAAAGAAACTGCCTCTGGCCACCACCGTATCGGCAGCCGGCGGCGGGTCCAGGCGTTGCGGATACTGTTCCACCCGGTACTGTCGTCCTAGTTCGGCAAATCGTTGCTCGCGGACCTTCCTGAAACGTTTCGTGATATAGCTGGCCCTGGCAGCGGCCAGGACGTCCGGCTTGTCGGCGAAGCGCTGCTTCAGGGAGCGCGCGGCCGGTTCCGGAATGACGATGGAAGCACGCAGCCGGCGAATGTACTTCCGGTAGAGCAGGGCCGTCCGGTAGTGCTCCAGTTCCTCCCTGAAATCCGGCCGTCGATCGATACCCCTGGCCAGGGCTTCGCGCCGCAACAGTTCGGCATCGACCAGGCGGAGCAGCATGTTGCCGCGCAACAGCGCCTGCTGCTCTTCGTCCAGCGACGGGAAGCGGGTGGCGAAGGGTGCGCTCGCCATGGCACGGTCCAGTTGCCCGTCGTCGATGGCAACGCCGTCGACCGTCACCAGCACCTGGCTGCAGATGCCGGCAACAGGCAGCCACAGGGCCGTGAACAGGGGTAGCAGCCATCGAAGAGGTGGCGGTTGTTTTCGTGCTTTCATGAGCGTTCCTGCGTGGCCGGGACCGTTGCTGGCGCCGATCCTGCCGCGGGGTTGCCCCCGAGGGCAACCCCGCGGCAACGATCAGTCGTCCTTTGCCGGGGGCGGGATTTTTCCGCCCAGATCCGGAGCACTGGCATGCATCCAGGTGATGGCCCTGTCCAGGTCGTCCATGATCGACTTGCCTTTCCATTTCTTCTTCTTGGCGATCAGCGGTACACCCTTGTCGTTGGTCTGGTGACAGGATGCACACAGCAGGGGACCGTGGCTGCCGTCCGGGTTGTATTGCGGGGCCTGACGGTAGGTGGTCTGGTCGATACGCGGCGTGACCGGATACAGTCCATGGATGGACTGGTGGCAGGCCTGGCAGGCCAGACCGGCGTGCCCCTTGGAATACCGCATCAGGCTGTACTTGCCCGGCTGGTTGATCGGGAAGGCGACACCGCCCTGGCCCTCGACATAGGGCGCCGCGTGGCAGTCGGCGCAGTGCGGGGCGCCGGGTGAGAGCCAGTAATCGCGGCCGTTGGTCGCGGCATCATAGGGCACGGCCGCCGCGCCGGTTGCGCCCTTGGGGAGTTTCAGCGTCTTGACATCGACCGCCGGGTTGGCGGAAAGGATGCTCACGTTGACATCGCCGTCCTCGTCCATGTGCACCAGCGGACCGTCTCCCTTCAGGGCGATGACCGCAATATCGGGCACCAGCCGTTTTTCAGCCCAGGGCAGCATGACACCGGACTTCTTGGGGTTGTCGTGTCCCTTGCGCGTCAGCACCACCTTGGGGTCGAGGTACTTGTCCTCCAGTGTCTTGCGATCGACACCGATGGCCTTGGCGATCTCGTCCAGGGACTTGTTGCGCAGTGTGGTGCCTTCCTGCTTGAAGGCCTGGCTGATGTTGTCGCGCTGGTAGAGTTCGCGTGACAGCTGGCTGTGGCAGTTGGTGCACCACAGTCCCTTGCCGTGTTTGCCATTGCCGATCTGCGACACGTTGTCCTGGAGCCACTGGCCAACGGCATTGAGGTGTTCCGGTGTGCCGACGCCGTCCTTTTCCTTGTTGGGATTGGAATGCACGTCACGACCGGCGAAACAGCCGCCCTTGGTATCGCGGTTGTCGGACTTGGCATAGAAGTTCTTGCCGTCCGGCGTAATGGGATAACCATCCATGGAACCGTCCTGACGGTGGGAGGGATGGCAGCCGGCACAGGCGTTGGTGCGCAGATGTGAATCCACCAGCGGCCGCTTTTTCAGGTGCTGGTAGTGCAGCGCCTCCGACAAGGGCTTGATGGGTTCGTCTTCTTCCACCTCGTCGCCCAGGGCTTCTTCCTCGCCCTTGGAGAACAGCACGCCTATGACGTTGTCCGCGTGGCATTTCTGGCAGAGTATCGGGTCGCGACCGAGACGGTTCGACTTGTCGCGGCTGTCCGCGTTGTACTTGGCCAGAAAGTCGGTGCCGTTCTTGTCATCGTGGATCTCCAGGATGGAGATGGAGGTGGCTTTCAGGTTGGCGATCCAGTCGCTGGCGCCCAGTGCCTTCCAGAAGGCCTTTTCCTTCTTGTACAGGACGTACTCGTCACCATTGGCATTCTCGTTCGAATGACAGTTGGCACAGTTGGGAACATCGATCGGCTCGGTACCGATGAACTTCACCGGCTTGCCGGTATGGCTGTCGATGATCGGCTTTCCGGTATCGGCATCCACCAGCGCGGCCCAGGCTTCCTGGTATGGCTGGATGTTGCTCTCCACCATGGTCAGGATGTCCTTTTTGGCAACACTGTCGTCGAAAGGCGTGAGTGGCAGGCCCAGGGCTTCCCAGATACCCGGATTGGTGAGCACGATCGGCACATTGTCGAGTACCGGCGACTTGGTATACACGACGGTTCCCGTTTCACCCGTATAGTTCAGGTGCCCGCCTTTCATGGGGCTGGGCACGGCTGCTCCGGCCGGACCGTTGTCGCGCGGGATGGGGATCTCGATCCCCACACGTTTCTTTTCGCTGTCCTTGCTGGTGCCGGTCGGGTTTTCGCCTTCCAGCCCCTTGTATACGTACAGGTGGGTAAAGTAGGCGTTGGCGACGTTTTCGTTGTCGCCGTACTTGCCATCGCCGTTGACGTCATAGGGAATGTCCCAGTAGAGCAGCTTGGCGCCCTCGGAATAGGTGTTGTCCACAAAGCCGTATTCGAGCTTCATGCGCTTCTTGCCGTCCACCAGCACCATCGGGTCCTTGGGGTCTGCACCCAGCAGCACGGGTTTTTCCTCGGGTCCGGTGGCCGTCTTGATCACCTGGCTTTGTATCGAGTTGTAGGGGGGCAGAACGCAACAGTAGGAAAAGTCGAAGCCGGTACAGTGCATGCCCAGCTCGTAGTTGATCGTTATGTTGTAGTCGTTCTTTGGCTTGGTGGTGTCGATGCTGGCGAAGGCCGGGGGCAGTCCGGCCTGACCCGCGAGAACTGCAAGACCGAGGATGGCGCGCTGTACATTCATGCTGTCACCTGTCGATGGTATGGATGCTGGTTGCGAATGGCGGAGACACGGGAATCACTCCTGTTGCCTTTGAAGTCTAGCACCGATTCAAACACACTCAAACGATGGTTGTTGCTTTTTTGCATGGACCGACGTGCAGGTCATACTGCCTGCAACAACAAGCAGCCGTTGATAATGAGCATGCGTCCATACGCGTTCATGAGCTTGTGTCCATGGACGGTCAGGCAAGACGATTCCGTCGGACAGGGTGAGCTTGATGAAGATCAACAAGCGAACATCTTTTCACTGTTCATCCGTATGGTCAGCTTGTAAATCCACTCGCGTACTATAGACTCAAAAGAGGTCGGTACTGGTATGCGGCAGGCAATCTGCCGTTCCTGCCCGCGAATTCACTACAGGCACCGGAGCCCAGAACATGAACGTGTCGGGTATTCTCGTCGTCGTCACCCCCGAACACATCGATCGTTCGGTCGAGATGCTCCAGGACATGGAAGGCATCGAAGTCCATTACCGGGATGACAATACCGGTCGCATCATCATCACCCAGGAAGCAGAACACATTCGTGATGAAGTCGACGGCCTGAAGCGTATCAAGGCCCTGCCGAACGTGGTGCTCGCCGAAATGGTCTACCACTGTTTCGAAGACGACGACGAACTGATCGAAGGCATCCCGCCCGAGCTGGATGAACAGGAGGGGGTAGACTCCGTGCCCCCCGGCCTGAACGACTGATCGCCTGAGAACCTGGTTCGCCGGTCCGGGTGCGGAATGCGGCGAATCGACTGACTGAGGGACTGTACATGGAAATCACACGCCGCGAATTCATCAAGACCAGCGCAGCGGCCGCGGCCGCTGCAACCGTGGGTATCCCGGTGTCCGGGGCCGTACAGGCTGCGGCCAGAGAGGCGGAGGCCGACTGGCAGTGGGACAAGGGGGTGTGCCGCTTCTGCGGTACCGGGTGCGGCATCATGATCGCGACCAAGGACGGCCGCATCGTCGCGACCAAGGGTGATCCGGATGCGCCGGTCAATCGCGGACTGAACTGCATCAAGGGCTATTTCAACGGCAAGATCCAGTACGGCAAGGATCGCCTGACCCGGCCGCTGATGCGCATGAGCAACGGCAAGTTCGACAAGCACGGCAAGTTCGTACCGGTCAGCTGGGAACAGGCCTTCGACGAGATGGAAAAGCAGTTCAGAAAGGCCTATGACGAGAAGGGCCCGACCGGCGTGGCCATTTTCGGATCCGGCCAGTACACCATTCCCGAGGGCTATGCCGCGGCGAAACTCATGAAAGCGGGTTTCCGCAGCAACAACATCGATCCCAATGCCCGGCATTGCATGGCCTCCGCCGTGGTGGGCTTCATACAGGCCTTTGGTATCGACGAGCCATCGGGCAACTATGACGATATCGAATACACGGATACCATCATCACCTGGGGTGCGAACATGGCGGAGTGCCATCCCATCCTGTGGTCACGCGTATCCGATCGGCGACTGGCGAACGACAATGTTCGCGTCTTCAACCTCACCACCTGCAGCAACCAGACTTCCGATATCGCCGATACCGAACTCATCTTCAAACCCGGCACCGACCTGGCGATCTGGAACTATATCGCCCGCGAAATCATCAAGCGCGATGCCGTAAACCACGATTTCGTCCGTAAGCATTGCGTGTTCGCGACCGGCCCCTACGATATCGGTTATGGCATGCGCCCCACTGACGAGCATGCCTTCCCGGCGGAAAAGGATACCCAGGCCAAGGAACTCAAGGTCAAGCTGGACAAGTGGGAAGCCATTGCCCAGCGCAGGAAGGAAGGGGAGGTGGTCGAACAGAAGCACCGCACCAAGGCGATGGCGCACTGGCTGATCAGTTTCGAGGACTTCAAGAAGGCCGTGGAACCCTACACGCTGGATTTTGTGGCCGAACTGTCCAAGGGCGACGCCGCCGAGGACATGGATTCGCATCGCCAGAAGCTCAAGGAGCTGGCCGATCTCTATATCGATCCGAAGCGCAAGGTGGTCAGCTACTGGACCATGGGCTTCAACCAGCACTACCGCGGCAGCTGGGTCAATGAGCAGGCCTATATGGTCCACCTGCTGCTCGGCAAGCAGGCCATGCCGGGTAACGGCGCCTTTTCCCTGACCGGTCAGCCCTCGGCCTGCGGCACGGCGCGTGAAGTCGGTACCTTCGCCCACCGCTTGCCGGCCGACATGGTGGTATTCAACCCCAAGCACCGGGCGCGGGCCGAGAAGATCTGGAAACTGCCCCACAACACCCTGAACCCCAAGGTCGGCAGCCACATCGTCAAGATCATGCGCGACCTGGAGGATGGCAAGATCAAGTTCGCCTGGGTGCAGGTCAACAACCCCTTCCAGGCAACCGCGAACGCCAACCACTGGATCAAGGCGGCGCGCGAGATGGACAACTTCATCGTGGTGTCCGATCCCTATCCGACCATTTCCGCCAAGGTGGCGGATCTCATTCTTCCCAGCGCCATGATCTTCGAGAAATGGGGGCTGTACGGGAATGCCGAACGGCGCACCCAGGCGTGGCGCGAGCAGGTTCCGCCCCCGGGCGAGGCACGCAGCGACGTGTGGCAGATCCTGGCCTTCTCCAAGCGTTTCAAGCTCAAGGACGTGTGGGGCGAAAAGCCGGTCCCCGGCCTGAAAGCTGCAGGCTATGCGGACGGCACCCTGCCCGACGTGCTGGCCGAGGCGCAGAAAATGGGGTATTCGCCGGACAGCACCCTGTACGAGGTGCTGTTTGCGACACCCGAATTCAGGAAAGTCGGCTGGCCCGATCCGGTCGCCAAGGGACACGACAATCACACCGTGAAGGCGCTGGGGGAGAAGTGGTTCCCGGAGAAGGCCCTGTTCAACGAATACCGGAAGTTCGGGGTAGGTCACGCGCACGATCTGGCCGAGTTCGATGTCTACTACCGGGACGACGTCCGCGGCCTGAAGTGGCCGGTGGTCGATGGCAAGGAAACCCAGTGGCGCTTCAATGCCAAATACGATCCCTATGTGAAGAAGGGAGACTTCGAGTTCTACGGCCCGGCACTGAAAGCCCTGCCCAGCGGAAACCTCGACAGGCCCACCAGCAAGGAGAAGACCTCCCTGGCCGGCAAGGCGAAGATCTTCTTCCGACCCTATGCCGCGCCACCGGAGCAGCCGGACGAGCACTATGACCTGTGGCTGTCGACGGGGCGGGTGCTCGAGCAGTGGCATACCGGCACCATGACCCAGCGTGTGCCGGAGCTGCACCGGGCCATGCCGAATGCGCAGATCTTCATGCACCCGGAGGATGCCGATGCCCGCGGCATCAAGCGCAACGACGTCGTGGTCGTGGAATCCCGTCGCGGCAAGGTCAAGGCAATCGTGGAGACCCGCGGAAGAAACCGGCCGGTCAAGGGCTATGTGTTCATACCGTTCTTCGACGAGGCCGTGTACATCAACAAGGTGGCGCTCGACGTGACCTGCCCGCTGTCGAAGGAGACCGACTACAAGAAATGTGCGGTCAAGGTCTACAAGGCTTGAAGTGCCGACCGGCCGCGCTGAGAACGCACGCAGCGGCCAACCGGGACCTGTTTCATGACTGATTCGCTTACAGCGCGGCGCCGCTTCCTGGTCCGTATGGGGCAGGGGGCGGCGATGGCCGCAACCGGCGGGCTGCTGTGGTCCTACCTGCTGCGCGAGCAGGCGCATGCCGCAGCCACCGCCATCCGGCCACCGGGCGCACTCGACGATGCCGATTTCAATGCCCGCTGTATCAAGTGCGGCCAGTGCGTGCGCGCCTGTCCCTACGACACCCTGAAGCTGGCGGCGACCGGCGATGTCGCCGTGATCGGCACCCCCTATTTCACGCCGCGCGAGACGCCATGCTACATGTGTGTCGACATCCCCTGTACTGCCGCCTGTCCCACGGGGGCGCTCGATCACGGGCTCGACGACATCGATGATGCCAGAATGGGGCTGGCGGTCATCGACATCGAAAACTGTCTCTCTTGGCAGGGACTGCGGTGCGAGATCTGCCACCGGGTGTGCCCCGTCCAGGACCGTGCCATTACCGTCGAGCACCACCCGCGAAAACTCAGCAAGCACGCCATGTTCGTTCCCGTGGTTCACAGCGAGGCCTGCACCGGTTGCGGCATGTGCGAGGACGCCTGTCCGACGGACAAGGCGGCGATACGGGTGCTGCCACCAAGACTGGTGCAGGGAGAGATCGGACGCCATTACCGACTGGGCTGGACCATCGACACCCCGGTCACACAGGAATTCAAACCGGCCGAGGGTGAGGGCGGCAGGGAGCCACCGGCGGCTGGCGGTCTCGACTATCTCAACGAGGGCGGGTTGTGAACGCCTCGCGACCCGAACCGAAGCTCGGGCCGAACGGACGGCCGGTCCGGCCGTTCGTGCTGCCGGACACGATCGGCGGCAGATTCCGGGTATGGCGTTTCATCCTCTACCGCCGCCTGGTACAGCTGGGGGTGTTGTTGCTGTTCCTCGGCACGGCCTGGTGGAGTTGGTCACTGGGCGGCCGGCCGCTTCTGCTCGGCAACCTGAGCAGCTCCCTGGTACTGGGCGTGATTCCCCTGGCTGATCCCTTCGCGGTCCTGCAGATTCTGGCCACCGGGCACGCCCTCGATTCGCAGGTGCTCATCGGGGCTGCCGTGGTGCTGCTGGTGTACGGGGTGCTCGGGGGGCGGGTATGGTGTTCCTGGGTGTGCCCGGTCAACATGGTGACCGATCTGGCCGCCTGGTTGCGTTCGCGGTTGGGCGCCACCGACCTGTTCCATATCCGGCGCAGCGTGCGTTACCTGGTCCTGGTGCTGGCGCTCCTGCTGTCGGCGCTCACCGGCGTTGCGGCATTCGAGTGGGTGAGCCCGATCAGCATGCTGCACCGGGAACTGATCTTCGGTATCGGGCTGGGATGGACCGCGGTCCTCGGGAGCTTCCTGTTCGATCTACTGGTGCTGAAGCATGGGTGGTGCGGCCATCTCTGTCCCCTGGGCGCCTTCTATGCCCTGGTCGGAAGATTTGCACCCCTGCGGATCCGCTTCGACGCACCGACCTGTACCCATTGCGGTGAGTGCGCCCGGGTCTGTCCGGAGCCCCAGGTACTGAATCTGCGCGAAGCCGCGGCTGCAGGCCTGATCCGCTCGGGCGAATGCACCAACTGTGGCCGCTGTATCACGGTTTGCCCGGAAGACACCCTGCATTTTTATCTGCGCAACCCCCTGGCTTCCGCCGGGCGTTCGCAGTCAGACTCTCGTTAACGGAGGCCAGCATGAAGAGGAAAATCGTATCTGCGGGTATCGTACTGTTGGCTGTCGGCCTGTCCGGGGCTGCCGGTGCGGACGCTATCGATGACCTGAACATGGGTTTGAGCAAGACGAGCGTGTTCGATACGCCTACGCCGAAACCCTATCAGTACAACAAGAGCAAGGCAGGAAAATCGAAGGTCTTGCCGCGCGCCTACAAGGGCGTACCGCCGCTGATACCGCACAAGGTAAGCACCTATCTGCCCATCAGTCCGGATGACAACCAGTGCCTCGAGTGTCACGACAAGCCGAATCTGATCGGCAAGAAGAATACCAAGAAGAGCCCGATGTCGCGCGATCACTACATTGATCCGCGGACCGGGGGTGACAAGATGGCGTCAGAAGTGGTCGGGGCCCGGTTCAACTGCACCCAGTGCCACGTGCCGCAGTCCAGCGCCCCGCCGCTGGTGGAGAATACCTTCAAGGGGGACTGAGCCGCGCCGCTCCTCCCCGCATCCGGGCAGGGAGAGCTCTTCTCCGGGCTTCCGCGATCGGCTCTCGCGGGGGAGGCGGGGGACACATCGGCGGCCGGGTTCAGGGCACCAGGGTATCGATGTGGACAGTGACCTCGTCTCCGCTGTCCGTCTTCACCGGCGTCACCACGCCCTGCAGGTCGCCGCTGGCTGCGATGGCCTGTCCGGATTTCGATATGCGGGCGCCGATGGTGACCTGGTCGAAGTTCGACAGCTTCATTGCCGGCGTCATCGCCATGGAATCATCCAGCGTCACCGACAGCGGCAGGTCGCGGACCTGCTTGCGCACGATCGCCAGTGGCATGCGCGGCCCCTGGGCGGCACGCGCGAAGACGAACAGGGTCTGGTCCGGTGTCGCCTTGTCCGCCAGCGCCGGGTCGAGCGTCACGCGGACCCGGATCTTCGCCGGCGCAGTCCCCGTGCTGGTGGTCGCCTTGTCCGTGACGGTGTTTCCGGCCGCAGCGGCCGACTGACCGGAAGCCGCCCGTGCCTCGCGGATCTGGCTGGCGATGATGGCGCGATTCTTGTCACCTTCCGGCAGCTGGCTGGCAACGCGCTGCCAGTCGGCCACTGCACCCTCGACATCGCCGCGCTGGTACTTCCAGTGACCCCGGAGCCACAGCGCCTTGAGGTCGTCCGGCTGAAGCGCCAGCGCCTTGTCGAGCAGGGCGCCGGCCTCGTCGGTAAAGGTGCCGCCGTTGGCGGACACCAGCACGTCGGCGTAGTCGGTCAGCAGGCCGGGCTGGTCGCCGATGAGCCGATAGGCGCGTCGGTAGGCGTCCACCGCCTTGTCGTAGTGGCCGAGCGCGGCGTAGCTGCGCCCGAGCATGACCCAGCCCTCGGCATTGTCGGGTTCGCTGCGCATGCGGTCAGCCAGTTTTTGCACCAGCCCTTCGAGTGAATGCTGGCGCCCGGCGGCGGCCGCGCGCGCCTGCTGCCACTCGTCCAGCCGTTCGATGATGCCGGGGGCGCCCAGCTGCTGATAGAGCAGGAAAGCGGCGACCGGTACCAGCGCCACTACCACGATGGCCAGCCAGCGGCCGCCGCGCGTTCCCGGTACCGGGGCGCTCCTGCCGTCGTCGATATCGTCGAGCAATTCACGCTGCAGGTCGCGTCGTGCCGCGGCGTAGGCGGCCTCGTCGAGACGGCCGGCCTCGTAGTCGCTGCGCAGTTCGGCGAGCTGGTCCTTGATGACCTCTGCATTGAGACGGTCGGAATCGGTCCGCGAAGCCTCCTGTCGACGGCGCAACAGCGGTGGCACTACGAACACCAGGGCCAGCACGGTCATCGCCGCGATCAGCAGCCAGAAGGTGCTCATGCGCTGCCGCTCCCTTCGCCGTCTTCACCGAGGATTTTCTTCAGCCGTCGTCGCTCTTCCTCGGACAGCTCGGGATCGGCCTGCCGGTGGCGCTGGCGCACCGTGCGGGCGAGCACCAGCACGCCGACCAGCAGCAGTGCGAAGGGTCCGTACCACAGCGCCCAGGTCGAGGGTTTGACGGGGGGCTTGTAGAGCACGAAATCGCCGTAGCGGTCCACCAGGAACTCGATGATCTCGTCGTTGCTCTTGCCCTGCGCCATCAGTTCATAGACCTCCTTGCGCAGGTCGTGGGCCAGTTCGGCATCGGAATCGGCCAGCGACTGGTTCTGGCATACCAGGCAGCGCAACTCGCCGATCAGGTCCTTGTAGCGCTGTTCGTCGACCTTGCCGCCGAAATCGAAGACTTCCAGCCCGGCATGGACGGGCGGCATCACGGCCAGACAGATACCCAGCAGCAGGACACGCACTGTATTCTTCAACCCGCTCTCTCCAGTTTTTCCACGATCGGATAGATCTCGCTGCGCAGCACCTCGGGCGTGATGGGGCCGATGTGCTTGTGGCGGATCACGCCCTCCTTGTCGATGATGAAGGTCTCCGGCGTGCCGTATACGCCCCAGTCGATGCCGACGCGCCCGTCGGCGTCGAAGGCATTGGCGGTATAGGGGTTGCCGTAGCGCTGCAGCCAGCGCAGCGCGGCTTCGCGCTTGTCCTTGTAGTTGAGACCGTAGACCGGCACCTTGCCGCTGGCCGCCAGCTGCATCAGCACCGGATGTTCGGCGCGGCAGGACACGCACCAGGTGGCCCAGACGTTGAGCAGCCACACCTTGCCGCGCAGCTCGTCCGCGCTCAGGGTCTTCCCGGGATCCTTCAGCAGCGGCAGGGAGAATGCCGGAGCAGGCTTGTCGATCAGCGGCGAGGGCACCTTGTGCGGGTCCAGGCTCAATCCCTTGTAGAGCAGGGCCGCCAGGGCGAGGAACGCCAGCAGCGGGGCCAGGTAGCGTACGAAGGCCGGCATCAGGCGTGACTCCCCGCACCCTGCGCTGCGGCCGGCAGATCACCGGAACGCCGGCTGCGCCGCAGCAGCTGGCGATAGCGCGGATCGCTGGCCGCAAGTCCGCCGCCGGCGGCCATGAACAGGCAACCGAGCCAGATCCAGCGCACCATCGGCTTGTAGTACAGACGCAGGCTCCAGTCACCGTTACCCAGCGGTTCGCCCAGGGAGACGTAGATATCACGCAGCAGGCCGGGCTCGATGCCGGCCTCCGTCATCGGCCGCGTCTGCACCGTATAGGTCCGTTTCTCCGGGTGCAGCAGGGCGACCTCGCGCTCGCCGCGGAACACCCGCAGGGTGCCGCGCCGGGCACGGTAATTGGGGCCGTCGACGGTCTTGGCACCTTCGAAGCGGAAGCGGTAGTCGCCCATCTGATATTCCTGCCCCGGACTCATGCGCACGTCTTCTTCGATATCGAACTGGCTGACAAAGGTGACGCCGATGATGAACACGGCCACGCCCAGGTGGGCCAGCAGCATGCCGTAGTAGCTGCGGCCGCCGCGGCTGTTGAAGTCCTGCACCAGGCCGCGCAAACCGGGCTTGTGCTGCAACCGTTGCCGCAGGCTGGCGAACAGCGTGGTCAGCAGCCACAGGGACAGGGCCACGGCGAACCCGGCGGCCAGCGAGCCGCTGAGCCAGGGCAGGGCGGTGATGATGCCACCACCGATGCTGATCAGCAGGGCCAGCTTCAGGCGCCGCGCCAGCATGGCGGGATCCTGGTGTTTCCAGCGCGTCAGCGGGCCGGCGCCCATGAGCACCACCAGCAGCGGCATGAAGGTGACGAACATGGTGTTGAACCAGGGGAAGCCGACCGAGATCTTGCCCCAGCCGAAGGCGTCATAGATCAAGGGTGCCAGGGTGCCCAGCAGCACCAGTGCCGTGGTCAGCACCAGCAGCACGTTGTTGCCCAGCAGCAGGCTCTCGCGCGACAGGATGTCGAAACCGCCGCCGCGGCTGATGTCCGGGGCGCGGATCGCATACAGCAGCAGGGAGCCGCCGATGACCACCATCAGGAACATGAGGATGAACAGGCCGCGCGCCGGATCGGAGGCGAAGGCGTGCACCGAGGTCAGCACGCCCGAGCGCACCAGGAAGGTACCCAGCAGGCTGAGCGAAAAGGCCAGCAGGGCGAGCAGCACGGTCCAGCGCTTGAAGGCGCCGCGCTTCTCGGTCACCGCCAGCGAATGGATCAGCGCGGTGCCCGCCAGCCAGGGCATGAAGGAGGCATTCTCGACCGGATCCCAGAACCACCAGCCGCCCCAGCCGAGTTCGTAGTAGGCCCACCAGCTGCCGAGCGCGATGCCGAGGGTGAGAAACACCCAGGCCACCAGCGTCCAGGGCCGCGACCAGCGCGCCCAGGCGGCGTCGAGCTTGCCGCCCAGCAGCGCCGAGATGGCGAAGGCGAACGCGACCGACATGCCGACATAGCCCATGTACAGCATTGGCGGATGGACCGCCAGGCCGGGATCCTGCAGCAGCGGGTTGAGTTCACCGCCCTCGGCCGGCACCGGGAACACGCGTGCAAAGGGGTTGGAGGTCATCAGCAGGAACAGCAGGAAGCCGATGCTGATCATGCCCATGACCGACAACACCCGCGCCAGCACCGCGTCGGGCAGGTGGCGCCCGAACAGCGATACCGCCACCGTCCAGCCGCCGAGAATGAACACCCACAGCAGCAGCGAGCCCTCGTGGGCGCCCCACACGGCGGAGATCTTGTAGATCTCGGGCAACAGGGTATTGCCGTGCTGGGCCACGTAGCGCACCGAGAAGTCGTCGACCAGGAAGGCGTGTACCAGCGCCAGGAAAGCAAGGCTGAGGAACAGGAACTGGCCCCAGGCGACCGGCCGCGCCAGCGCGATCCAGGCCGGGGTGCGGGTGAAGGTGCCGGCCAGCGGCACCGTCGCCTGCACGATGGCCAGGCACAGGGCGAGGATGAGGGCGTAGTGTCCGAGTTCGGGGATCATGGCGTGGTCTTCCCCGGCGGCATCGACGCCTTGCCCTCTTCGTGCGCCTCCTCGAGGGCCTTGGCGACCTCCGGCGGCATGTAGTTCTCGTCGTGCTTGGCCAGCACCTCGTCGGCGACGAACACGCCGTCGCTGCGCAACTGGCCGTGGGCGACGATGCCCTGGCCCTCGCGGAACAGGTCCGGAAGGATGCCGGTGTATTCCACGGTAACCGTCTTCGCATTGTCGGTGACATCGAAGCGGACCGTGAGCCCGTTCGCCTGGCGTTGCACGCTGCCCTCGGTGACCAGCCCGCCGAGCCGGAAGGCGTGCGCGGCCGGTGCCTTGCCGGCGGCGACCTCCGAGGGCGAGTAGAAGAACATCAGGTTCTGGTTGAAGGCGTTGAGGGCGAAACCCACGGCCACGCCGATGCCGACGACCATCAGCAGGACCAGGTACAGACGTTTCTTGCGCGTTGCTCTCATGGGTTTCTCCTCGCCCGGCGTTCACGCTGCGCCAGCCGCCTCAGCAGCCGGCGGCGCTGGCGCATCGGCGCCAGTACGTTGGCGGCCAGTACCACGGCGGCGAGGCCGTAGGACGACCATACGTAGGCGGCGTACCCGCCCATGTGCAGGAATTCGTTCAGATTCACGACTGGCTCACCAGTTCCCGTACCCACCGGGTGTTGCGTTCCCGTTCCAGCACCTCGACGCGCGCGCGCATCAGCAGCACGGTAGCGTAGAACAGCTTGAAGGCCACCGCCATCAGCAACAACGGGATCAACATGCGCATGTCGATGGAGGGGGCATCGAACTTGGTCACGGTGGGCCCCTGGTGCAGGGTGTTCCACCACTCGACCGAGTAGTGAATGATGGGGATGTTGACCACGCCGACGATGGCGAGGATGGAAGTGGCGCGCGCGGCGGTGCGCTTGTCCTCGACCGCGTTGTGCAGGGCGATGACGCCGAGGTAGAGAAACAGCAGGATCAGCTCCGAGGTCAGGCGCGCGTCCCACACCCACCAGGCGCCCCACATGGGCTTGCCCCAGATGGAACCGGTCACCAGCGCCAGGAAGGTGAAGGAGGCGCCGATGGGGGCGCTGGCGATGGCGACCACTTCGGCCAGCTTCATGTGCCAGATGAGCCCGATGGCGCCGGCCGCCGCCATGACCACATAGATGAACAGCGACATCCAGGCCGCCGGCACGTGGACGAACATGATGCGGTAGCTGTCGCCCTGCTGGTAGTCGGTCGGCGCCACCACCAGCCCCTGGTAGAGGCCGGCGAGCAGGAACAGGACGCAGGCCAGGCCCAGCCAGGGAATCCAGCGACCGGCGATGCGGTAGAAGTGTTTCGGCGAGCCGAGTTGGTGAAAGAATCGTTTCATGGCGGGAACTAGCTCAGACTGATCTTGAGGGCGGCCGCGGTGGCGACCGGTGACAGGCTCGCGGCCAGCGCCAGCAGCGCTGCCAGCAGCGACAGGTGCGCGGTGACCGGCAGGCCGGCGCTGGCGGTTTCCACCGCGTTGGCGGCGAAGATCAGCACCGGCACGTACAGCGGCAGCACCAGCAGCGAGAGTATCATGCCGCTGCGGCGCAGGCCCACCGTCAGCGCCACGCCGATGGCGCCCACCATGCTCAGTACCGGGGTGCCCAGCAACAGCGTCAGCATC
>DROT01000174.1 GCA_011321775.1 Gammaproteobacteria bacterium | reverse complement strand
GGGAGTCGCCCCCCGTACCGGTCACGGACCAGGATGGCGGCGCGCTGGAGGTTGCGGGCGCGGGCGTAGTAGCCGAGGCCGGACCAGTGGTGCAGCACTTCGTCGGACCCGGCGTCGGCCAGGCGCACGACGTCCGGAAAGGACTCCATGAAGCGCCGGTAGTAGGGAATCACGGTCTGCACCCGGGTCTGCTGCAGCATGATCTCCGACACCCACACGCGGTAGGGCGTCGGCCGCTGCTGCCAGGGCAGGTCCTTGCGGCCGTGGGCCTCGAACCAGGCCAGCAGCCGCCCGGCAAGGGGTTCGCCGTCCTTCATCCTCGCGACGGCTCACACCTTGTAGTAGTCGCGGTACCAGGAGACGAAGTTGGCCACGCCCTGCTCCACCGACATGGACGGCTTGTAGCCGACGTCGCGCACCAGATCCTGCACGTCGGCGTAGGTGTCCGGCACGTCGCCCGGCTGCAGCGGCAGCATGTTCTTCTGCGCCTTCCTGCCGAGGCAGTCTTCCAGCACCTCGATATAGTGCATCAGCTCGACCGGCTCGTTGTTGCCGATGTTGTACAGCGCGTAGGGCGCGGTGCTGCTGGCCGGGTCCGGGTGGTCACCGGACCAGTCGGGGTTGGGCTGGGGGATGCGGTCGAGGGTGCGGATCACGCCCTCGACGATGTCGTCGATATAGGTGAAGTCGCGGCGGTGCTTGCCGTAGTTGAACACGTCGATGGGTTCACCGGCGAGGATCTTGCGCGTGAACAGGAACAGCGCCATGTCGGGGCGCCCCCAGGGGCCGTAGACGGTGAAGAAGCGCAGCCCGGTGGTGGGCAGCCGGTAGAGGTGGCTGTAGGTGTGCGCCATCAGCTCGTTGGCCTTCTTGGTGGCGGCATAGATGCTGACCGGGTGATCGACGTTGTCGTGCACCGAGAACGGCATCTTGGTGTTGGAACCGTAGACCGAGCTGCTGGAGGCATAGACCAGGTGCCTGACGTCGTTGTGGCGGCAGCCCTCGAGGATGTTCATGAAGCCGACCAGGTTGGTGTCGACGTAGGCCAGCGGGTTCTCCAGCGAGTAGCGCACGCCCGCCTGCGCCGCCAGGTTGACGACGGCGTCCGGACGGTGCTGCTCGAACACGCCGGCGATGCCGTCGCGATCCTCCAGGTCCATGCGGATGTCGGTGAACCCCTCGTGCCCGTGGGTGCGTGCCAGGCGCGCCTGTTTCAGCGCCGGGTCGTAGTAGTCGTTGAGATTGTCGATACCGACGACCTCGTCACCGCGCTCCAGCAGCCGCAGTGCCAGGTCGTTGCCGATGAAACCGGCGGCCCCTGTAATCAGAACTTTCATGGCTTGTCCTTACTGTTTTCGTGTGTGTTCGGGAATGCGTCGGCACCCTTGCCGACCTTCTCCATCCTGCCTATGGTCTCCAGCGCCTCGGAACGCAGCTTGCGCTTGATCAGCCAGTGCCCGATCAGCGGCGGTATCCAGAAATCCGGCGCCAGCTCCGAGCGGATCAGCACCCGGGTGCCGTTCGGCTGTTGCCACAGGTGCAGGCGCGCCCAGCCAAAGCTGAAGTCGCTCAGCTCGGGAATCAGGGTGGCCGTGACGCTACGGTCCCAGCCCACCGACACATCCTGGACCTGGGTCACGCGTTTGCAATAGAACCATACGCACACCCGGGTGACGGTGCGTACCCGGAGTCCCTCCCCGTCGTTGTCCTCGAGGATCTCGCTCTCCTCGATGCTGGGGTTGATGCGCCCCAGGTTGGCGTAGTCGGTGAGCAGGGCGCGCGCCCGCGCCTCCGGCACCTCGACCACGGCGTCCAGCTCGAGGGTATAGGCGCCGTCCCGATAGTCCACGGCCACCAGGTTGACGTCCATGGCCCTGGCGGTCGCCACGCCCAGCAACAGGGGCAACCACAGGACGACCATCCGCTTCATCTAGCGAAACAGCCCCTTGAGCTGGTCGCCAAAGTTCTTCTCGAGCTTCTGTTCGATCTTTTTCTTGATCTTCTTCTCCGCCTTCTCGCGCAGCGCCTGGTCGAGGCGCACCTTGTACTCGGGTTTCGCGAAGGTGCCTGCGATCTCGACCGGGATCTCGATGCCCCTGAGGTCGGTCATGCTCTTGCCGCCCTGCCCCTCGAGACTGCCGACGATCTTGGCGGTCACCAGGTAGTCGAGCTTTTCCTGCGGCAGGTCGATGTCCCCTTCGCCGTGCACCCGCAGCAGCGGGCTCTGGGCGAGCAGGTCGGTGTTGTGGATCACGCCGCGCCTGACGGTGGCGGTACCGGTGAGACTGGAGAAATCCGTCTGGTTGGGACCGCTCTCGGCCGGTGCCGGCTGACCGTTGAGCTTCGCCTGCGCCTTGCGGATCATCGCCGCCAGGTTGATGCCCTTGACGGCGCCGTCGGTGAAGGCGAAGGACAGCTTGCCGTCGAGCGTCTTCTTGAAGTCGTCCGGCGTCTGCCCGCTCATGCTGAGGCGGGCGCTGGCGCGGGTCTTGCCGCTGAGGCGATCCTGGCCGGTCATGTCCTTGAGCAGGGGCCCCACCTGCACCCCTTCGAGACGGTCGTTGAGGGCGATCTTCGGCTGCTTGCCGCGCGCGTCGATGCGGATGTCCCCCTGGTACTGCCCCTGGTACAGTTTTGCCTGCACCGGCTGCAGCCGCAGCACGCCATCCTTTGCCACCACCTTCACCAGGATGTCGCTGCTGTGCAGTTTCATCACCTTGAGCTTGCCGATGGTCAGCTTGCCGTCGACGTCGAGGGCGCGCAGGGTCTCCACCGGGATCATCTGCGCCCCGGCGGCCGCGGCCGCCGTCGGGGTGGCGGCCACCGGCTCGTCCGATGGCGGCGGCAGGTAGCGGTCGACATCGATGCCGTCCAGGGCGAGGTCGAAGCGGACGGCCGGACGGGCGAAATGCTTCACCGCCAGCGTTCCCTTGAGGTGTGAATCGTCCAGCCGCGCCTGCAGGGCGGTCAGGTTGGCGCTGTCGAGGGTGGCCTTAAACTTCAGCGAGGCATCGGCCTTGCCCAGCACCGCCGGATCGGAGACCTCGGGCAACGGCTGGCCGAGCGCCTGGATGACTTCGCGCGGCACGAACTCCGGCAGGCGCAGCTCGCCGTCGAAGCGGGCGTCACCGAACAGGGCCGAGCCGTTGACGTAACCTTCGACCTTGAGGCCCAGGGCTTCGAGCGCGATCTGCGACAACTCCAGCTGCTCGGTACCGAGGTTGAGCGTGGCATTGAAGCCCAACTGCGATTGCAGCTCGCCGCCCGGCAACCCTTCACCCGACAGCTCGGTGCGCAGCACTGCCTTGCTCACCTGGATGAAACGGCTGTCTTCGGACAGCAGCACCACGCCGGCGAAGGACAGCGGCCCGGAAATCTGCGGCTGCTTCGACTCCAGTGCCATCTTCAGCTCGAAGGGCACCGCCTTGCCGGGCCGGATAGCGCCGGTCTTCAGCGACAGCCCCTCGATCTGATAACGGCTGCCGCTCTTGCGGTCGTCCCACAGCACGTCGGCGTCGCTGATCTCCACACCACCGATGGTCAGCGCCGCCAGGCCGGCCGCGGACGGCGTCTTCTGCGATGCCGCCTGCTGTTCTTCGGCGGGCGCGGCCTGTTCTTCCTTCGCGCCGGCACCGAGGTCCTGCCAGTTGGTGCGCCCCTTCGGATCGGTCTCCAGCGACAACTTCAGACCGTGCAGTTCCACGGTGTCCATCACCAGCTTCCTGCTCAGCAGCGGCAGCAGCTTGACGCGGATCTGGACCTCGTCGACGCTGACGAAGGGGCGATCGGAAAAGCCCTTGGCATTGGACAGCGAGGTGTGGCCGATATCCAGGCCCAGCCAGGGGAAGACCGAAAGATCGATGTCACCCTCGATATCGAGCGTGCGCCCGGTGTGTGACTGCACCGCCGCGGCGATCTCGTCCTTGAACTGGTCCGGGTTGACGACCAGCGGCAGGATGATTGCCGCCGCCACCAGCAACAGGACCACCCCGCCCAGCACATAAACGACCACCCGTATCAGTTTTCCCATTGTGGATCCTTGCTCTCCGGTTGATGACAGGGACACAGGGTGCCCATGGTATCAATTGGCGGGGGTGAGGGTCGACTGCGGCGACGCCGGCAAGCGGCCCGGGGCGCGCCCCTCAGCGGGCGGAGTGATGGAACAAGCGCGACACCCGTTTCATGGCGTGGGTGCCGAAGCGCGCCATCTGCTGGGCGTACCAGGCGAAACGGCTCGGCCTTACCCAGCTCATCTGCACCATGCGGCGTTCGCCGTCGAAACGCTTGTAGCCGTGCCAGGAGTGGTCGCAGCGGTGGAAGGCCAGCAGGGTGCCGCCGCGCGGCGGCACCTCGGCGGCGTAGTCCTCGATGTCGTCGGGCGAACGCAGCACGCGGAAACGCCCGCCTTCCTGCGTCCATTCCGGGTTGAAGTACACCAGCAGGGTGATGATCTTGCTCCAGTGGTCGGCGTGGATGTTGCCGTCGCTGGGTTCGGAGTACTTGCGCACGGTGATGGTCTTGATGGCGCCGTCGAGATCGACGCCGAACTTGTCGGCGACGTGCTGCTGGAATTCCGCGCTGTCCAGCTCGTCCAGCAGTTGCTGGAATCTGGGGCCGTAGTGGAGATCCTCCGGCGCGTAGTTGGCCGGCTTGTCGATCTCCGGGTAGTCCGCGTTCACCTCGGCGAGCACCTCCGGCCGGATGGCGTCCTCGACCACCAGGTATTCATAGGGCTCGCGATGCAGCGGCGCCTTGTCGATGGCCGCCAGGTCGAGGATGGACATGGGTACAATCACCGCAATGGCTGAGGGGCTCACAGGGTAGCAAATCCGCGCCCCGCGGGCGACGGGCCGCCGACCCTCGCGACGGCGGATGCATTCGGCCAGCGGCACGGGTATCATGGCGCGGCCGGGCGATCCCGCTCCGGATTCGGCCGGCGATACCCCTTTTCTTGTCAGGAAGTTCACACGCAGATGCACGAATTCAGGGCCGTTGCGAGCCGCTACCTGGTCCTCTGGACCCTGTTCTTTCTTCCCCGCGCCCGGCGTATCGCGCTGGAGCGACGGATACGCGGCAAGGAGGAATACCGCAAGCTCGGGAAGGCCGACTGGGTGCTGATGTCCTGGGGCAAGAGCGGCCGCACCTGGTTCCGCGTCATGCTGTCGCACTTCTACCATGTGAAGTACGGCCTGCCGAAGCACCACCTGCTGGAGTTCGACAACCTGCACCGCAAGAACCCGGCCATCCCGCGTGTGCTGTTCAGCCACAACAACTACGTACGCGACTACCTGCGCGACTGGACCACGCTGGCGCATTTTCGCGGCAAGAAGGTGGTACTGCTGGTGAGGGACCCGCGCGACGTCGCCGTGTCACAGTTCTTCCAGTGGAAATACCGTATGCGGCCGCACAAGAAGCTGCTCAACGAATACCCGCCCCACGGCGCCGACATCTCCATTTTCGATTTCGTCATGGACAAGAAGGCCGGCGTGCCGCGCATCGTGGAATTCTTCAATGGCTGGGCGCGCTCCATGCCGAATCTCGACGACCTGCTGGTCATCCGCTACGAGGACATGCGCCGGGATCCGCACGCCACCATGAAGAAGGTTCTGGAGTTCGTGGGCACGCCGGGTACCGACGACGAGATCCGCCAGGCGGTCGACTTCGCCGCCTACGACAACATGAAAAAGATGGAAGAAAAAAAGTTCTTCCGCCTCAGCGGCGCGCGCGTCAAGGCCGGCGACCAGAAGAACCCCGACTCCTTCAAGGTCCGCCGCGGCAAGGTGGGCGGTTACCGCGACTACTTCGACGACCAGCAGCTCGCCGTAATCGACGGCTACGTGCGCGAGCACCTGGACCCGGTGTTCGGGTATGGCGAAGCGGAAGCGGAGCCGAACGGTACCTAGTACGGTGCCTGGTCAGGCTCTGAAATCCACGATTCCCGTCATTCCGGCGCAGGCCGGAATCCATGGCGCCTGATCAACCCCCCTGGATCCCGGCCTGCGCCGGGATGACGCAGCCACCCTCCCTATCGCACGAAGGTCGCGCAGCGATCTTACTGGACGATTCAATAAGACTTAAACAAAAATTGTTGACCGGATTGCCGGCTTAAACCTTGTGCCTGCTCGGGCTCAGGCCCGATCGGGCGGCGACTCCCTTACATTCCCCCCTAGATTTCCTTCCGTCATCGAGATCCGACCAGCTGGCGGATGCGGTCGACGATCTGCGGCAGGTCGTCGGGGATCTCACCACTCGGCGGCACCAGCTCCTGGCCGGCCGCCACGGCCAGGCCGCAATCGATCAGCAAGCGGTGGAAGGCACGGAAGTCGCGCGTGTGGGCGATGATGCGGCTGTGGTAGACCAGCCGGCCCAGCAGCGAGCGCAGCCGGTCGGCGGCCGAATCCCCCACCGGCGCGAACAGCCAGCGACCGAAACGCCGGCGTGACTGGTCGAGGGTACCGAGGAAGCTGGTCGGCAGATCCAGTATCGCCAGCGGTTTTCGCAGGCGCACGATTTCCACCATCATGGAAATGCTGTCGCCGGTGACCAGAAAACCGTCAGCGCTACCCAGCAGCGCGCGGTAGGGGTTGTCACTGGCACCGGGCGACCACTCGAAGAAGCGACTGCCGTCCGGCAGACCGGCCTTCAAGGCCTCGACCACCGCCGGCGGCGTGCGCCGGCTGGTGCTGAAGTATGGGGTCCCGCCCTGATCGCGGATGCGGCGGGCCTCGCCGATCAGACGCTCGACGACGCGCTG
>DROT01000173.1 GCA_011321775.1 Gammaproteobacteria bacterium | reverse complement strand
GTGGTTCATATGTATGGCGCGCCCGACAGGATTCGAACCTGTGACCCCCGCCTTCGGAGGGCGGTACTCTATCCAGCTGAGCTACGGGCGCTTTCCGCTGAACTACGGGCGCCATGATACAGGCAAGCGAACGGCCGACGCCAGCCCGCGGCAGGGCCTCAGGTCTTTTGGTCGAAAAGGGTGCCGATCATTTCGTCTGCGGCCTTCAGAACCCGGGCCGAGGCCTGCAGCTGCAGGCGGTCCTGGCGCAGACCGATCAACGGTTCAACGAGCGCGCCGGGCTGGTCGTCCCGGCCGGTGGAAACGATTTGCGCGGCGTGTGTGCGTGCGCTCTGAAGTGCCTGACGGATGCCGGCTGCAGCCGGGGAAAGAATGGATTCGGTCTTCATGCACCCTCCCTATGCGGTGACGTCGAGTAACTGTCCGGGCGGGGTGTCGCGCTCCAGTTGCAGGTCGTGAGCCCGCTTGCCGTCCAGGGGGTGGAATGCCGCTGTTTCGCTGCGCGCCTGTTGCCGCTCGCGTATCCGCCGCTCTTCCCGGTGGCGGGGGGCGGCATCGTCGGCGGGTCGGAAGCGGCCCTCGGCGCCCTGGTCGCGGGTGTCTTGCTGGCGCGCCTGGTTGTTGCCGGCTTCGTCGGGGGGCGGTCGGTCGACCGGTCGGGCCGATGCCTGGTCCGCCGCGACCTGCGGCGGGTGTGGCGCCACCGGGGCCGCTGGTTGATGTGGAAACTGCGCGTATATGTTCATGGTGTCCGGCCTCGTGCGTCCATTCACCCTGTGCGCTTCCCTTGCAGAAGGGGGCGGCCGATGTGCCGGGATCTTTAGATTCTTCCCCGGCTGGCCCTTTGTGGCTATACTTGCGCGCCTGATTTCCCGCTCGGGGCGCAGAACGGCCTTTTGAACGGCAATTTCACGGTAATTGACCGAATTTCAGGGAGTTTCCTATGAATCAGTACATCAGGACCATTTCGGGTGGCGCGCGCTCGGCCTCGCTGGCCGGCCTTGTGGCGGCCGCATTGTTCACCGGCTGTGCCGTTGCTGCGGAGGCCGGTTCGCAGGACGAGGTCCTGAACAACATCCGCCCCGTGGGCCAGGTGAACGTCGGCGAGGTCAAGGCCGAGCCGGCCAGCGCTCCTGCGCCGGCGGCCCAGGAAGCCGGCGCGGCCCCCGCGGCGGCCGCCAGCGCCGCTGCCGGCAGCGGCCGTTCGGGCGAGCAGGTGTACAACGGCATCTGCAAGGCCTGCCACAGTGTCGGCGTTGCCGGGGCGCCCAAGGTGGGTGACAAGGCGGCCTGGGAGCCGCGTGCCGCACAGGGCATGGATACCCTGATGCAGCATGTCACCAACGGTCTCAAGGCGATGCCGCCCAAGGGTACCTGTGCCGATTGTTCGGCGGACGAGTTGAAGGGCGCCGTCGAGTACATGCTCAAGCAGACCGGTCTCTGATCTGCCGGTGCCAGCGTAACGCGAGAAGCCGCCTGCGGGCGGCTTCTTGCTGTGCGGCCGGGTTTCAGGACAACAGGCCGCGCAGTTGTGCCAGGTGTGCCTGGCCGCGCTGACGACGGGTTTCGGGGTTCTGCACCCTGCCGGGACGTTCCCACTCCACGTCGTCCTGCGGCAGTTCCGACAGGAAACGGCTGGGTTCGCAGCTCTCCCATTCGCCGGCGCGGCGGCGTTTGCTCGCATAGCTCAGGGTGAGCGTCTTCTGCGCCCGGGTGATGCCCACGTAGGCGAGGCGGCGTTCCTCGTCGAGATCGTCCTGTTCCACGCTGCTGCGGTGCGGCAGCAGGTTCTCTTCCACGCCGACCATGAATACGTGGGGGAATTCCAGTCCCTTGGCGGCGTGAAAGGTCATCAGGCGCACGCAGTCGGCGTTGCCCTGGTCGTCGCGGTCGAGGCGGTCCAGCAGGGCGATGCGGTTGACCATCTCGGCCAGCCCCGGGTTTTCCTCCTTGTGCGTGGCCAGGCGTTCCAGCCAGCCGAGCAGTTCGTCGACGTTCTGCAGCCGGCGTTCGCCCTCGCCGGGATCGCGCGCGCTCTCCAGCAGCCAGGCCGGGTAGTCGATGTCCGCGACCAGCTGCCGGATCACCGCCATGGGGTCGCCGCGCCGGGCCGCGTCGGCCAGTTCGACGATCCAGCCGGCGAATTCCTGCAGGCGTGCCAGCGCGCGCCGGTTGAGTACCGCTGACAGACCGCTCTCGAAGCAGGCCGCCAGCAGGCTCAGATCGTGGCTGGAGGCATAGCCGCCCAGTTTCTCCAGGGTCGCGGCACCGAGTTCGCGCCGCGGCGTGTTGACCACGCGCAGGAAGGCGCGGTCGTCGTCCTCGTTGACCAGCAGCCGCAGGTAGGCCAGCAGGTCCTTGACCTCGCGGTATTCGAAGAAGGAGGTGCCGCCGCTGAGGTGGTAGGCGATACCGTGCTCGCGCAGCACCTTCTCGAAACTCCGCGACTGGTGGTTGCCGCGGTAGAGGATGGCGTACTCGCCGTGACGGGTGCCGTGGGTGAACTGGTGGTGCAGGATTTCCGAGACCACGCGTTCGGCCTCGTGTTCGCCGTCGCGGCAGGCGAGGATCTTCAGCGGGCGGCCGTAGCCGAGCGCACTCCACAGCCGCTTCTCGAACACGTGCGGGTTGTTGGCGATCAGGTGGTTGGCGCACTTGAGGATGCTGCCGGCGGAACGGTAGTTCTGTTCCAGCTTGATGACCTCGAGGCGCGGAAAGTCGTCTCTCAGGCGCGCCAGGTTCTCCGGGTTGGCGCCGCGCCAGGCATAGATGGACTGGTCGTCGTCGCCGACGGCGGTGAACGGGGTGGTGGCGCCGACCAGCAGCTGCACCAGCCGGTACTGGGCGGCGTTGGTATCCTGGTACTCGTCCACCAGCAGGTGGCGGACGCGGTTCTGCCAGTGTTCGCGTACCGCCTCGTCGTTCTGCAGGGCCAGCACCGGTTGCAGGATCAGGTCGTCGAAGTCCAGCGCGTTGTAGGCCTTGAGGCTGCGCTGGTATTCGGCATACAGCAGCGCCGCGGCGGTGTCGAAGTCGCTGTCGGCCGCGGCGAGCGCCTCCTTCGGCAGCACCAGTTCGTTCTTCCACGCGGAGATCCGGTTGCGCAGTGCCTCCGGTGCGAAGGCGCTGACACCCTTGCGCAGCAGTTCGTCGATGAGGTGCAGGCTGTCCTGGCTGTCGAAGATGGAGAAGTTGCTCTTGTAGCCCAGGCCGGGTGCTTCGCGGCGCAGCATGCGCAGGCCCAGGGTATGGAAAGTGGAGACGGTCAGGCCCTTGCCGGCATCCTTCTTCAACAGCCGGCCGACGCGCTCACGCATCTCCCGTGCGGCCTTGTTGGTGAAGGTGACGGCGAAGATGGTGCGCGCCGGCAGTGCACGTTCATTGATCAGGTAGGCGATCTTCTCGGTGATCACGCGCGTCTTGCCGGAGCCGGCGCCGGCCAGCACCAGCAACGGGCGATCGACCTCGCGCACGGCGGCGCGCTGCTGCGGATTGAGTTCGGCCACGGATCAGGAGCGGGGAAGGGGAACCGGCATGTCGGCCATTGTACCGGTCATCGACCGGCAGCGGCAGCTTGAAAAAAATTTTCTTTGTGGCTATCGGGGTCGAAGAAAGGGGGGATCAATCGTTGGCTCGTGGCAAGGCGCGCCGCGCCGATTTCGTGCCGTGGAGGGGGCCGACCGGAGGATTCGCACGGCCGCCAGGAGTGCCGGGCTCCAGCCCGGCATGACGGAAACATCCCGCGTCATCAAAAGCGGAGACGGCCCTTGCCGGGCTGGAGCCCGGCGCTCCTGGAGATTGCCACGGTGCCGTGCGCCTCGCAATGAGCGGGCTTGCGCGAGTCGATTGGATAGCGCCTTGATCGGTTCGCCATCCTCAGCTCCCCTCGCTGCAGCGATAACTGATGGCCTCCTGCAGGTGCTCGTCACGGATGGCTTCATGGTGACCCAGGTCGGCGATGGTGCGCGCCACCTTCAGCACCCGGTGTATGGCCCGTGGCGAGAGGCGGAAGTGTTGTACGGCCCGCTGCAGCAGCTCGCGGCTGCCGTCACCCAGCCGGCAGGCCGCGTCGAGTCGTTCCAGCGGCAGCCGGGCGTTGCTGCAGCCGCGTTGCGCCTGCAGGGCGCGGGCCGCCTCGACGCGGCGGCGTACGCTGGCACTGTCTTCACCGCGGTCGTTCTCGAGCTGTTCCCAGGAGATTCGGGGTACCTCCACCTGCAGGTCGATGCGGTCCAGCAGCGGTCCGGAGATTCGCTGCCGGTAGCGCCGTACCTGCTCCGGGCTGCAGTGGCAGTTGGCCTGCGGGTCGCCGAGATAACCGCAGGGACAGGGGTTCATGGCGGCGATGAGCTGGAAGCGGGCCGGAAATTCCGCCTGGCGGGCGGCGCGGGAGATGGTGATGGTGCCGGTCTCCAGCGGCTCGCGCAGGACCTCCAGCACGTGGCGCCGGAACTCGGGCAGTTCGTCCAGAAAGAGCACGCCGTTGTGGGCCAGCGAGATCTCGCCCGGGCGCGGATCGGAACTGCCGCCGACCAGGGCGGCGGCCGAGGCCGAGTGGTGGGGCGCGCGAAAGGGGCGGGTGCGCCAGCGCCGCGGGTCGATGGCGTCCTGGCTGAGCGAGGTCACCGCCGCGGTCTCCAGCGCCTGGCGCTGATCCAGTTCCGGCAACAGGCCGGGCAGGCGGCGGGCCAGCAGGGTCTTGCCGGTGCCCGGTGGGCCCACGAACAGCAGGCTGTGCTCGCCGGCGGCGGCGATTTCCAGCGCCCGCCGGGCCCGGTGCTGGCCGCGCACGTCGCGCAGGTCCGGCAGCGGCTGCTGTTGACAGGGCGGTGGTGGTGCCGCGCTCTCGAGTTCCTTCAGTCCGCGCAGGTGCTCACAGATCTCTAGGAGATGGCCTGCCGGCAGCACGGCCGCGGGATCGGCCAGTGCCGCTTCCGCGGCATTGTCGGGCGCACACACCAGCCGGCGCCCCTGACCGGCCGTCGCGAGCGCGCTCGGCAGGATGCTGCGAACCGGGCGCAGCTGGCCACCGAGGGCCAGCTCGGCGACGAACTCATGCGCCTGCAGCGACTCCGGCGGCAGCTGGGCGGAGGCGGCGAGTATGCCG
>DROT01000172.1 GCA_011321775.1 Gammaproteobacteria bacterium | reverse complement strand
CCTCACCCTGGGCTTTCTGCTTCCGGCCGCTCAGTTGCTGAGCTGGGCCGTCGAGACCGCTGCCGATACCGTCGATGCCGCTTTCTGGCGCCTGATCGTCAACAGCCTGACGCTGGCGGCGATCACCGCACTGGTGGCATTGCTGCTGGCCCTGTTCCTGGCCTATGCGAAACGCCTGATGCCGTACCGGGACGTTCGCGCCGCGGTACGCATCGCCTCCATGGGCTATGCGGTGCCGGGCACCGTGATCGCGGTCGGCGTGCTGATCCCCTTCGGTTGGCTGGACGACCGCATCGACGCGCTCGCCGGCCACTGGTTCGGCGTCTCCACCGGCCTGCTGCTCAGCGGCACCCTGTTCGCGCTGGTGTTCGCCTATCTGGTGCGCTTCCTGTCGGTGGCGGTGCAGACCGTGGACGCCGGGCTGGGCAAGATCAGGCCCTCGATGGACGAGGCCGCGCGCTCGCTGGGTTGCACGTCGGGCGAGACCTTGCGCCTGATCCACCTGCCGATGCTGCGCGGCAGCCTGTTCACCGCGCTGCTGCTGGTCTTCGTCGACGTGCTCAAGGAGCTGCCGGCGACCCTGATCCTGCGCCCCTTCGACTTCAACACCCTGGCGGTCCGGGCCTTCGAGCTGGCCTCCGACGAACGCCTGGCCGACTCCTCCACGGCCGCCCTGGCGATCGTCGCAGCCGGCATCGTTCCGGTAATCCTGCTCAGCCGCGCCATCACCCGCTCCCGCCACGCCAAGGACTCCTGACCATGTCCAAGCAACGCCAACTGACCCTCGACACCGTGTCGGTCGCCTTCGACCGGAACCTGGTGGTACGCGATATCGGCCTCGAACTGGCCGGCGGCGAGATCGGCTGCCTGCTCGGTCCCAGCGGCTGCGGCAAGACCACCCTGCTGCGCGCGATCGCCGGTTTCGAGCCCCTGGCCGGCGGCGAGATCCGTCTCGGCGGACGCACCCTGTCCCGCTCCGGCTTCATGCTGCCACCGGAGAGGCGCCGGGTCGGCATGGTATTCCAGGACTTCGCGCTGTTCCCGCACCTGACGGTGGCGCAGAACATCGCCTTCGGGTTGCGACGCATGGACAGGGCCGCGCGGCGCGCGCGTGTCGACGAACTCCTGGAGCTGGTGTCCATGCAGGAACGGCGCAACCACTACCCGCACCAGCTCTCCGGCGGCCAGCAGCAGCGTGTCGCCCTGGCCCGCGCGATCGCCCCGCACCCCGACATCCTGTTGCTCGACGAGCCCTTCTCCAGCCTCGATACCGAGCTGCGCGAGGCGCTGGCCGGAGAGATCCGCCAGATCCTCAAGCGCGAGGGGATCACCGCCATACTGGTGACGCACGACCAGCACGAGGCCTTCGCCATGGCGGACACCATCGGCGTGATGACCGACGGCCGGCTGGCCCAGTGGGACAGCGGCTACAACCTGTATCACCAGCCCCGCGACCCCTTCGTCGCAGACTTCATCGGCCAGGGCGTGATGCTGCCGGCCGAACTGACCGGGGACGGCAGGCTGAAGACCCCGCTCGGCCTGCTCGACGGCCGAGTACCGCAACACTGCGAGCCCGGCTGCCGGATGCAGATGCTGCTGCGCCCGGACGACGTCATCCACGATGACGACAGCGAGCTGCGCTTCGAGGTGCTGGCCAAGGCCTTCCGCGGCGCCGAATACCTCTACACGCTCAAGATCGACGACCGGCACCGCATGCTGTGCCTGGTGCAGAGCCATCATGTGCACGAAATCGGAGAGAAGATCGGGGTTAGGCTGGAGGTAGAACACCTGGTGGTGTTCCCGGATCCAACACAATATGGCGCCCCACGGCCCGACACGCAAACAAGAGAATGACCGGGGCGCCAGATTCCCGGAAGCAGAAACCGGGTCAAGGCAGGCAAGGCCGGCCGTGCCCCTTCCTGGCCTGGAGCTACTTCAGCGCCCGCAAGTGTCCGGAATTTTTACACCTGGCACATTCGCCATATCGGGTGCTGATTGGAAGCAATTGTTTTTTCGAATTTTACAAACCCAAGGAGTAAAACGGCTCCTCGACGTTTCATATGGATTTCAGCACGGAACCTGCCGGGCTGGCGATCATGTAGATCATGGTGATGAAGGTCTCAGTGTTGCGGTAACCGCGCGCCCTGGCTCTGGCCGCCTGGAACAGGCTGTTGAGCCCCTCCATGCGTGCATTGGTATAGGTGGATGTCCAGCGCCTGATGACTCGCTCTGCATGGGTACGCAGGGTCTGAAGCGCCTTGCGCACTGGTTCGAGCAGATGGCTGTCGCCTACCAGCCCGCTGGCGTAGTTGATGAAGCGGGTGATGCGCCAGCGCGCGGCCCGGGGTGTCCGGGCCTGACGTATCCATTTCAGGCGCTCCTTGACCCGCCAGGCCGTCACGGTATCGAACCCTTGGGCAAGCAGATCACCCAGGGCATTGAGCTGGTTGACCGTCAGATGATCGGCTATGGCGTTCTTCAGCACCGCCCAACGGGTATGTTTGGGTAACGGCGCGATATGGCTTTCCTGCTTCCTCACATCATCCAGCGCCCGGGTGAAGGTTTGCACGATATGGAACCAGTCCACCGTGACCTGGGCATTGGGGAGCTGTGCCTCGATGCCGCTGAGGAAGGCTGGAGACATGTCGCAGACCACTTCGCGTATCTGCTCTGGCCTGCCCTGATGGTCCTCCAGAAAGCCCTTGAATTGCTTCAAGGTTTCCTTGCCCTTGCCCGGCGTGACGAACAGCACGGGCTCGCTGCGCCGCTCCATGTCGATGAAGACGGTGACGTAGTTATGGCCTCGCTTGCTGGCTGTTTCGTCCAGACCAACGGCCTTCACATTCGAAAGGTCAAAGTCGGCCACGGCCTGGCCCACGTAATGCTGAATGATTCGCCACAGCCGCTTGTCGGTGATCCCGATGATGCGTGCGGCGGCATTGACCGGCATCTCTCGTGCCAGCGCCAGGGCGGCCTGTTCGAAAAGCAGGGTGAAGGCGCTGCCCTTGCGTGCCCAGGGCACCTCGGCCAGCTTCACGCCATGTTCCGGACATTTCACCCGCGGTACCGATGCATGCACATAGCAGTGGTGCTGGAAGAAGTTCAGATGGCACCATGTCTTCTCCTGGAAGTCATGCGCCGGGCATTCCCTGCCGCAGACCGGACAGGCATACTTGGCACCCCGTCCTGCCCTGATTTCCAGGTGCAGTTCATGTGGCTGCTTGTCGGTGTCCAGGTGCTGATCGACCAGTTTCCAGGGCGCCTCTATGCCTAGCCCAAGGAGCAAAACCTGTTGGCTGTCCATCTCCATTCCTCCATGCCGATTCTCCGCCTACACTGGCACAGGTTGTGGGCGCAATTCCACACGGAATGACGAAGAGCCGAATTCTTCTAAGCAACGAGGAACGTAACCGATTCTATGCGGAGGCACTGAAGGCTTGGCATGCCGAAAAGGATCGGCATGAGGCCAAGGAGCAGGCGCGAGTCGCTCATCTGCGTGAAGCGATCATGTACGACGTTGGCGTAATGGAAGATTTCCTAACGGAGCGATTGGGCGCTATCGACTGGCCTCGAGAGACGGAGGTTTCATTCGAGATCGATGACCAAGGGCGAACGGTGACGATGGATGTCGATCTTCCCGAAATCGAGGATCTTCCAGAAAAGACAGCGAATGTTCCCCAACGTGGGTGGAAGGTCACGATACGAGCGATCTCGGACAAGCAGAAGCGGCTGAACTACGCCCGGCACATCCACGGTATTCTGTTCCGCCTGTCCGGAGAGGTTTTCGCGCTGTTACCGTCTGTCGAAGCGGTGATCGTCT
>DROT01000171.1 GCA_011321775.1 Gammaproteobacteria bacterium | reverse complement strand
TCGTGCTGCCGGGCGTGGCGCTCGGCCTGGGCGTGGCCGGCTGGACCCTGTACGGCCTGGTGGCGCTCGCCCTGCTGGGCCGCTACCGCGACATGCAGGCCCGCATCGCCGCCGGCGAGCCCGATGCGGCGCTGTTCACCCCGGACGAGGTGCAGGCCGCGCTCGATCGCCCTGTGCGGCAGGGTAATAACCATGACAGTTTCGCCCACGTACTTGAGCGCCGTCGGATTGTCGAGCAAGCGGAGTATGACGCGTACTTGCTCGATAGGAACTGGCAGAGTGTTTTGGCAGAAAGGAATGACTATTCGCGATAGCGCATCTTGTGCTGCCTTCGTTTGGTGGGCTGCGGCAGGGTTTGTGCTGACTACATTGTTCCAACTCCCCTTCATTTCCTGCGGTCCCTGAACGCCAGCCGGCCAAGGCCCTTCCCGACCGACCCGGTTTTGCTACCGGCGCCGCCAGCTATTTTGCCCGGCCCGTCACCGACTCCGTCCAAAGAAGCTCCAATATTACGAATTCCTTGACCGGCTAGAGTGACCAGCCATAAAAGAACTGCCGGCACGATCACATACAAGGCGATCAACATCAGGTTGAGGACGCCGCGCTCGATGGCGGCCGAGGACTGGAAGGCGTTGAGGGTGTCGGTCCAGGTCTGGTTCGGATAGAGGACGAGGATGACGGCGTTTTCGAGGTAGGCGGCGACGGCCCAGACGACAGAAAAGAACTTCACGGCGCCGATCAGGACGGCGGCGGTGATGACGCTTTCGACCTGGTAGCCGCTGGTGATGATATAGATGGGCAGGAGCGCGTAGATGAGCATCAACAACAGCGCCTGCATGAGCGGAGCGCCGACTTTGGCGATGTACATGGTGGCGTAGAACGAACCCACTTCTCCGGCGATGTTATCGATGACGTCGCCCACTCCGGGGATCAGGGACGCGCCGATGAAGGTGGTGGTGCCGATCGCTGTAGTCACTGCGGTCTCCGCGCCCTTGAACAGCCCCATGACAAACCCACCAATCTGGTTGAGTATGCCCATAAAGCCGCTGTCCTGTTGCTCCTTGAGATCATTGGCCACCAGGGCGCTCAGGATAACATCATCCTCCACCGTCGGGTCATTCAGCAGCCCGGCGGTCAGGTCGCCGCCGGCGCGCACGGCCTCGATCTGGTTGCGGACGTTGGGTGGCACGGGGTTGTCGCCGGTGTTGGGGTAGATCGGCGTACCCAGCACGGCCTGGTCGATCATGCGTTCGCGCAGGCTGTTGCCGTTGCCGGTGCCCTGCCACCACTCGGCGCAGGTCGGCCGTCCGACGCCGGCGGCGATTTCGGCGGCGTTGTAGTCCGTGTCGCGCGCCGCGTCATAGGGAAAGCCCGTGACGGCCGATGCCGCGCGGAACCCGCCGCCGCACAGGGGGCGGTCGGTGCAGGGCGTGTAGAACCCCGGCGTTGTCAGAAAATACTGTGAGCCCGGTTTTCGCACGTCCCAGGGCGGCAGGTTCGCGGCGGCGAAAGTGTCGTGGACATAGGTGTCCCAGTCGCCGCCGCGCATGGCGCGCGCGAACTTCTTCATGGCCGGCTCCCAGCATTCGGCGGTGAAGCGGCGGTATTCGTTCTTGACGTTCAGGTCGCTGAAGGTGGTGGTGCCGATGTTCTTGACCAGGCCGGCGACGTCGCCAAAGCAGGGGATATTTTCCATCGCCGCGTAGTTGACGCCCGAGGCGATGGCCATGACGGAGGACCAGATCAGCGGGACGCGCGGATTGACGCCGGAACCCACCGCATTGTCCAGGTTGTCCCAGGTCGTGCCGGTATTGCTCCAGGTGCCGCCGACCTCGTTGGCGCCTCCGCCGCAGGCCTTCTGGTAGGCCAGCTGGCCGCTCTGGAGTTCGGTCATCGGGACGGCGGCCAGGACCAACACGGTCATTTGGGTATACAGCGCCCACTGCATGGCGCGCACCGAGGTCACGGCGGCCGGGGCGTCGTCGGTGGCGCGCTCCGACGCGCCGCGCCAGATGGTATAGACCGTCAGCGCCAGCGGGTAGATCGCCAGGCCGATCCCGGCCAGCAGGCTCCAGAGCATGTCGTAGAAGCTCCAGCCGAAGAATGTCAGGTAGAGTTCGATGGGGCTGCTGAGGTTCATGGGGTGTCTCCTGGTCGGTGGGTCCGCATGTCTAGCGCCCCATGACGGCCAGCCAGTGGGGCGCGGAGATAACAGCTTCGAGCAAGGCCACGTTGATGGCCATGAAGCGCCGGCC
Source organism: Gammaproteobacteria bacterium (assembly GCA_011321775.1). Lineage (GTDB taxonomy): Bacteria > Pseudomonadota > Gammaproteobacteria > DSM-19610 > DSM-19610 > Thiogranum. The sequence continues at coordinate 21,759 of DROT01000171.1, read as the reverse complement.
GTGCAGGGCGCGTTCGAGCCGCGCCGGCGGCCAGTGGCCGCGTCGGGCGAACCAGCGCGTGACGGTGGCGTAGTTGGCGATAAAGGCGACGTACAGGCTCATACGCCAGGCGAACAGCGGCCAGTACCAGGACGCCAGCAGGCTGTTGACCCGGGTAATCCGGTCAAGCGGCATGAGTCGCAGCGCGAGCAGGCCGATTGCCCAGAGCAGGATGACGGCCAGCAGCACGCGGCCGGTGATTATCAGCGTGCGTCGGAGCCGGGTGGATGGGGCGCTCATTGGTTGACGTTGCCGTCGGTGACGGGGTTGGTGTTGGGCTGCGGGATGCCGGGCGCCGCGGTGGCGGCCGCCTTGCTCGCCCGGTAGTCGAGTATGACCTGCGTGGTCCGGGCCAGCGTCTGCTGGCGCAATTCCAGGTCGCTGCGGATGCTGTCGAGGGCGGCGCGCAGCTGCGGCAGGGTCTGTTGGCGGATACGGTCATTGACGGCCGTCTGGGCGGTGGATTGCACCAGGTAGGGGGAGGCCAGGCCGGCATACAGGAGCCGTTCGGCGGTCAGGGTGCGGTTCTGCAGTTCGGCGACGGCCAGCTCCATGGACAGGCGGTCCATCATGATGGCGGCGTCGAACGGGCTGGCGTCGCGGATGGTCCGGACGATGTTGCTGCCGATCTGCATGACGGTGATGTTCTCGCGCAGGTCGTCGAAGTCATCCTCGTTGACGGCCTTTTCCAGGGCGGCGCGCAGGGTCGTGGTCAGCGACTCGACTTGCGGGCGGAGCCCCCGGCCGGCGCGCGCGGTGGCGTCGCCGTCTTCGGTGAGGTCGGCGGTGTAGCTGCCGGCGACGTCGGCGATCCAGTCGGCGGCGTCTTGCGGCGTCGGCCACATCCTGGCCAGCGTGGACTCGGCGGCATCCCCGGTCGGGGCGTTGCGGTCATCGAGTGCGCGGCCGAGCAGGATGTTGTAGCCGACGATGGCCACATTCTCGTTGATGGCGGCGACGGGCTGTCCGCTGCCGCCGTAGCGGTTGCCGTCGGCGAGCACGATGCCGTCGTCGGCGGCGTTCTCCATGGTGTCTTCCCGGGCCAGGTCGACGGTGAGGTCGCCGCTGCCGGCGTTGACGTTCCAGCGGTCGGCAATCGAGGCGGTGACGAGGTTCTTGTAGGGGTCGCGGTTCTGGCGGACATCCTGCTCGATCTGCTGGCAGGATTTCACGCCCAGGCGGAAGAGGTTGGCGCTTTCGTCCAGCGTCTTGGTCAGGACGTTGTAGAGCGACGGATTGGCGCGGTTGAGCAGGTAGCCGGGCAGGGCGAAGATGGCGGCCTGTACGGCGCCGGTGAGCTGGCCGGGCAGCTGGCGGACGCGGCTGGTGAACTGGTTGACCATTTGCTGGAGATTCTGCTGGAAGTTGAATTGGCCGCAGGTATACCCCACGCCGGCGCGCAGGTTGGCGGTGATCCGCGTGGTGGTGAAGTTGGAGGCCGGCCTGGGCAGGGGCTGACCACCGCCGAGCAGGTAGTAGAGCGGCCCCGCGTTGGACGGCATGGCGGGTTCATCCAGGGCCCGGGCAGGCGGGGAGGCCAGCAAGGCCATCGCCAGTACGATGGAGGCGGTGCGGGGCATGCGGGAGTTGTGCGTCATGACAGTTACCTTTACAGGGCGAGACAGATGGGGGACGAGAAGTCGACGGTGGTAATGAGACTGCCTTCTTCCGACATGTCGCAGTCGTATTGCCGCCAGCGGTTCCAGGCGTAGGCGGCATTATTGGCGGTATCGCCCTCTTCGAGATTCACCGTGCAGGTGGTCTCCGGGGTCGGATAGATGGCCTGCCAGGCGCCCTCCTGGCGATCGGGCAGCGGCCATCGGAGGTGCTGGTTCTGGATGAGCGAGAATTCACCGACGATGTGCGAGGCCCGGGTGGCGATGACCGCGGCGACATGCTGGTCATTGTTGTTCTCGACAAAGCCGTGGCGCGGGAACGTATAGCCCCAGATGTCCAGCCCTTCGCCGATCCGGTCGCCGGACAGCGGGTTGATGATACTGGCCGCCTTGGTGAGATCGGTGATGGGGAAGCCGTTGCGCCAGAAGAAGGCGTCGACGGCGGACAGGTAGTAGGGGACGAAGGGCATGATGTCGGTCGGGCACAGGACGCGTTCGGCGCCCAGGCTGACGCCGAAGCCCACACCGCCGCTGGTGATGATGGTCCGGAGGCTCTTGAATGTCGAGATATAGCCCCTGATGGTTTTGATGGTGTCGATGACCGAGAAGACCTGCAGAAATTCGGGGCGGATGAAGCCGACGACGGTTTTGGCGTTGTTGGGCCAGTCGGTGAGCCAGTCCTGGACGCCGGTGATGGCGCGTTGCGCCAGGACGTCGGGCGACAGGTTGTCCAGCGGGCTGCTGCAATCGGAGGAGGACCCGAGGATTTCGTCGGCGCTGCAGGGGTCAGCGCCGGTCGCCTCGCTTTCACCCGGGGGATAGAGCGTCGGAATGAGTGACGAGGGGATGCCCTGGCCACTCAGGATCAGCGGGATCAGGGCCATCGGGTGGCCGATCACCTGGGCCTCCTTGAAGGTGGTTGACTGGGTTTCGCCGAAGTGCGTGGTGCGGGACTGGCCGCCGCCGGGGACGGCGCCGAAGCCGCCTGACATCAGGCGCATCAGCGGTGTGATCACGGCTTTTTGCGCCGGGCCGACGATGGTCGCCCATTCGGTCCAGGGTCCCTTGCCGACATCAGGGTGGGTCATCACCAGGAGGTCGGGGCTGTTGTGGGCGATGTGGGGTGTGGTCTCGATGCTGATCTTGGGCGGGAAGCCGTCGACCACCAGGCGAAAGGAGATGCCGGTGACGCACCAGTTGATACATGACGGAATGCCTTCCACGGTCCAGGCGAGCAGTTCCGGGGTTGTGAAAGGCGATGCGCTGACGATCGTGCGCGCATCGTCGACGATGTTGGCCTGGGCGAGGCCCGACGCGCCGAACAGGCCGACGGCGAGCAGCTTAGCGAGCCGTTTGTGCATGGTGATCCTCCCATAATGTCAGGGCAGTGGACAGATCGGTGATGCCGTAGATCACGGTGTCGTCATCGAACAGGATGGCGGGGGTTTTGGTGATGCCGGCCTGTCTGGCGAGGTAGCCGGCGCCCCAGATGGTGCGGATATCCTCCGGCGTGTAGCGGGCCAGCCGGCGTTTGACCTCGGCGCGGACGGCATCGAGGTCACCGGTCGGCAGCCCCGTTGCCAGCGCTTTTTCGACCCGGCGCGGCGCGTCCAGGTCGTAGACGGTGACCTGGATGGCGGGCGGAACCCCCCGGGTCTCGATGGGCCGGTCCGCGGTGGTGAAGACCTGGACCGACCGGGGCAGGTCGCCCGCGCCGGCGGTCGTGGCCAGCAGTGAAAGCGCCAGCGCCGGCAGGCCTGCGCGCCGGCGGACCGACGGTGTGCGTGAGCTCATGCCGATTCCCTCCGTTGATAGATTTGGTCGGCGATCAGGAAGGCGGCTTCGAGCTCGCTGCAGCCGTGTTTTTGCATGAGCTCGCGGCGTACGACCTTCTCGTCGTCGTCGGTCTGGGCCAGCGCCAGGGGCAGCGCGGGCATGACGATGCGAAACAGCGAGGTCAGGGTGTCGGAGAGGATGACGCCCTCGGTGTATTTACCGGGCTCCTTGGCGGCGCGCAGCAACAACGCCTTTTCTTCGTCGTTGAGCACCCGGAAGCGGGCAATGTCGCGGATTTCGCCAGGCGGCATGGTCAGGCAGTACCACCACTCCGCCAGGTTGAGCATGGCGCGCGCCTGGTCGGGGTAGTCTTCCAGGTTCTGGGTGGCCTGGTCGAGCCAGATGCCGAGCTTGCGCCAGGTTTTCACCCCGAACACCAGCGGTTTGACCAGCACGGGATTCTTGGTCAGCACGTGCCCTTCGTCGGTCGTCACCTCGATACCGCGTTTGTCGTACTGGTACTTTTCGCCCAGTCCGGTGATGGTGTTCAGCAGGGAGATGAGGGTGACGGCCAGCATGTCCTTGTTCTGGTCGCTGGTCAGGATGCCCATGTCGACGATGGTCACGTCCACTTCCGGCCAGGGTTCGCCGTAGCGATTGAAGAAACGTCCGCGCATGCCCTGCGTCCACAGGCGCAGGTTGTCGGCGAGTTCCTTGATGCGGTCCTTGCGGGTATCGGTCTCGGCGCTGCGCGCTTCGGCCTCCAGGGCGGCGCAGACATCCTCGATGAGGGGGTGCGGTTTGCCCTGATCGGCGGCCTGGTTCAGGCTGGTGATGATGGCGCGCTGGATGACCATGCCGTCGGAACGCGACAGTTTTTCGGTTTCGCGCGGCTCTGCGCCGGTAATCATCAGCTGGGTGAGCAGTTCCATTTCGCCGAGGTAGTCACGCTCGTCTTCGTCGTCGGCCTCGTCTTCTTTCAGCAGTTCCATCAGGTCCTCCGGGTCCGAGGACAACTCGGTGGGCTCCTGGAGCTGGGCGGTGTGCGCGAGCTGCTCCAGCGCCTTTTCCGCGGCGGCGTAGGGCGGCAGCGACAGGTCGAGCCGGGGCGAGAAGCGCAGGCTGTTCACGGTCAGGCCCTGGTCGCGGTAGTACTCGCCCATCAGACCAAAGGAGTTGCCCTTTTCGATGAATATCTGCCGGGGTTTGCGCATGGCCATGTTGTGCAGGGCCTTGTAGCAGCAGAACGCGGATTTGCCCGACCCGGTGGGGCCGAAGATCAGGCCGTGCGCGGTCTTTTTCCGGTCTTTCTTGTTGTGGGGGTCGACCATGAAGGTTTCGCCGATGCGGTTGTAGGCGAGGATGCCGGGATGCCCGGTGCCCCGGCCGCGGCCGTAGAACGGCAGAATACGGGCGATATCGTCGGTATAGGTCCGCCGTGCGCGGACGGCGTACTCCTGGTCGTGTTGCCGGTTGTAGGCCATGGGCAGGTTGCGGATGAAGCAGTCCTGGGCGATCGGGTCATCCTGGGGGTTGATCGGGTTGAGGCCTGCCGTGGTGGTCAGCACGGTCATGGCGTTCTGGGTCTTGTTGTCGAGGTCGGCCCGGTTGCGACCGCGGATATACACGCCGGCCGACATGGGGTAGATGCGCCGCCCCTGTGACAGGTTTTCCAGGACGTCCTCGGCCTGCGCCTTGGTGGCGATGGATTCGGGCGAGCCCCGGCCAATCCGGTTACTGAGGTCGAGGCAGTGGGTTTTGGTGGCGTACTGGCTCTGGATCACGAAGGTCAGCGCCAGGATCGAATCGCGTGGCATGCGGTCCCAGACGGCGGCCAGGTACTCGTCACCGAGTTTCTGGTCGGCGGTCAACACGCCGGTCGCCGGGCGCACATCGACGCCGGCGAGCGAGATGAAGCGCTGCGGCTGACCGTCGAAGCTGACCACGCCGTCGCCTTCGGCGCGCGGCGGCGAGAGCGTCAGGGTGGCGGCCAGATCATAGGCCGCGCCTTCCGTTTCGGGGTCGGGACACGGGTGGTCGGCGAGGTAGTCGTAGGGCGAATCGTAGCCGGCGGGGCGCGGTGACAGCCAGGGGAGCAGCCAGCCCCGGAAGTCGTCCGCGGCCAGGCGTTTGGGCTGCATGCCCTGCAGGCGCAGGACGCGAATGAAGGGGTCGATGGCCTGGTTGAGCGCCGTCGCCGGATTATCCGCCACGGTGCTGGTCTTGCGGGCCGATGGGGACAGGTAGCGGTAGAAACACAGCCGGATCTTGCGCTCGATGCCCCGCCAGCGCAGGTTGTCGAAGGCGGGGTCCTCGAACAATCCGTCTTCGCGGCACATTTGCGCCAGGTGTTTCTCCATCAATGCAAACCAGGTTTTGGCGTGCTGTGTCTCGCGGGCGTCCGGCGTGGCGTAGGCGCGCAGGTAGTCGACCAGGTCGCGGATGGGTTCGTCCTGGAGGTAGACCTGGAGTATCCAGGGGTTGTCTTCGTCTTCGGGGATGACGTGCAGGGCGCGGGTCAGGTTCTGTTCCAGCGCCTCCAGGGTGGCCGGGGGTTTGCCGTCCACGTCGACGGGCCGGATCTCCCAGGCGGCGCCGACGCTGACATCGTCCTGAAACAGGAACACCTCATGCCCGGGGTCGTAGTGCGTCCAGGGCAGGTAGTCGGTAAAGGAGGGGATTTGCGGATAGAGCGCCGCCAGATCCGATTCCGACAGGGGGCGTTCGCCGGATGGGCGGGTGCCGACAAAGCGGAGCAGCCGGTGCGTGAGCGCGTCGAGGCGTCCGGACATCACGGTGTCGCTCCGGGTTCGGGCGCCGGTACGGGCAGTTCGCCCGGCAGGGCGTAGGCGTTCTGTTCGTACAGATAGAAGCGCGTCGAGTACCCCGGCACGGGATGCCCCTGGCGGGTGAGGTGCGGAAAGACGTAGCCCGTCAGCTCGGGGTTGGGGATGCGCTGGAAATCGGACGCCAGCGCCTGTTGCGTGGTCCGCGACCAGACGCTTTCCGGGCGCGCCTGTTGCAGTGTTGCGGACCAGCGGTTTTCATCGCCGTCGATGTTGCTGACATTCGCAGTCGCGTCTGCGGCCGGGAAGGCGCCCGACACCGGCCGGGCGGCATGCTGGTTGTACACGTCGAGCGTGGTCGGCCCGCTGTCGGGCAGCAGCGCCTTGTGCTGGCTGGCGCAGCCTGTCAGGACCAGCCCGATCAGGCTAATCCAGGCGGGAAGGCGTTGGGGTGTGTATCGTACGTTCATGGGCGAGTTTCCGTCCGTCTGGGTTGTAATCGATGGGGATTTCGCGCTCGACATTGATGGTCACAGGCTGTCCGGTCTGGACATAGACCACGTCAAACGCGTCGTTCATGATGTCGCGCAGGTATTCGGTGGCCTCGTCCAGCCCCCCGGCGAATGCATCGGCGGCAATGAACTGGGTCTTGTCGCCGGAGACGAATGACGAGATGGAGTTGTTGGAGGCGCTCTGTGTGGTCGTGGTGCGGCTGGAGGCAGCCGATCGGCTGGCCGCGGCGGCCGTGGCGACGATGATACGATCGCGCAGGTAATCGCTGGCGTTGGAGTAGAGCGTGCCGCGGATACAGGGTTTTCCCCAGGGGTCGCTGATATAGGCGATGTACTGCTGGGTGGTGGTGGTGTTGCTGTTTTGTTGCTTCCGTTTGACGCTGTAGGTCGAGATCGTGCCGTCTTCAAACGTGTAGGTCACGGTATCGAGGAAACCGCGCACACATTCCTGCTCGCGCACGCCGTGAGCGTACCCGGACCACACGATGTTGCGGATACCCGGGATGCGGTGCCCGTTGGTGGCCAGGTTGTCGCCGCCGGTGATGATCTTGAAGCGGAACGGCGAGACGACCTTGCCCTGGAAGGGCACACGGCCCAGCAGTGCGGTCAGGCTGGTGCTGCCGACCAGGGTGGAGGTGTCGGGGATGGTGTAGCGTTTGATGATGTCGGACTTCGATGGTTTTACGCCGGCCTGATGCGCCGTGTCGGTAGTCTGCTTGCCGGCGCCCGGGGCGGACGGGGACGAGAGGCCGGACAAGGGGGCGAGCAGCTCACCGGCTTTCCCGGCGCTCACGCTCGGGGCGGCGGATAACGGGGTCAGGCGCACGTAGCGCCGACCGCCGATGGTGAGGGTATTGATCGGGGCCGTGTCGTCGGGCGTGTTGACGGGGTAGTCGTACCCGAATCCCGGCGGGATACCGGCGTGTTCCGCTGCCGGCGCGCCGCCGGCGCGCGAGCCGGCCTCCGGGTGCTTGCCGGCAGCCGTCTCGGCCGGCGGCGTGTCCGCGTGCGGGCTGGCGGCCTTGAGCTGGGCGAGCTGCTGCCGCCAGTCCTTGAGATTGCCTTCGAGCGTTTGTTCCACGCTGTTGATGAGGTTGTCGCGGGCGGCGTCGATTTGCGCGGCGATGCGTTCGTCGAGGGTTTTATCCAGTGAGTTGCTCAGGATGTCCACGGCGCTGGCGAGCTGGTCGTTGCGCTCGGCGACCTCGTCGAGCTGTGCGGACAGGGTCTGGACCGTCTCGACGTAGTCGTCACGGTCGGCCGTCTCGTTGGTGACCTCGGCTACTTCGGTGTCCGTGGCCGGCAGGGCGGGTGTCTCGTCCGGCCGCTGCACGAGTCCGGTACCGGCCGTTTCGGGCGTGTCCGGCGAGCGGAATACCAGGGTCAGCACCGCGCCGGCGCTGGCCAGCACGACGAGCAGCAGGACGGGCAGCATCTTGTTCATTGTGCCTCCCCGCCGTTACGGTTGACCGGCATGTCGACCGGGGCCTGCAGCGACCGGGTGACGGTGTCGAAGGGCGCGGTGGAGACCAGGTACCACACGGTGGTATCGCCGAGCGAGCCGCGGCCGGTGACGCTGGGCTGGTGCGGCGCGGCGAAGCGCCATTGCCCGCGCAGGGCCAGGGGATCGAGTGCGATGACCCGCTGCGTCGCGTTGCGCACGGCGACGGCGGTGACGTACCAGCCGTCGCGCCCGTCGTGCCACTGGGCGACCGGGCGGGCGTCCAGGGTGCCACCCCGGACCAGGGGCAGCGGTTGCTGGCGTACCGGTATCCGTTCGACGCCGGGCAGCGGCTTGACCAGACGCCTGGGGCCATGCAGGTGCTGCGCGGCAAAACGCACCAGGTCCACCATATCGTAATGACGCTCGGTTGCTTTTTCCCCTGTATCCGCCGCCGGCGCCTGTGGTACGACGATCAGCGGCTGGTCGTCGCCGGACGCCTCATTGGCGCTCGCATCGATGAGATAGACGGTGCCGCTGGTGGTGGTGACGATGAGCCGGTCGCCGGCCCAGGGCTGATGGGCGGTCCAGTAGAGGGTGTTACCCGTGAAGATCAGGGTGGAGACCGGCGCCCGGAGGGCCACCGGCAGGTCCACGCTGGCCAGGGCGTCCGGGAATTCGATCCGTTTTTCCACGTTCACCTTCAGCTGGACGGGGATGGGGGTCTTGTCCCAGATCACATGGCGCACCGGGGATGCCGTCCCGGCGGCGTGGAGGAGGCCGGGTACGGTGAGCACCAGGATCAGCGCCAGCAGGCGCTGCAACGACGTAACCGAGATCATTGATTCTGCTCCTCATCCGTGTCGTGGGCATCGGCGTACGACAGCCGCACCGGCTTGCCGACATAGCCGTCGATGGCCAGTTGCCAGGGGTTGTATTCGCGCGGGACGTGGTAGCGCACGATGCGCAGCGGGTAGCGCACGTAGATGTCCTTGACGACGCGGTTGTCGATGCGCTCGGTGACGTGGTAATCCAGCCAGACGCGCCAGGCGTCCGGGCCGAGTTGCACGACCGATTTTTCGCTGTAGGCGGCGCCGGGTGCGGGCACGATCGTGCGGGTGCGCTTCGACAGCTCGCCTTTTTTCTGCCGCGCCTTGATATCGGCGTATATGAAATCCTGGAAACTCGGTGTCAGGAAGCCCTTCAGCCGGTCGCGCATGGCCTTGTAGTCCTCGGCCCCGTCGTTTTCCCAGGTGTGGAGTAGCGGGAAAATGTAGTCGGCGAACGCATAGACGTGCACCTTCGGCACCTGACCGATCTTGCTGATGTAGCTGTAGCGCAGGTCGGGCGGGGTGTAGACATCGATGCGGTGCGGCGCCACCGCCAGGCCGGTGATTGCGATCAGCATCAACAGCACGAATGCGCCGATGATGCGGTCGCGGTAGCGCAGTTGTTTTTTCAGCTCCTGGGTTGCGGAGGCATAGGGCATGGTTCAGTCCTTGGGTCCGGCTGCATGGGTGCGCCCGATCCGGTAGGCGCCCCGGTGCAGGTAATACGGGTTTTTTCCGGGCAGCCAGTGGATTTGCAGCCACTGGAGGTGGTAGCGGGACGGTTTGCCGCGTTTTTTCTTGCCGATCCAGTTGGCCAGCCGCCAGCTGGCCAGCGCGGTGGAGAATATTGCCGGCACCAGCGCCAGCGCCAGGTACCAACCGAACCAGAAGAACAACAGCAGCCAGAAGACCAGGGAACCCGACAGCGACGCCAGTGCGATATATTTCAGTTCGCGCGACGAACAGCCCATGAACAGCTCCGGGTCGTCGTCGATGAGGTGTGCCGTCTGTGCCGTCATGGCTGTCGGGTTCCCGGCGTTCGGGCCTTAGTTAGTTGACGGTGACGTCGGCTGTGAAGGTCGATGCATAGTTGAACAGCAGCACCGCGAGCGTGATGCCGATGCCAACCAGCACGACGCCGAAGATTGCGGTGCTGATAAAGCTGCCCCATTCCCCGCGTTTGGAGGCCTCGCCGAACGACGTCACGATACTGAATCCGCTGTAGCCCACGGAAGAGAGGCCCAGCAGTATGGCGAAGATTTGTCCGCCCCACAGCAGGACATAGGTGAGCGTGCTGATCGGTTTTTCGTCGTCGGCGCCGGTCGGCAGGACATCGGCGGATGCCGGCAGTTCGGCGTGCGCGGCGCCGCCGAACAACAAGGCGGTGGTGGCCGCCACGATGAGTGCGGGTTTGATGAGTCGTAAGCAGGTTGACTTCATGGTGATGCTCCTTTTGGGTTACACGAGGATGATGATGGTCGCAACCACGACCAGGGCGAAGGCCTTGAAAAAGGCCAGTAACACTTGCGGGAATTCCAGTTTGTCGCCGAGGTACAGCTGCCAGGACTTGACGGTGACCCAGCCGAACCAGGCCCAGAGCGGGATCAAGGTGGCGGTGGCCAGGGCGCCGTAGAGCAGGGCGGGGCTGAAGCCGGCTCCGGTTTCAAAATTCACGGCGCGTCCTCCTGGGTGTCTTCCAGGTAGTCGCCGGTGATGGGTTGCAGGCGGTTGGGTGCGCGGCTGGCGGCCGCCAGGTAGCGGTTGATGCCGTCACGGATACGCTGAAGGTCCGCCTGGAGTGCGCCGTAGCGGAAGCGTACCCGGCCGGTATCGGAGGGCTCGGCGGCCAGCTGCGCGACACGGTGCGTGAGAAAGTCGAGTTCGTGCACCAGTTCGGCGAGCTCGGTGCGCTGGTGCATGGGTTCGGCCATCGCCGGGCTGACGGCGCCGATGGCCAGCGGCAGAATCAGGTGGAGTGTGAGGCGTTTCATGGCATTCCCTCAGAAATATTTGGTAAACGTCGCGGCGGTGATGAACAGCGTCAGCCCGAACAGCAGGGCCGCCGGGACAAACAGCCAGTTCGGGTGCAGGGACACCGGGATGGACAGGTAAACGAACGCCGTCAGCATGATCAGCGGGCTGTTGTAACGGCGTACGGTGTGGAAGAGGCGGCCGTATTCGCGCCCGCCGCCGAATCGGCGCAGGTCGCGTTGCACCAGACCATCGACCAGGGCCGCGATACCGATGAGCGCGAACATGGGCAGCGACAGCGCGATCACCAGCAGGCGCACGGAAAAGACGCCGGCGATATTCGCCGCGGCCAGAAAGTAGGTGTCGAGGACCCGGTAGGCGCGCTTGAACAGGCTCCAGGCGGTGGATTCGGTGGGGGACACCGGCAGCAGCCAGCGCCGCCGGGCGTCGGAGAAGCCGGTTTTTATCAGCAGGGTGTCCTGCACGCGGCGGCTTACGCGTTGTGCGAGTTCGGCCGGGCTGCTGTGCAGCAGCCGACGCCGGAAATCCCGGTCGAGGTAGCCGATCTCGGTGGCGAGCATGGTTTCGCTGTGATGGACGCCCTGTGCGCTCCACAGGAACGTCAGGCCGGCCCATTCGGCCAGGATGGAGAACACCAGGCTGCCGAGCAGAATGCCCACCGCATAGATCGCAGGGTACAAAAAACCGCGGCGCCTGGTCCTGGCGGCTTCCCGGGATTTTTCCTGTGGCGTTGTGTCGAGGCTGGCGCTCATGGTCAGGATACCGCGGCGAACGAAGGTGCGAACCGGTACCAGCTGTCGCTGGTGGTGTAGGCGCGGCGCATGCTGTCGGTCAGGGCCTGCAGGGTCGCGGGGGTGTTGGCGAAGTCGTTGGGGTCCGGCAGCGGCAGGCGGATTTTCTTCGGGATGCCGCCATCGAGCAGCGCAAAAGCCTGCCCCTTCGGGAGTTGGGTCAGGTCGTTCGGATGGATCTGGTCGACGCGCTGGGTTGTGGAGCGATCTTCGGTGCGGCTGACAAACAAGGTATCGTTATCGGGATTGGAAGAGTCCGTGGCGCCCGATACAGTCATGAGGTGATTGATTTCGACCTGTTTGAGCTGTTTCGTCAGCATTTCGGCGGTTTCGAGCTCGCGCACGCGCAGCATGATGACGGCGTTGAAGTTGCCGGCGACCTGGCCCGCCTTGGCGGTGTTGCCCAGGCGCGCCAGCACGTCGGACCAGGTCTGGGTATAGGCGGTGACCTGAAAGCCTGCGCCGCCGGCCTTGTTCAGCAGCGGGATAAATTCCTCACCGATGAGCTCGTTGAACTCATCGGCATGAATGCTGACGGCCGGGCGTTCGGTGTCGGTGACCGGCAGGCCGTCATCGACGCCGGATTTGTACAACAGGCCGGAGACGGCGGTGAGATCGGCAAACATGGCGTTGCCGACGGCTGAGGCGACCTCGGGGTCGGAGAGCGCATCCAGGCCGATGTAGATGATGCCGCGGTTGCGGATCAGTTGCGGCCAGTCGAAGATGGGGCGCTCGTCCTCGTGGTCCAGGTAATTCGGCGACAGCAGTTCGGAGGCGCGCCCGGTGCACAGTTTTTCCATCAGCGGGAGCAGAGAGCCCACCAATTTATCGAGGTACCCACGCTCATATTCAAACGTTTTAATGAGCGAGTGTGCGATGAAGTCGTTGATTTCGTTCTGCGTGAAATAGCGGTACAGCGCCATTGCGCGGTTGCTGCGGTCGGCCAGGGCGCGGCCCTTGCTGAAACCATCCTCCTTGTTGGCGTAGTTGGTCTCGTAGGCGTCGATGGTTTGTCGCCAGTTCTCGTCGCCGTGGTCGTGGCTTTCCAGCCAGTGGGTGAGGTAATCGATCACCAGCGGCTCGATGTCCTCGCCGTAGAACTTGATTTGTTCGTAGTCCGGGCGTTTGCCCAGCGCCGTCAGCGCCTTGGCAATGACATTGACATAGCGCCAGACGAACTCCCGGAAGGCCTGTGACTGGCCCTCGCCAGGCAACTGGCCGGCGATGCGGGTGGCGACTTCGGTGACGCGGGTGAAATTACCGACGGCGTTGTAGCGGGCCGACAGGTCGGGGAAGCCCAGGTGAAACACATAGAGCTCGTCGAGCCGTCCGGCGGCTTCGGCTTCGGCGTACAGGCGGCGCAGCAGGTCCGCATCGCCCTTGGGGTCGAACACGATGACAACGTCACCGCGGCGAATATCCTGACTGACCAGGATTTCGAGCAGGCGGGTCTTCCCGACCCGCGTGGTGCCGAGCACCAGCGTGTGGCCATTGCGGTCGGCCAGGTCCATGACAATGGGTTTTTCACCCTCCAGCATGCCGACGGCGTGGATGGCCGGGTTGCCGCCGATCGGGGGAAGCGGGCGGACGGGGTTCCAGCGACTGTCGGATCGCGTCAGCTTGATCAACGGTTGCAGCAAGCGGTGATTCTCGTAGCGCACTTCGATGTCGCGCGCCCACCGGTAATACCAGGGGGGCAGTTTGTAGCGGCGATTCTTCGCGCGCTCGGTATCGGCCAGGCGCTGGGTGTGGCGCTGATCCCAGTCGAAGCCCTGACCCAGGAAGAGCGTACGTCGACTGACCGGCAGCCGGGACGACGACAGTTGATAGCGGGGCAGCCGCCACAGGCGTTTCTGGTAACGCCGCACGCGCCGCCCGGCGTGCAGACGAAATGCGCCGCGCAGGATGAGCGTGGCGGCGGTGGTGTAGGCAACCGTGGGAATGATCATCAAGGCCTCCGGCGCCGCGAGCGTGATGGCCGCGACGCCGAAATAGGTGCCGGCGGCAAAATATTCCACCGGTGGGCGCAGCAGGGCCTCGATCTGGTAGTTGCTCATTGCTCGATCCACCGTGGCGATATCAGGACGGGGTAATGCCGGATACCGAAGGCCTGTTGCAGGATGGCGCCGGGCGCGGGTATCACGATGAGACCGTCCGCCACGTCGGCGACGCGACTCAGGTCATCCGGGGTTTCGGCCTGGACGAGCCAGCAATAGGCGCCGCGCTCGATCAGTGTGGGTTTGACCGACCGCAGCCAGGCGAGGGACATCGGGTCGGCGCCGATGACACAGGTGGGTCGCAGCGCGTAGGGGGATGCCGGTGTCGCGCGCCGTTCGACGCGACCGACACTGAGCTCCGGCGTACGGATCGGCAGGATGGCGTTGTCGTCCGGGGTGGGCGACAGTTTCGTGTGTCCTGTTGGTGGTTGCGCCGGCGCGGGCGCCGCGGGCAGCGGTCGTGTCTGGCCGTTATCGAACAGCACGCGCGGACCGGCGTGGACGGTGGCCGCAACCTGCCAGCACAGAAGCATCAGCGATACGCGCTTCATCGCCGGCCACCATCCAGGTTGCGTTGTACGCGCACCCGGTACTGCTGCCCGCGCCGCCTGCGTTCGGCGGTCGTCATCGAGCCGACGTGGTAGAGGGCGATGGCCCGGTCAAGCCCATAGCGCCGGGACAGCGTCTGCAAGTGCCTGGCGCCGGCGGCGAGGTTCTTGCGGGGATCGGTGGCCTCCCAGAGACTAGCGAACCAATGGGCGTTGGCGTGCCAGTTGATTTGCATCAGTCCGACGTCGAAGCGGTCGTTGCCGCGGGCGAGTTCGCGGCGCAACGCCTGGTACAGGGCCTGGCGAGACGGGTAGTAATACCCCTGCCCGCGGATATTGGCCGTCCAGGGCCAGGGATGGGGGTAATGGGCCCGGGCCGATTCGGTCCGGGCGACCGCGTAGAGCAGGGACGGTTGCAGGCCGACCGCGCCGGCCACCTCGCGGTAGGCGGCGGGTGGTGCGGCGTGTGCGTTGGCGCCGATCAGGCAAAGGGCAAATGTGATCGTCCGGTACATCACAGGCTGCCTATAATCCGGTGGTTGCGTAGCAGGTAGGTCGTCGGGAGTTTCGGCGAACCGTACTCGGTGTAGCGGGTGGTATCGCGGTTGAGCGTGACAGTACGTTGACGCACCGCGTCAACGCTGATGTTGAGGTCATGCGCCCAGCGCTGGATGTCCGTATCACTGGGCGAATCGACAAAGTAGATGTCCAGTGTCACGCCGGGGTAGCGCTTCAGGGCGGCATACCGCTTGCGGGTTTCGGCGCGACACGCGTCGCAATTGCGCTTGACGAACAGGACGATGCGGTCGCCGGACTGGATGGGCGAACGGATAGGCGGCAGTTCGCCGCCACCGTACTTGGCGTAGAGCTTGTCGAGCGAGAGTTTCTCCATGTGGCCATACAGCCGGTTGGCCGCCATTTCGAACGCATCATTGAAGGCGATCAGGCGGCGGTTGCGTTCATACTCTTGCCTGGCGTAGAGCTCGGCCAGTTGCGCCCGTTCCGCGTCGGTTTCGGCGATCAGCCCCGCCACGAAAACCGGGTCGAGTTGTTCATAGAAGTAGCGACCCTCAACCGCCATGTAGTGGGTGTACCGTTTCCACTGACGTTGCGTCAGCCCCCAGTGCCGGGCGGGGTTTTCCGCGGGCAGGGTGGTATTGCGGGTTTGTTCGGTTTTGATCTGTGTCTCGTTTGCCGCCCATGCCGGCGTACCCACCAACAGGAGGAGCAGTCCGAAGTAGCGTAATTGCGCCGGATACGTCATCGGATGGAGACCTCCACAAAGCGGGCCGAAACATCGAGTTTCGGGTGGTAGATGCGGACCGGGGTCGTCAGCGGCACGCCGTTCGCGCGCATGGCCTTGCGCACCGACAGGGCGCGACCGACGGCGAAGCGCTCGCGCGATGGCGGTGTTTCGTCTTGCAGTACGTACCCGCGCAACCACACTGTCCGGCCGCCGTGTCCGGAGCGTTTCAGGGTGTCCGAGATGCGCCGGATGCGCGCGCGACCCTCCGGACCCAGTACCTCGGTTTCGGGCGCGAACCAGATGCGGTAGCTCAGGCCGGGTGGCAACGGGGGTGGTGCACGGTGGCGGACCGGTGCGTTGCGCGCCTGGGTTGGGGCAGGGCGTTGCACGCCGCCATTGCGCGGTGCGGGCTGCCGGTCGGGCGCGGAAGACATGACCGACAGACGCCGCACCTGCAATGCGCTTGCGCCTCCCTGGTTGGTGAATGGACGGTCGGAAACCGGAGGTGCGTCCGGTTGGTTGTCCGTGGTCGGCCAATAGTGGCGATTGGCCCAGCGGACGGTCAGGTCGCGCTCAAGCAAGGTCGCCGCCTGGCCGGCAGGGGTCGTGGCGCCGGCGGGGCGCTCGGGCGCTGGCGCGGTGTCGGGACCGGCGGTGTGTAACGGCGACACGGTCGCGCAGCCGCCCAGCAGCCCGAGCCCGCCCAGCGCGAGTATCGCGCCAAGGAATCGATGGATGCGTCGACGAGGCGTCATTGGCAGAGGGCTCCGGTGGCTGCGGGCCGATCGCACGGGGCGTACGGTTTGGCCAGTTCGAAGGAGACCTTGCGGTGCACGCGGTCGACGGTCAGCTGCCAGGCCGGGCCGGCGAGTGTGCGCAGTGCCGTGCGCAGGTGGATCGGGCCGAGTTGGCGGTGGACGCCGGGCAGGGGGGCGGCGAGCAGCGTGGCCAGCATTGGGTCGGAGGCCTCGGGGCTGGCCAGTGCGTAGCCGGAGTCTTTCAGGATCGCCTGGAACGCCTGGCCGACGGTGGTGACGCTGTCGTCGAATTCAACGTTGACGATCGCCGAGAGAATATCCTGTTGCTCGGCGGTCGGCTGGAGTGTGACCAGTGCGTAGCGATCCACCGCCAGTACATCGCTGTGGGATGATGCCAGGACGGGAGTGCCCAGCAAGGACACCAAAATGCCAGCTCCATGTAACGCGCGCATGTGACTACCCTCTGTCGTGAGACTGGCGGCCACGGTAGCGAGCCCGGGCAAAAAAATCCGCAGGAAACCTAACCCTCGTTCTGAAGGTTTCCAAGGTTTTGACACAAAAGGAAAAAGGTATAATACGGGTACCGGACCGAACCCCAAAAGGCACGCCCTCCCACTAAAAACCGTGGGAGGGCGTGACAAAGGGCTTACGGGGAAGGGTTCGGAAATGGTAAGGGAAGAAAAGGAAATGGGGCCGAAAAGGTCTGGGGTGGCGAACAGGTATTCCGATGAAGCCGGCCGGCGGCCGGTCCTATAATCGGAGTCAAAAGAGGATCAGCTGCGTGACGGATGTATAACCCGTTGAATATAAATGCATCCAAAACCGTCTGTTGTTGATCTGGTCACACTTACCTTGAGGAGAAAAAGGAATGGCCACCAATTCAGAACGTTTGGCGATGAAGAGTTATCTGGAAGGGATTGCAGAGGAGTTGGACCGTTTGGGAATACCCGAACACATGGCGGTGTACCAGTGCATTATTGCCCACTATGACGGGTATCCCTTTCCATTTCCCCCCTATGGTACCCCGGAGGCGGAGATATACCGGTTTCTCAAAAAGAGTCCCACGAAGCCACCGAAAGAGGGACAGAACGAGGCGCAGCTGGTCAACTGTATTCGCATAAAAACGTTTCAGCACTTCGCCATCGCGAATACTCCGGACGGGCCAGTGCAGTGGGACCCGTTGGCGCAGCCGTATGCCGAGTTCAAGGCCCAGTATGGCCCGGATATCCTCGCCACCATCGGGTTCGACTACGTTCCGGCGTATCACTACGCGCACGCCTGGTTCACCTGGCAGCTGGCCCACCCGCCGCTGCGCGACGCGTGATCACGCGGTTGTTCCGCCGTCCGCCGGCATTTCGGCTGGACGCGGCGGACCCGGCGCGCCTGCCGGTGTTGGGCCCGGATGCGCTCATCGACCTGTTGGGCCAGCATAACCGGCTGCGGAGCATTCGCCGGCTGGCCGCGGCCGGCGAGGGCGGATTCAACCAGCTCTACCAGCCGGCGATCGACCGGTTTATCGAATCCGCCCAGCTGGCGCCCGCCTCGATCGCCGACCACCATGCCGGGTATGGCGGGCTGGTCGTGCATACGCTGGAGGTCATCGAGCATGCCTTGCGCGCCCGCAAGGAGCAGTTGTTGCCACAGAATGCCGATTCGCAATTGATCCGGGATGAGGAGCATATCTGGACCTATGCCGTCTTTGCCGGGGCGCTGCTGCATGATGCGGGGAAACTGCTCACGCTGACGCGCCTGTCGTTGCCCGACGGGACACACTGGACGCCCCAGGCGCCCCGGCTGGCTGACCTGGGCGCCACGCACTATGCCATCGAGTTCGTGCGGGCGCCCTATGCCCTGCAGCACCGCCTCAATGCCACCTTGTTTCACCTGCTGCCCGCGACCGGGCGTGACTGGCTGGCCCAGAACATGACGGTGATGACGCAACTGACGGCCTGGCTGTTCGGCGATCCGTATGAATGGGGTGTGATCGGCGACATCGTGCGGGGTGCCGACGGGGCCAGCGTCGCCGCCAATCGCGCAGCCGGCGGCGAGCGGCAACGGCTGCCGAATGCGCCGGCCGTGCCGATGGTGGAGCGGATGACACGGGCGTTGCGCCAGCTGATCCACGACGATGCGCTGAAATTCAACCGCTCCGGCGCGGCGGGTTGGGTCGAAGGCGCCTACACCTATCTGGTGTGCGGCGTGATCGCCAACAAGGTGGCCGAGCGACTCCGCGAGGAAGGTTCCACCGACGTGCCGACGGATAACACGCGGTTGTTTGACATCTGGCAGGACCACGGTTACGTGGTTGCCACACCCCAGGGGCGCGCCATCTGGACGATGCAGGTGATCGGGGACGGGTATTGCCACAAACTTTCGATGCTGAAATTCGAGACGCGGCGATTGTTCCATCCCAGCCGCCGGCCGGCCGCGTTCGCGGGCCGGATCGAGCGGTGCGAAGAGGCTGATGCCGTATCGATGGGCGAAGTGACTGCGCCAACCCCGGTTGAGGATCCGGTGACTGATTCAGGGCAGGCCGTGGAACAATCGGCAGAGCCCCCGCCGCCGGCGCCTGAGTCCGACCCGGCGGACACTGCGCCAACCCCCGCGGAGGCGCCGGCGGCGGGGGCTGCCCCAACCCCGACCGGACGGCGGGTGGTGTCCGACGCCAGCCTGGGCCTGGAGCGGCCGGAGCTGGGGCAGCATTTTCTGTCCTGGGTGCGGGCGGGCCTGGCCGACAGGGGCCTGGCGGTGAATAAAGTCACGGCGATGGTCCATACGCTGCCTGAAGGTGTCGTCCTGCTGTCGCCGGCGATATTCATGGCCTACCTGAAACACCACGGGCTGGCCGCCGACGATGAGGATACCCTCAAGAAACAGTACAAGCGGGTGCAATCCCGCCTCCAGAAACTGGATCTGCACCGGCGGACCGACAAGCGGGTCAATGTGCACACGGTGCTGGCACAAGGGCCGAATAAAGAGTCAAAACTGTACGGATGGCTGTTCCCGCCGTCTGTTCTCTATGGCGATCAGCCGCCGCCCCCACCGAACCGCCATTTGAAGCTGTTGTCCGGCGTACTGGACTGACCGACCCGGCGCGCTTCACCCTGACACCATCCCGAAATATTTGTACTATCTGACCTCTACCGCACCGGTCGAGGTGCGACCGTATGCGGTGTTTTGATCAGGCCAGGGACTGCGCCGTTCCATCATGACTGGCGGCTAAAGTGAACAGACTTGCGAGGGAATGCGGTGATCTACAGCGTGTCGGATGTCGTCGAATATTATCTTCAGCGTCGTGTTTTGACGGATGTCTCCATCAACCAGTATCGCGTCGTCGCGGCACGTTTCGAGCGAAACGTGGTGTCCGAACTGACGTCGATCACGGAGGACCGGTTGCTGGCCTGGCGCGACCAGGTGCTGGCCCGGGCCTCGGGCACCACCTTCAACAATTATTTGCGGCATCTGCGTGCGGTATTCAATTATGCCGAACGCCGGGGCGTGCTGCCGATCAGGAATCACTTTCGTGAACTGTCCTATGCGCCAACCGTGCGGCGCCGGAACAAGACGCTGGAAGACGGCGCCCTGGACAAGGCAATCCGGTATTTGCAGGCCTCCGACGCCATCACGCCCAGCTGGTTCTGGCTGGCGCTTGTCCGGTTTATGGCCCACACGGGAGTGCGGGCGCGCCAGGTCGTTACCTTGCGCTGGCACGATATTGATTTTGTTAAGAAAACGATTTGTCTGCGCGCCGAAGGCAGCAAGACGCGGCGCGAATGGTCCATCCCGTTAACCGACGGTGTTGCCGCGGATTTGCGGCGGCTGCGGATACGCACGGAAAAAATCGTTGAGGTGAAGTCGGGCGATCAGGTGTTTAATGTGACGCGCCTGGCGTGGCGGTATCGCGGGCCGGAAATGACGGTTGAGCAGTTGTGCGGGTTTTTTCGCCGGCTGTCCGAGCGGATCGGCTGCAAGATCAGCGCCCGGCGGCTGCGGCACAGCTTCGGCACGCAGCTGGGCAACGCGGAGACGCCGGATATTATGGCGATCAAGGAGATCATGGGGCACACGGATATTCGCACAACGCAGATTTATATCGCCGTGAAGGTGGATCATATGCGAAAGGTCATGAGTGATGCCGGGATTTGCTAAGACTATTGACATTGAAACCGCATGGTAGTAGTTATTCTGACCGTCAGACCATGCATCAACGCCTGCTCGGAGGCCGCTACATAAAACCGAGATGTTGGACAGTCAAACCGACTGGACCAAGTCGCCAATCAAACGGTTAACCATTGGGTTGATTATGGCCGGGGACCAGCGAACCACCGACAGCTCCAAACGGGCTGTCGGTGATTCCGACCTGAAAATGGCTCCCCGGGACAGGCTCGAACTGCCGACCTAGTGATTAACAGTCTTCATGCAAGGTGCATGATGTATTGATTGGCTACCTGGTCCATTACACAGGGAGTAATGGGCGTGGCCAAGAAATACGCAGTCATCTCAACCAAGGGGGGGGTCGGCAAGACCACCCTGGCCGCCAATCTTGGCGGCATCCTCGTCGACCTCGGCCAGCGTGTCTTGCTGGTCGACACCGATCACCAGCAGTCTCTATCGACGTACTACCCGTTGGCCAGGCCTGCGCCGCACGGGCTGCGTCGTATGGTGATGACGGCCGATCCGACCGGCTGTATCAGCCAGACGGCCATCCCGAACCTCGATCTGATCGTGTCGGACGATCCTGACAAGTCCCTGAACAACTGGATTCGCCAATCATCCAGTCATTTCCAGTACTTGCACGCCGCCATGCTGGCAATCGACGAGGCCTACGACTACATCATCATCGACACCAAGGGGTCGGACGGGACGGGCGAGCTGCAGGAACTCGCCATCCGCGCCAGCGATATTCTGCTGTCACCCATCGCGCCGGAGTGGGTCGCGGCGAAAGAGTTCGTGCGCAACACCGTGGCCATGCTCAAGCGGCTGGAACCACCCCCCGGCATCCAGGCCGGGTTGCCGACGGTGCCGCCCATGCTGGGCCTGATCTACGGACTGGATCGCAGCACCGACACCCAGGTGGCGGCTCAGCAGCTGCGGAAGACCTTTTACGACGAATCGCGCGGGCGCGTTTCGATTCTGGATACCGTGGTGCCGAGCATGGCGGCCTACAACCAGGCCGCCGGCCGGCAGATGCCGGTCCACCGTTACGAAACAAAGCGTTACAACAGCCCCACGCCCTCGGCGCACGACACCATGTTGCAGCTCGTGCACGAGCTGCTGCCACACCTGGCGGACATCGTTCCGCAATGGTCCACCGACGGCCAAAACCCGGTCACCCGGAAGGAGGAGGAAAGCCATGGCCAAAAAACCACTCTCTGAAAACGATGTCATCGACATCCTGAACCCCACCACATTCAGGGACGACGGCGA
>DROT01000170.1 GCA_011321775.1 Gammaproteobacteria bacterium | reverse complement strand
GGCACCGTGGACGCCGTGGCGCCGCGCCACGGCGATCTCCTGCTGCAGCCGGTCGTGGAGCAGGCGTCGGTTGGCCAGTTCGGTCAGGTCGTCATAGTAGGCGAGGTGCTCCACGCGCGCCTCGGCATGCTTGCGTTCGGTGATGTCCTGGGTGGTGCCGACGTAGTGGGTGAGCTCGCCATGGTCGTTCTTCACGGCGGTAATGGTCAGCAGTTCGGCATAGAGGTGGCCGTCCTTGTGGCGGTTCCACAACTCGCCCTCCCAGCGGCCGGTCTCCTTCAGCAGGGACCACATGTGTTGGTAGAACTTCTCGTCATGGCGTCCCGAGTGCAGGATGCGCGGGTTCCGGCCCACCAGCTCGGCCGCCGTGTAACCGGTCATTGCCTCGAAGGCGGGGTTGACGCGCAGGATGGTGCCTTGGGGGTCGGTGACCAGGATGCCGGCATGGCTCTGGAAGGTGGTGGCCGCCAGTCGCAGTTCTTCCTCGGCAACGACGCTGTCGGTGACGTCCTGCACGGTGCCGAGCGATCGCAGCGGCTTGCCCTGTTCGTCGTAGCGGGTCTCGCAGCGTTCGCGTACATGCTTGATGCGGCCGTCCTTCATCAACAGTCGGTGCACGATATCGCAGGGGGCGCGTTTTTCGACCGACTCGTTGTAGGCCTGTGCGACCCGGTCACGGTCTTCAGGGTGAACGATCTCGAGGAAGCCATCGAAGGAGGGTTCCAGAGCCTCCGGGTCGATTTCGAAGATGCGATAGACCTCGTCCGACCAGTACAGTTCGCCGCTGCCGAGGTCCAGCTCCCAGCTGCCGAGGTGGGCGATACGCTGGGCCTCGGACAACTGCGCCTCGCGCCTGTGCAGCGCCTTCTCCACCCGTTTCTTCTCGCTGAGGTCGCGGATGAAGGCGCTGAACAGCCAGCCGCGGCTCTGGTGCAGCCGGGCAATGGTCAGTTCAACGGGCAGCTGTCGCCCGTCGCGATCCTGCGCCGTGGTTTCCACGCGCTTGCCGATGATGGAGGTCTTGCCGGTCTCGACCAGCCGTTCGATGCCGCGCAGGTGCGCCGCCCGGTGCTCCGGCGGGATGATGGTCTGCTGCAGGAGTTTGCCGGTGGCCTCGTCCCGTGACCAGCCGAACAGGCTTTCAGCCTGCGGGTTCCACTCCAGGATGCGCCCCTGTTCGTCGGCGACGATGACCGCGTCCATGGCGGCCTCGATGATGCGCTGCAAGCGCAGGGCGTGTTCGCGCAGGGTGCGCTGCAGGTCATATTCCTCGGTGATGTCGCGGAACACCAGCACCACGCCGCGGATGGCGCCGGAGGCGTCGCGGATGGGGGCGCCGCTGTCGGTGATCTGGTAGCGGCCGCCGTCGCGCGCGATCAGCATGGTGTGATTGGCCAGGCCGACGATCTGGCCCTCGCGAAGCACCTTGTCGACCGGGCTCTCCACCTCGTTGCCGGTTTCGGCGTTGACGATATGGAAACATTGCTCCAGCGGCTGGCCGAGCGCTTCCTGCGCGGGCCAGCCGGTGAGCCGCTCGGCGACGGGGTTCATGCGCACGACGCGACCCCTGGTGTCCGTGGTGATGACGGCGTCACCGATGGATTGCAGCGTGGTATACAGATCCTCTTCACGCGCCGCGATGGCGCGGTTCGTGAGTCGCTGGTAGCCGAGGATCACCAGGAACAGGTACCCTACCAGCAGGCTGCCGGACCACTGTAACAGGTGTGCGGCCCGCTGACCGTCCTGAATGTCCGCGTGGATGATGTCCTCGCCTTCTCCAAGCCGGTCGAGGGTACGAAGGAAGAGATCGTTGGCCTGAACCAGGTGGTCGGTGAGTTCCTTTGGAAGATGGTTGCGGTCGTGGTCGAGGTGGTCGAGCAGCTCGTGTTCGGCCTTGAGCCATTCCCGGTAGGTGTTTGCGAAACGATCCGCGCGCTCCAGCAGCTCGGGATTGTAGCCGGCGCTTTCACGGTAATACCCGAGCTGGGTGTTGGCGTCCTTGATCGCATCTTCGAGCGAGCCTGCGGCGGGCGTACGGTGCTCCAGTACGCTGGTCTCGATGGCTTCGATGTTCACGATCGGCCGGCGCATGGCATCGAGCATGCGTATGGCCCGCTGGGCGTGCTCCTGGCGCTCCAGCCGTTCCGGTACATGGGCGACGAAGATGAGGAGGGCGAACAGCAGTACGCCGGCGCCGATGGCCAGCCAGAGGTGGTGCCGATTCAGTTGTGGAGCAAACGAGGTCGCTGGCGTTCTCCTGTCGCCGTCTTTGTGCGCACCGACTGCATTCATAGGTGGCAGTTTAGAATCAAAACCACAGTTTTGGTAGTGGCTCTGGCGGTGCGACGGTCCACGGCCGAGGCCGGAGAACGTCGATGACCGAAGCTTTGCACCCGTCTCCCGTCCCTGCGGCAGCGAACCATGGCCTGACCCCAGGCGCAGCGAAGCCCGACGGAGAGCCGTTCGGCCGCTGCACGTCGGGCTTCGCTGGATTCAGGCCGCTCTGGCTATTGGTGATGTCGGGCTAACTTCCGCTGCCGCACTTGCCTTCACGGGATTTCATGTGTTCGGCGCCACATTTGCCCTCGGCGGCCTTTTCCTTGTGCTCGTTTTCGCTTCCCTTCCTCTCGTGCTCCTTGCTCTGCCCGTGTTCCTTGCCGTCGTCCTCGTCCTGGTGGGCCAGCTGGTAGCCCGAGTGCAGTGTCTGCATGCGGAAGGGGTTGCCGTCGCCGGTGGCTGCGCCGCTTGCCGTTGCCGCCGTCGCCAGCAGGGTGCCAAGCAGGACGGAGGCGGTTTTCAGGGAGCTGTCGTTTCTGGGCATGTTTTCGGTTCCTTGTGTAACGCGTTGGTAGTGACGTGCGGGGATAGAGACAGGCGTGGCAGACCTGAGTTCCCCATCCGGTGTGAACGACTGCACATTTTTCATCTTTTGTGTGATTTTCCTCAGGGTGGCAGCGTGTCGTCAAGAAACCCGATCAGTCGATCGGCGTGCGCCTCGACTGCATCCACGGATTCGTGGTCCGCACCCTCGACCAGGTACAGTTGCAGGCGCTCATGACGGCAGTGATCGCGGATCGCCAGCGCATCACTCACGGGGACGGTGTGGTCGGCGGTGCCATGCACCAGCAGCAGCGGGCAGCGTATCCGGCAGACGGTGTTCAGGGGGGCGATATCGTCGTAGCGGTGGCCGATGACCCATTCCACGTAGCGCAGGACGACGGCGAGCAGCCAGCGTGGCAGGTGCAGGCGAGCCAGGTAGCGACGCATCATCCATTCGGGATGGGCAAAGGCGGCGATGCTGATTACGGCATCGATGTCGTTGCGGCGCGAGGCTTCCAGCAGCACGGCTGCGGCGCCGACGGAGTGTCCCAGCAGGGCGATGCCGCCGGCCTGGTCGGGCCGCTGCGAGCGCAGCCAGTCAATGGCCGCACCGGCATCCTCGGCGAAGCGGGGCATGGAGGAATAACCGGCCGAGTCGCTGCGGCCATGGTTGCGCGCGTCCAGCAACAGGGCGTTGAAACCGGCACGGTGCAGCGGCACGGCCAGCGGCAGCATGAATTCACTGTTGCCGCCCCAGCCGTGCAGCAGCAGGATGCTGCGGCGCGACGGTTTCTGCGCCGGCAGCCACCAGGCGTGGAGCCGCTTGCCGCCACGGGTCTCGATGGAGAGCGCTTCGTAGTTCAGGCCGAGGCGGGCGGGGGTCGTGCGTTCGCGACGCCGCGGCGCGCGAAAGCCTGTGTGCACCGCCGTCAGCAGGACAACGACGACGAGCAGGAAGATCGCCGGCAGCAGCAGATAGGGCATGGTTGTGTTTCCCCGGATTCCGCCCGGATCCGACCAGCGACTTCTTTCATTGCATCAGCAGGTCGGGCTGGGCGCGGCGCAACGACGAATTGTTCTAACGGATATAGGCCTCCGTGGCATAGCGCCGCATCATGCGGTGGCTGTTGAAGTAGGAAGCGTTCTTGGCGATGGCGCCTTTCATGACGGCGATCCAGCCGGCGCGGTCCTGGTAGTACAGCGGCAACACCTTCTGCTCCAGCTTGTCATAGAGGGAGGCGGCGTCGCTGTCGTTGTCGGCCTCGCTGCTGTCTCCCACCGCCCAGCCGGTGATGTCCTCGATGCAGCCCTCGATCCACCAGCCGTCGAGCACGCTCAGGTTGGGCACGCCGTTGAAGGTGGCTTTCATGCCGCTGGTGCCCGAGGCTTCCAGCGGCCGCAGCGGGGTGTTGAGCCACAGGTCGACGCCGGCGACCAGGCACTGCGCCATCTCCAGGTCGTAGCCCGGCAGGAACACCATGGGGATGTCGGCCTCCAGTTCCCGGCGATGCTGGTACAGCTGGCGGATGAGACGCTTGCCGCCCTCGTCGCGGGGATGTGCCTTGCCGGCCATGACGATCTGGAAAGGGTGCCTGGCGGCAATCCGGCGCAGCCGTTCGAGGTCGGAGAACAGCAGGTCCGGGCGCTTGTAGGCGGTCATGCGGCGTGCGAAGCCGATGATCGGCTGCCCGGGATCGAGTTGTGTTCCGGTGAGTTCGCGTACCCGCGCGATGAGTTGCTGCTTGTTTTCCTGATGTGCGGCCCACAGTTCCTCGTCCGCAATGCAGCACTCGGCACGGATCAGCATCGCTGCCTCGTGACACCAGCCCGGTACCTCGGCGTCGTAGAGGTGGCGGAAGGTCTCGCTGGTCCAGGTGAACGGGTGTACGCCATTGGTGACCGCGTGGACCTGGTAGCCGGGAAACATGCTGCGCGACACCTCGGCGTGGCGCTGGGCGACGCCGTTGACATATTCACTGAGGTTGAGGGCCAGGCGCGTCATGTTGAGGGTATCGTTGCCGGCCAGCTGCTTCAGGGTGGCGAACTCGACCGGCTCGCCGGCGACCTGTTTCACCAGTTCGTAGGGAAAGCGGTCGTGGCCCGCTTCCACCGGCGTGTGGGTGGTGAAACAGCACAGCTCGCGCACCCGCGGGATGTCGTAGGGCGACTCGCCCGGTCGCAGGTCCTCCTGCGGCCAGGCATAGCGCCGCAGCAGTTCCAGTGCCAGCAGCGCGGAGTGCCCCTCGTTCATGTGGTACTGGCGGATGCTGAAACCGAGCGCCTGCAGCAGGCGCGTGCCGCCGATGCCCAGCACCATCTCCTGCTTGAGCCGGTAGCGCTGGTCGCCCCCATAGAGCTGTGCGGTAATGGCGCGGTCGTCGGGATGGTTCTCGCCGAGATCGGTATCCAGCAGGATCACCGGCTGGCGACCGTTCATATGGCCCTCGAGGATGTACAGCCAGCCGCCCACCCACACGGTGCGGTCCTCGATATCGAGCGCGATCTTCGCCTGCAGGGCCCTGGCCCACTGCGCCGGCTCCCAGGGATCGGGATCCTCGAACTGCTGGCCTTCCTCGTCGATGCGTTGCCGGAAGTACCCCTCGCGGCTGACCAGGGTCACCGCCACCATCGGCAGCTCCAGGTCGGCGGCCGAGCGCATGGTATCGCCGGCGAGCACCCCCAGGCCGCCACTGTAGGTGGGGATGTCGTTGTGCAGCGCGATCTCCATGGAGAAATAGGCGATGCGTGGTTCGTGGATGAATTCGTCCGGCATGGTTTCCGTTGTTCCTCGGTCAGGCGGCCGCGTGATCGCTCCGACCTTTATAGTCCTCGAAAGAGGCTTTGTAAAACACGTACCCCGGGCAGGTTGGGCTGAACACCGCGAGGCCCAACGGGCCGTTGTTCGATGAACCGCGCCGGGTTTACCGGAGACTCTATTTCTTGAGAGGATAGAGTCATGAAGAAGACTACGGGATAATCCCCGGAAGTCGGGGAACGGCTGGTTCAGCAGGCGAAATCGCCGCTGACTTCCAGGCTGGGGGTCTTCATGGCTTGAGCAGTTCCTTGTTGCCGGATGAACAGGCCCGCACATAACCCTGGCGGGCGTAGTCGAGAATCTTGCGGTCTTCGGTGATTAGCGTGAGCCCGTGGTGGCGGGCGGTGGCGACCAGCAGGCGGTCGATGGGGTCGCGATGAAAGTCGCCGGGGAGGCGGTGGGCATCGAAGATCAGTGCCGGTTCCAATGGAAGACACTGCAGGCCGGGCAGGGTCAGGGCCTTTTCCAGCCATTCATCGATGGGGGCACCGAGGTGGATGCGTTCGAGGGCGTCGAGTTGGCTGATTTCCCAAACCGTCATGATGGATATTCGCAGGCTGCCGCCAGCAATGGCCCGTTCGATGGCCTCCCGGCCAGGTTTCTTCAGCCGACGTTCAGGCTGGGCGAACCAGAGCCAGATATGGGTGTCAATCAACAATCCCCTGCTCATTTGCCATAGTCCCCCTTGTCTTCTGCGACATTCAGCCCTTCGTAGAACTCGTTTTCGTCTTCCATCAAGGCGCTCCATTCTTCCTCGATGGGTGAGATGATGTCGCCGGTGATCTCGATGGTGCCGGCCATGTAGCCGAAATGTGAGGTGGGCGTTTCCTCCTCGATGGGCACTACTTTGGCCACGGGCTTGCCACGTTTGGTGATGACGATGGGTTCGCGGGTCTGTGCGACTTCGTCGACCAGCTTCAGGCACTTGGCCTTGAACTCGGTGGCGTTGATTTTCATGGTATTTCTCCTGGTCACTTACACATGACCAGTATAGCCTATCTGACCAGGTTTATATGACCAGTTTATCCGCGGCGATTTCTCGGGGTTCCAGCACCAGCCCCAGTTCCGGGTCATAGAGGGTGTCCGCCGTCTGGGCCCAGATGCCGGGGGCGATCTCCTCGATCTCGCCGCTGTCGGCCAGGCGTTGATGCGTGAATGGCGGGAGGTTGACGCTGTAGCGCTGCAGTTTGCGCGCCAGCCAGCGATCCGGCCTGTGGAGCGCAGCTTGCGGATGAGGGCGCGGGCGGTCGCGTTGTGCCACCAGCTTCGCTACTGCCCTGAGCCTGTTGGCCACCTCTCCTCGGTCGCTGCTTTCTGGGGTAATGGGAGGGGTGCTGAATCCAGGGGTGTCTGTCTTCGGGAGCGCCGGGCTCCAGCCCGACATGGGGTGGCCATCCGGCATCGTCATGAGCCGAAATCATTCTTGCCGGGCTGGAGCCCGGCGCTCCCGGATTCGTGTGAACCTTCCGGCCGCCTCATTCCATTGCATGAGATTGCCGCGGCCCCGCGCGCCTCGCAATGACTGGTATTCTGAACTATTCAGTCATGCGTTTCAGCCCCATGAAATGATTCTGTAAAACCCTTGCCACGAGAGAGGGGGTGTGGCTGCTACAGCTTCACCCGCCGCAGTCGCAGCGCGTTGGTGATG
>DROT01000169.1 GCA_011321775.1 Gammaproteobacteria bacterium | reverse complement strand
TTGAACGCAATGCCGCCATTGTCGCCGCAAAGGAGGTGGCCAACGAAAATGACGAAACCCGCAAGCACTTCGAGGTGATGTGCCGCGAGGTATTCAAGAAGTTCAAGGCCTGCCTCAATGTACAGGGGGTCAATGCGCACCGGGCCGACTATGACGCGATCAATGTGGTTTACAAGAGCCTTCAGCAGGACCGCGAACAGGCGGACATCAGCGACATCATTCGGCAGTTGCACCAGGTGGTTGATGCGGCGGTTGAGGTCAGGGACCAGGATGACCATGCGGATAATGGTGTCTATGACATCAGCCAGATTGACTTCGACCGGCTGCGCAGGGAATTCGAGCGCAGTCCCGGCAAGCGAACAACGGTGCAGAGCCTGAAGGCGGCCATTGAGACCCGCCTGCAGCGTCTGCTGGCGCAGAATCCGCTGCGCACGGATTTCCAGCAACACTACGAAAAGATCGTGGCCGAGTACAACCGCGAGAAGGACCGGGTCGCGATCGAGCAGACCTTTGAAGCGCTGCTGGCATTTGAACAGTCGCTGGAAGGCGAGGAACTGCGATCGCTGCGCGAAGGCCTGGATGAGGAATCACTGGCGATCTTTGACCTGCTCCGGAAGCCGGACCTGGATGCTGCAGAAATCCGCAAGATCAAGGCCGTCTCGGTCGGGCTGCTCGCCCACCTGAAAGCAGAAAAGTTGAAAATCGACCACTGGCGCGACAAGGAGTCTACCCGCGATGCTGTACGCATCACGATCCGGGACCACCTGTGGAGCGAAGACACCGGCCTGCCGGTCGAGGCGTACACGGAAGAGGATGTGAACGAAAAGGCCGAGGAAGTGTTCCGGCATGTTTACCGGGCCTACCCGGAATTGCCATCCCCCTTCTACTCGTCTACGGTAACTTGACAGGTTGAGCCAGCATCGCGGATGCAATCACTGACAAGGTTTGGATGATTTGGTGTTCATGAGGTTTACAGAGGAATATCTCCCCCACAACCGCAAAAAACGCCAAGTAAGCCGTGCGGGACTTTTGCGGGGATCGGTCCTGAATCATCCCGCATCGTCAGGCAAAATGGGCAACGGACGTTCCAGTAAGTGCAATTAAAAACAAATAGTTAGCGCTCAGTTTGCTAACGACGAACCAGGCGGTCGGGAGTTCGAATCTCTCCGGGCGCGCCATCCAGATGAAAAAGGGGACAGACCACGTTCTTTAGAACGTGGTCTGTCCCCGTTTTTCGCTTTTTTATTCTCGTCCCTCCTCAGCGTACGCGCGCGTCGTCGACGCCAGCGTACGCGATACCGCCTAGATCAGC
This sequence comes from Gammaproteobacteria bacterium, assembly GCA_011321775.1. Lineage (GTDB taxonomy): Bacteria > Pseudomonadota > Gammaproteobacteria > DSM-19610 > DSM-19610 > Thiogranum. Next base: position 2,592 of record DROT01000169.1, on the reverse strand, counting down.
CATTTCTCGTTTCCAGGTCGTGATGTCGTTCTGGCTGAACTGGTTCAGATTGTCGTGTCCGCAGGCCCGTGCCATGACCTGCATGAGGCTGGTCGAGGCGGCAAGGAAATTCTTCAGCCGTTCGGCCGATTGCTGGATGTCGAGACGATCCCGTAGCTCGGGCTTCTGGGTGGCGATGCCGGCCGGGCAGTTGTTGCTGTGGCAAATGCGCGCGGCCACGCAGCCGATGGCCTGCATGGCGGCATTGGACAGGGCGACGCCATCGGCGCCGAGGCACAGCGCCTTGACGAAATCGGCCGGTGTCCTGAGCCCCCCGGTGATGATGAGGGTGACGTCCGGGCGCTGCTGGTGGTCGAGGAAACGCCGCGCGCGCGCCAGCGCCGGGATGGTGGGCACGGAGATGTTGTCGCGGAAAATCAGCGGTGCCGCGCCGGTGCCGCCGCCGCGGCCGTCGAGAATGAGGTAGTCGACGCCGGCCTGCAGCGCAAAGGCGATGTCCTGCTCAATATGGTTGGCCGACAGCTTCATGCCGATCGGGATGCCGCCCGTCAGTTCGCGAACCCGGTCCGAGAAACGCAGGAAGTCTTCCGGCGTCACCAGGTCATCGAAGGTCGACGGGGAGATGGCCGGTGTGCCCTCCGTGAGTCCGCGGACTTCGGCGATCCTCGCCGTCACCTTGCCGGCAGGCAGGTGGCCGCCGGTTCCCGTCTTGGCGCCCTGTCCGCCCTTGAAGTGGAAAGCCTGGACGCGGGACAAAAGCTCCTCATGGTAGCCGAAGCGGGCGGAGGCCAGTTCGTACAAGTAACGCCGGTTGGCCTGCTGTTCCTCCGGCAGCATGCCGCCTTCTCCGGAGCAGATGCCGGTCCCGGCCAGGTCGGCGCCGCGCGCCAGTGCGATCTTGGCCTCTTCCGACAGGGCGCCGAAGCTCATGTCTGATACGAACAGCGGGATGTCCAGGTGCATCGGCCTGGCGGCGCTTGGGCCGATCACCAGACCGGTCTCCACCGGCGCGTCGTCCGACTTCGGTTTGGTGGCGAACTGTGCCGCCAGGATCTGGATGTCGTCCCAGTGCGGCAGCTCCGAGCGCGGCACGCCCATGGCCCCCATCGGGCCATGCCGGCCGACCCGGCTCAGGCCGTCCCTGGCCAGGTCGTGGATGTACTTGACGGTGGGTTCTTCGGGCGTCGGTTGGATCTGCGACAGATCGCCTGGTGTGGCGGGCACCTCCAGCCGCGCGTGACTGCCATCGCAAAAGGGCGGGTTCCCGGTCTGCTTGCACAGGCACAAATGCGCGGCTTCAGATGCCTCGACCCGGAACTCAAGCGGCTCGAATCCCGTGCCCTGGTGCGAGCCGTCGCAGAACGGCTGGTTCCCGGATCTCCCGCAGCTGCACCAATGATAGGTTTCACCGGCTTCCAGCAAAACTTCCATTGGCTCCAGTCCGGCTATGTGGGCCTTTGTCATATCTCGTCTCCTCAGGGCAGATCGAACAGCAGGGCTTGCGTGTCTTCCGGCGCGTCGAACCGGATCATCGCGACCTCGGACAGCCCGATACCATCGCCGGCTTCCAGCCGATGTTCGTTCACGTCCAGGGTCCCGCAAATGACATGCACATAAGCGGTCCGGCCGGGACGCAGGGCATACTGTTCTCCTTGTCCGTGGCCGAGTTGCAGCTGGTGAAGCCAGGCGTCCTGGTGGATCTTCAGGCTGCCGTCCCGACCGTCGGGCGATACGATGATCGTCAAGCCCTCGTGGTGCCCGAAGGGCCTCTGCTGGTAGCCGGGCTCGATGCCCAGTTCGGCCGGCTGGATCCAGATCTGCAGGAACGACAGCGACTCGCTACTTGATGGGTTGTACTCGCTGTGGGTGACGCCGGTGCCGGCGCTCATGAGCTGGAACTCGCCGGCCGGCAGTACCTCGATGTTGCCCATGCTGTCCTTGTGTTCGATGGTGCCCTGCTGGACGTAGCTGATGATTTCCATGTCCTGGTGGGAATGGGTGGCGAACCCGGTCCCGGGTTGCACCCGGTCGTCGTTGATGACACGCAGTGCCGACAGGCCCATGTGATCGGGGTCATAGTAGTTGCCAAAGGAAAACGTATGGCGGCTCTGTAGCCAGCCGAGGTCGCTGTAACCCCGTTCCTGACTGCGTCGTAGATAGACCATGCCGGATACCCCCTGTCTGGTGCCGTTTAGGTTGTATCGCAGCTTAATAGTTTCTTGTATAGAAATATGTATCCGTTATGTGAAATAATAATTTCGATAATAGAAACAGTTGTGTCGAATGAGGGTGCCCCATGGATCGTCTTGCCAGCATGTCTGCGTTCGTGACGGTTGTCGACCAGGGCAGCTTTTCAGCTGCCGCGGAACATCTGCAGCTCTCGCGGGCCACCATCAGCAAGCAGATTGCTGCGCTGGAGAACTGCCTCGGCGGGCGCCTGCTGAATCGGACCACCCGCCGCATCAGTCTTACCGAGGCTGGGCAGGCCTACTACGAACGCTGCCGGCAGATCCTCGAAGACGTGGCGGACGCCGAATGCGTGGTGACCGGCTTTTCCTCTGAACCCCGCGGCCGTTTGCGGATCAATGCCCC
>DROT01000168.1 GCA_011321775.1 Gammaproteobacteria bacterium | reverse complement strand
CTTTCGAGTTCCAGCGGTTCGAAGCCCTCGCCGATGATGAGTTCGGTGCTGCCGCCGCCAATGTCGACCACCAGTCGACGCCCGCCGGGATCGGGCAGGCTGTGGGCGACGCCGAGGTGCACCAGGCGCGCTTCCTCGATGCCGGAGATGATTTCGATGCTGTGCCCGAGGGCTTCCTGGGCGCGCTCGAGAAAGCCCTGGCTGGCGCGGGCGCGGCGCAGCGTATTGGTGCCGACTGCGCGTACGTCGTCCGGGGGCAGTTCGCGAATGCGCTGGCCGAAACGCTGCAGGCAGTCGAGTGCCCGTTCCGCGACTTCGGCATCGAGCTGATGCTTCTCGTCGAGGCCGGCGGCCAGCCGTACCGGCTCGCGCAGGCGGTCGATGACCTGCAGCTGCTCATTCTGCAGCCGGCCTACGATCATGTGGAAGCTGTTGGAGCCGAGATCGATGGCCGCCAGTGGCCGGCTGTCGTCCGAAGTGTTCAAATCGTGTCCGCGGGCGGGGAGTTTGCGGCATTGTATGTGCGGAGTCCGGGGGCCGCAAATCGCTTTTTCCGAGCCGCAAAAAAAACCGCAGCGCGATGGGCGCTGCGGCAAGGACGGGAAGGGAAGACAAAGATGCAAGGTGCGGAAGCCGGAAAAACCGAGCAGTTAGTTCGCCGGTTTCCCACCCATCACTAGTCCAACCGCGAATCACCCTACGCCTGCCGGGGACAGCTTTCTTTGACCTGGATCAAATAAAATGGAGGCAAGGCCGGGTGGGCACAAAAAAGCCCTGCTTGGCAGGGCTTTACGCTATGCGGTCAGGCTGTTCCGAGGCGGCGACTATTTGATCTTCGCTTCCTTGTAGACCACGTGCTTGCGAACCACGGGATCGTATTTCTTCAGCTCCAGCTTGTCCGGCATGGTGCGCTTGTTCTTGGTGGTGGTATAGAAATGGCCGGTACCGGCGCTGGAAACCAGCTTGATCTTGTCACGCATGTCGTTCTCCCTAGACCTTTTCGCCGCGGGCGCGGATGTCGGCGAGTACCGCCTCGATGCCGAGCTTGTCGATGATGCGCATGCCCTTGGAGGATACCCGCAGTTTTACCCAGCGCTGTTCGTTCTCGATCCAGAACCGGTGCGTGTGCAGGTTCGGCAGGAACCGGCGGCGGGTCTTGTTGTGCGCGTGGGAGACATTGTTCCCCGTGACCGGGCGCTTCCCGGTGACCTGGCAGACTTTCGACATCGTTGCTTTCCTCAGAATGCTTGCACGGCCCGCCTCGGCGGGCAACGAGAACCGCGCTTTATACCAGAGTCCGCCGCGGCTGCCAAGCCCGGAGGTGACCGAGCGGTGCCCATGGCCTCCTGCCGCGGGCGAAAAAGGGACAGCCATTCAAGCGGATGGGGGCGGGCCCTGTCTCTTCCCTCAGACGACCGCTTTTCTCCTTGAAATGGACCAGATTTTCAGGGCCGGCCAAGTGCTCTATCCCCCGGACAATTGCGGGTTCAGTTCGCTTGTCGACGTTCACGGCAAGGCGCGTCTCGCAGGCAATGGCCATTCCCTCGCCAAGAGACGCAACGCCGTCCGTGGGCGTCGACAAGCGAACCCGAAGGGCGCCCCTGTGGTGCCCCGCCGCTGCGTTACTGTGCTCGGCAAGGGCTTGGCCATTCCCTTCGCACAGCGCCTTGCCGCGGAACACCACAGGGACGCTGAACCCGCAATTGCCCGGGGGATAGAGCACTGGACTCGCTGCGCTCAGACAACGGCCGGCTTTTTCCGGAAAATCCGGCCCATTTCAAGGCGCGGTCGATTCGGTCAGAGACAGGGCCCGTCCCCATCCGCTTGAATGGCTTCGCACACACTTGTAGATCACAACCGGTTAGATCATCCCCCGTTCGGCAAAGGAGAGTGCCTCGCCGTCTCCGATCACGAAATGATCCAGCACCTTGATGTCGACCAGTGCCAGTGCGGCGCCCAGGCGTCGGGTGATCTGCCGGTCGGCCTCGCTGGGCTCGGCGACGCCGGAGGGATGGTTGTGTGCCAGGATCACCGCCGCGGCATTGTGTTGCAGGGCGTGCCGGACCACCTCGCGCGGGTGCACGCTGGCGCCATCGATGGTGCCGCGGAACAGCTCCTCGTAGCGGATGACACGGTGGCGGCTGTCCAGGAACAGGCAGGCGAACACCTCATAGGGGTAGTCGCGCAGACGCGCGCTCAGGTAGGCGCGCGTGTCGGCCGGGCTCTCGAGGGCGTCGCCGCGCAGCAGCTGTTCGTGCAGGTGGCGTCGGGCCAGTTCCATCACCGCCTGCAGCTGGGCGTACTTGGCCGTTCCCAGGCCGCGGGTAGCGCACAGGCGTTCGCGGCTGGCGCGCAGCAGACCACGCAGGCTGCCGTATTCCGCCAACAGTTGCCGCGCCAGGGCGACGGCGCTCTGGCCGGCGACCCCGGTGCGCAGGAAGATGGCCAGCAGTTCGGCATCGGACAGCGCGGTGGCTCCGCGGGAAAGAAGTTTTTCTCGTGGCCGTTCGGTTGCCGGCCAGTCGTTGATGGGCATCGCCAAACCTCCCTGTTCAGCTGTCGACATCCCTGTCGTCGCAGGTGGCATGATGCTGCCGGGCGGGGCGGCTGTAAAGCGGCCGTTTCACAGACGATTGTGGGCGCTTCTGGTACACTGCCGCAGCATGAACCTGCTGGCCGGAAAACGCATACTGCTCGGGATCTCCGGGGGTATCGCAGCCTACAAGAGCGCCGAACTGGTACGCCTGTTGCGGGCTGCCGGCGCCGAGGTGCGCGTGCTCATGACAGCCGCCGCCACCGGCTTCGTGGGGGCGCAGACCTTCCAGGCCCTCAGCGGGCAGCCGGTGTATTGCGACTGGAACGACGAACACGATGCCATGGGGCACATCGAGCTGGCGCGCTGGGCGGATTTCATGCTGGTGGCACCGGCGACGGCCGATACCCTCGCGCGGCTGGCCCAAGGGCGCGCCGACGACCTGCTGGCGGCCGTGTGCCTCGCGAGCGAGGCACCGCTGGCGGTGGCGCCGGCGATGAACCGGGGGATGTGGCAGCATCCGGCCACCCGGGCAAACGTCAGCCTCCTGCGGGAGCGCGGTGTCCACGTCTGGGGGCCGGCCGAAGGCGAGCAGGCCTGCGGCGAGAGTGGTCCGGGACGGATGCTGGAGCCGACGGAATTGTTGCAGGCCTTGTCGCAGTCCTTTGCCAGCGGACGCCTCGCCGGCGTGGAGGTGGTGGTGACCGCCGGACCGACCCGGGAGCCCCTCGACCCGGTGCGTTTCCTCAGCAATCGCAGCTCCGGGAAGATGGGGTACGCGCTGGCGACGGCCGCCCGCGACGCCGGTGCCCGGGTGACCCTGGTCAGCGGGCCGGTGGCGCTGGAGGCGCCGGAAGGAGTGGAGCGGGTACTGGTGGAGACGGCGCAGGAGATGCTGCAGGCGGTGCTGGAGAGGATGGAGGGCTGCCGGTTGTTCATCGCCACCGCCGCCGTGGCCGATTATCGCCCCCGTCACCCGGCGCAGGAAAAAATCAAGAAACAGGCGGACGAGCTGGTATTGCGTCTGGAACCGGCGCCGGACATCCTGGCCACCGTGGCCGCCCGCACGCCGCGCCCGGTGTGTGTCGGTTTCGCGGCCGAGACGCAGGAGCTGGAGCGCTATGCGCACAGAAAACGTCTCGCCAAGGGGGTGGAGATGATCGCCGCCAACCGCGTCGGCGCCGGGCTCGGTTTCGACAGTGACGACAACGAGTTGTTACTGGTCTGGGAGGGCGGCAGTCGGCGGCTGGCGCGCGACCGCAAGTCACGGCTGGCGCGCCAGCTGGTCGACGAGATCGCCACCCGCTATTTCCCACGCTCCGGTGAGGAGAAGGCAGCAGGGCATCATGCAAAGTATTCAGCTTAAGATTCTCGATCCGCGTATCGGCACGGAGTATCCACTGCCGGACTATGCCACCGATGGTTCGGCGGGCATGGATTTGCGCGCCTGTCTGGACCAGCCGCTGCCGTTGCAGCCGGGGCAGACGGAACTGCTGCCGACCGGCATAGCAATCCATATTGCCGACCCCGGCCTGGCGGCGGTGTTGCTGCCACGCTCGGGGCTCGGGCATCGGCACGGCATCGTCCTCGGCAACCTGGTGGGTCTGATCGACTCGGATTACCAGGGCCAGCTCTATGTCTCCTGCTGGAACCGGGGATCGGATACGTTCACCGTGGAGCCGGGGGAGCGCATCGCGCAGATGGTGTTCGTCCCGGTGGTGCGCCCCGGGTTTGAAGTTGTTGAAGATTTTGTCGATAGTAGTCGTGGTGCAGGCGGATTCGGCCATACCGGTCGCGCCTGATTCGGGTTGCACCGGGGCAGGGGTCCCGGTACTACAGATCAGGGATCGTGATGAAGTTACCGTTCCGGTCGGGAAAGGGAAAAACAGGCGCGCAGACATCCCCCACGGAGACGCCCGTCTCCGGAACCGTGTCCCTGCGCGGCCAGATGCTTCTGTTGCTGGCATTCGGTGTACTGCTGGTGGTCGTGCCGGCCGCCGCCGTCTATTACCAGGCCCTGAACCAGGCACGCGATGCCGCCAGGGAACAGGCCGATCTGTCGGCCGGTCTGGTGGCCAGCCCCTTCCGCCAGTGGGTAGCGCAGCAGGCCGGTACGGCTGAGCTGATCGTCAGGGACAGCCAGCTCGCGCGGCTCATGATCGATGCGGGCGTGCAGCAGCGCCAGGCCAGGGCTGCAGCGCTGGCGAAACTCTTTCCCGATGCCATCCGCGTGCGCCTGCTGCCTCCCGGTATCGACAAGGAGGATCCCGATGCCGATCCGCCGATCGGCTATGCGGCGCTGGAGATGTTGCAGTATGCCGAGACCCAGGAGACGCCACCACCGGTGGAAGTCGACCTGGCCGGGACGCCGCAGCAGCACATCAATCTGGTCCGGCGCATTCTGGATCCCTCGGGCCGGCGCATCGTCGGTCTGCTGATGGTGAGTTTTTCGCTGCGCCCCCTGCAGACGTTGCTCGATCAGGCCGACGTGGCCGGGTATGCCGAACTGCAGCAGGTCTCCGGCGGGGCGCCGCTGGTGCTGGCCAGCCACGGTGCGGCCGCGTTCAAGTCGGGTCCTGCCGTCAGCAGCGTGGCGATTCCGGGAACGCGCTGGCGCGTGGTCTACTGGCCGCCGGCGGGCGCCGCCGGCAGCGGTCTGCTGCTGGTGGGGGCGGCGGCGAGCGGCGTTGCCGCCCTGTTGCTGGCGCTGCTCGTATGGCTGGTATTGCGCCGTACCGGGACCGCCTTGCGAGCCGATCTGGCGACCCTGCTGACCCTGGTCAAGGATATGCGTGACGGGCGTCTCAGGCAGGGCTATCCGGCCCGGCTCGCCGAATTGCGCGACACCCTGGAACTCATGACCCGGGCCGCGGGCGCCATGGCCCGCCGGCCCGCGCCGGCTGCGTCAGTGGCAGCGACGCCGACCGAGGCCACGGCGGCGGAACCGGTTCCGGAGGAGGTGGTGGACGAAGTCGGGGGCGACCTGCTGTTCGACGAGGACGCCCTGGATATCAGTCGTGTCGACGTGACCGAGGAGAAGGTCGGTCGCGAAATCTTCCGTGCCTATGATATTCGTGGCATCGTTGGTCAGACCCTGACAACCGACGTCGCCTACGAGATCGGTCGCGCCATCGGCAGCGAGGCCTATTTCCGCGGCGAACAGACGGTGGTGGTCGGTCGTGACGGGCGTCTCTCCAGTCCCGAGCTGAGCGAGGCGCTGATACGCGGGCTCAAGGCGACGGGGCGGGACGTGAAGGACATCGGCCAGGTGCCGACGCCGGTGCTCTATTTCGCAGCCCAGTATCTGGACGCCAGTTCCGGCGTCATGGTGACCGGCAGTCACAATCCTCCGGATTACAACGGCTTCAAGATCGTACTCGGTGGGGAGACGCTCGCCAACGAGGCGATCGAGGGGCTGCGTGAGCGCATCGAGTCGGGCGATCTTCTGACCGGCGAGGGGACCGTCGAGACGGTCGACGTGCTGCCGGACTATATCGAACGTATCAAGTCGGACGTGCAGCTGGTACGTCCGCTCAAGGTGGTGGTGGACTGCGGGAACGGAGTCGCCTCGGTGGCGGCCCCGCGGCTGCTGCGCGAACTCGGCTGTGAAGTGGTCGAGTTGTTCTGCGAGGTCGACGGCAACTTCCCCAATCATCACCCCGATCCCAGCCGTACCGAGAACCTCGCGGCCCTCATACAGGCGGTGCAGGAGAACGGTGCCGACCTGGGGATCGCCTTCGACGGCGACGGTGACCGCATCGGCGTGGTCAGTTCCGAAGGGGAGATCATCTGGCCGGACCGGGTATTGATGCTGCTGGCCATGGATGTGCTGTCCCGCAACCCCGGCGCACAGATCATCTATGACGTCAAGAGTTCCCGTAATGTCGCCAGCGTGGTCGCCGAATACGGTGGCGAGGCGTTGATGTGGGCTACCGGCCATTCGCTGATCAAGGCCAAGATGAAGGAGACCGGTGCCCTGCTCGCGGGCGAGATGAGCGGCCACATCTTTTTCCGCGAACGCTGGTTCGGTTTCGACGATGCCCTCTATGCTGCGGCACGCCTGCTGGAGATACTGGCGAACGACCATCGCAGTTCCAGTGATATCTTCGCGGCTCTGCCCGACAGCGTGAACACGCCTGAACTCAGTGTTCCGATGGCCGAAGGCGAGCCGTGCGCCTTCATGGAAAAGCTGCTCAACAGCGCCCATTTCGACAACGCCCGCATCGCAACCGTCGATGGCATGCGGGTCGAGTTCGACAAGGGCTGGGGGTTGGTGCGTGCCTCGAACACCACGCCTTCGCTGGTATTGCGTTTCGAGGCGGACGATGAACTGGCGCTGCATTCCATACAGGAAGAATTCCGCCGCGTGATGCTGCAGGTGGATGCCAGCCTGTCGCTGCCTTTCTGACCATGAGCCTGAGCACGGAAAAAGCCGCCGAAGTCGCCCGGGTACTGGGCGAGTCACTGCCCTATATCCGCCGGTTCTCGGGACGCACGGTGGTGGTCAAGTACGGTGGTAACGCGATGGTGGACGAGACCCTGAAGAGCGGTTTCGCCCGTGACATCGTGCTGATGCGCCTGGTGGGCATCAATCCCGTGGTAGTCCACGGGGGCGGGCCGCAGATCGGCTCGCTGCTGGAGAAGATCGGCAAGGAGAGCCGCTTTGTCGAAGGCATGCGGGTCACCGACAGCGAGACCATGGACGTGGTCGAGATGGTGCTGGGCGGGCTGGTGAACAAGGACATCGTCAATCTCATCACCCGTCATGGTGGACGTGCTGTCGGCCTGACCGGCAAGGACGGTGATCTGATCCGTGCACGCAAGCTGAAGCTGAGCCGCAAGACACCGGATCTGGACGTGCCCGAGATCATCGACATCGGCCACGTGGGCGAAGTGGCGAGCATCGATGCCTCGGTCGTCGACATGCTGGTGTCCGGCGGCTTTATTCCCGTGATCGCGCCGATCGGGGTGGGAGAGGATGGCCGCTCCTACAACATCAACGCCGACCTGGTGGCGGGCCGCGTGGCCGAGGTGCTGGGTGCCGAGAAGCTGATTCTGCTGACCAATACCACCGGTTTGCTGGACCAGGACGGGAAGCTGCTGACCGGACTGACAGCCGCCGAGGTGGACGATCTGATCGAGGACGGCACCATTCACGGTGGCATGCTGCCGAAGATCCAGTGCGCACTCTCGGCGGTGAAGTCGGGGGTCCGGTCGGCCCACATCATCGACGGCCGCGTGCCCAATGCGGTGCTGGTCGAGCTGTTCACCGATGAGGGGGTCGGCACCCTGATTCGGGGTTGAGCGGCCTTCCTCAGTCGGCCTTCTTGCGGGCTTCGGCCAGTTTCAGTTCGCGAAAGCGCTTGATGTCGGCCTCGAATTTGTCCCGGATCGCCTGTTGCTCGATGCGCCGGTTCTTGATGTACTGGATGTTATGGCGGATCTGTTGACGGGACTCGGCGATCTGCTGCTTCAGGGTCTCGGGAACCGGCTTGCCGGAGCGTTCGAGGCTGGCGGCGCGGCGCCGCTGGCTGGAGAGGCGCTGCTTGATTTTTCCGATACGCCCCTTGGTGACGCGTATGATGGCTTCGATGGCCTCGATCTTGCCATCGCGCGTCATGATCATTTCGTCTTCATTGGTGAAGGTGTCCAGCAGAATGCGATCCTTGTGTGCCTGTTCGCGCCGCTTGCGTTCCTCTTCCTTGCGGAGGCGTTCCAGTCGCTGTTCCTCGGCGATCTGCTCGGGCGTCTTGGCGGCCGCCCTGGTTTCGAGCACCACGCCGTGATCATTGAGGGTCTCGTTGCGGTTCCTGGCGTAGCGCGCCGGGATCTGGTCGCCATAGCGGACCTGGCCGTTCTCGTCGACCCACTTGTAGAGTTTCCCGGCCTGCGCCTCTGGCAAGATCACCAGCAGGGCGGTGAACAGGATCGGCAGCAGGCGGTTCCTGTTTCTGGCGCGTGTGTTCATGGTTCTCCTGTCTGAGTCTTCTCTGGTTTGCTGATGGACCTTCTGGACCAGGGCATACTGTTTGTCATCTCCCTGATCGCAAACCTGTTTTCGGCCTTCTCCGGCGGTGGGGCGGGCCTCATCCAGCTGCCGGCGCTGATCTTTCTGGGCCTGCCGTTCGCGGTGGCACTGGCGACCCACAAAGTGGCCAGCGTCGCTCTGGGTATCGGCGCGACCCTGCGTCACTTGAGGGAAGGGGGACTGGAGAAAAGGCTTGCTTTATTTATACTTGCGACCGGCTTGCCGGGCGTGGTGGTGGGTGCGCAGCTGATCGTCGGTGTGCCGGGACGGATCGCCGAGCTGTCACTCGGCGTGCTTACCGCGGGGCTCGGACTGTACTCCTGGCTGAACCCGGGGCTGGGTCAGCAGTCGCGGCTTCGTCACCGTAGCCGGCGCGGATTCGCCCTCGGTGGTGCCGGCCTGTTCCTCATCGGCGTACTCAACGGCTCGCTGACCTCGGGGACCGGTCTGTTCGTGACCCTGTGGCTGGTGCGCTGGTTCGGCTTCGACTACCGCCAGGCCGTGGCCTATACCCTGGTACTGGTGGGCATCTTCTGGAACGGCGCCGGTGCACTCACCCTCGGGCTGCTGTCCGAGATCCGCTGGACCTGGGTGCCGGCGCTGCTGGCCGGTTCGCTGCTGGGCGGTTATGCAGGCGCCCACCTGGCGATCAGGAAAGGCAACCGCCTGATCAAGCGGGCGTTCGAGATCGTTACCCTGGCGGTGGGGGTGAAGCTGATGATCGGCTGAGGCACTCAGGCGGTGGCGCGGATGCCGTACTGCTCGCGGTAGCGTTCGATCGCCTGCAGGGCGTCCCGGTATTCGGGGTGACCGGCGAGGAAGGTCTGCAATTCTGCCAGGGTAACGATGCTGGATACCTGCAGGCCAAGATCCTGCTCGACTTCCTGGATGGCGGATCGTTCGCCCTGGCCGCGTTCCTGGCGGTCGAGGGCGATGACCACCCCGGCGGCCGTGGCCCCGGCCGCGTCGATGATGGTCAGCGATTCGCGAATGGCGGTACCCGCGGTGATGACGTCGTCGATGATCAGCACGCGCCCCTGCAGGGGCGCGCCGACCAGCTCGCCGCCTTCCCCGTGATCCTTGGCTTCCTTGCGGTTGAAGCAGAAAGGCAGGTCGCGCCCATGGTGGTCGGCCAGCGCGACGGCGGCAGCGGTACCCAGCGGTATCCCCTTGTAGGCGGGGCCGAAGAGCACATCGAAAGCGATGCCCGAGTCGACGATGGCCTGTGCATAGAAACGGCCCAGGCGCGCCAGCCGCTGTCCGCTGTTGAACAGCCCGGCGTTGAAGAAATAGGGGCTGGTTCGGCCGGACTTGAGGGTGAATTCGCCGAAGCGCAGCACGCCGCACTCGATGGCGAATTCGAGGAATTCTTTCTTGTACTGTTGCATGACGGATACCCGGGGCCTGAAAAGCTCGGGTATGATACACGCGCTCACGACACAGGAGAATGCATGCGCATCGTCACCGTCAACGTCAACGGCATCCGCGCAGCCGCCCGCAAGGGCTTTTTCAGCTGGATGGTGCGCCAGCGGGCCGACGTGGTCTGTATCCAGGAGACCAGGGCCCAGGTGGCACAGCTGCAGGACCGGGTCTTCTGGCCGCGCGGTTACCACGCCTACTTCCACGATGCCGAGAAGAAGGGCTACAGCGGTGTGGCCATCTACAGCCGCCACCGTCCCGATCGGGTGATCGCCGGTCTCGGCTGGCCGGACGTGGACGCCGAGGGGCGCTATCTGGAGCTGCGCTTCGGTCCCTTGAGCGTGGTGTCACTGTACATGCACTCCGGGTCTTCCAGCGAAGCGCGGCAGCAGAAGAAATTCGACATGATGGAGCGCTTCATGCCTTACCTGCGCGGTCTGCGTCGCCGGCGGCGCGAATACCTCATCTGCGGTGACTGGAACATCGCCCACCGGCCGATCGATCTCAGGAACTGGCGCGCCAACCGGAACAACTCCGGTTTTCTTCCCGAGGAGCGCAGCTGGATGGACGAGCTGTTCGGCGAGGCCGGTTTCGTCGATGCCTTCCGCGCGGTGGACCCGCGGCCGGAGCAGTACACCTGGTGGTCCAACCGCGGGCGCGCCTGGGAGAAGAACGTGGGCTGGCGCATCGACTACCAGGTGGCGACCCCCGGCCTCGGAGAGCGGGTCAGGGCGGCCAGGATCTATCGCAGCAAGCGCTTCTCGGATCACGCGCCGCTGATCATGGACTACGACTACCCCATCCAGCCCGCCGGCGGCCCGGCATGAACGACACCCTGCGCACCGTGTTCTCGGGGCGCATGCTGGTGGCCCTGCTGATGGGCTTTTCCTCCGGGCTGCCGCTGTTGCTGACCGGTTCCGTGCTGCAGGCCTGGATGACGCAGGAAGGGGTCGATCTGGGCACCATCGGTCTGTTCGCACTCGTCGGCCTGCCCTACACGCTCAAGTTTCTGTGGGCCCCGTTCGTGGATCGCTATACGCCACCGCTGCTGGGGCGCCGTCGTGGCTGGTTGCTGGCGATCCAGCTGGCGCTGATGGCGAGTATCTCGGCGCTCGGCTGGACCCACCCGGCGCAGAGCCCGCTGGTCGTGGCGGTGGCGGCCTGGCTGGTGACCTTCTTCTCGTCCAGCCAGGACATCGTCATCGACGCCTACCGGCGCGAGGCGCTGGCCGACCGTGAACTGGGCCTTGGTTCCTCGCTGTATGTCAATGGTTACCGGGTCGGCATGTTGCTGGCTTCCGGGGGTGGCCTGATCATGGCCGACTTCATTCCCTTTTCGGCCGTCTACCAGATCATGGCCGCGACCATGCTGGCAGGTGTCCTGACCACCCTGTTCGCACCCGAGCCGGAGGTGGCGGAAGGGCAGCCGGTGACACTGCGGGAGGCGGTGATCCATCCTTTTCTGGACTATTTCCGCCGTCGTCACGCGGTGCTCATACTGCTGTTCATCCTGCTCTACAAGGTGGGCGATACCATGGCGAGCCACATGAGCACCCCCTTCTATCTGGACATCGGTTTCAGCAAGACCGAGATCGGCGCTGTGGTGAAACTGTTCGGTTTCTGGGCCACCATTGCCGGCAGTGTCCTCGGGGGCATCCTCATGCTGCGTACCGGGATCTACCGTGCCCTGTGGATGTTCGGCATCCTGCAGGCCCTGTCCACGGCGGGATTCGCCCTGCTGGCGAGGATCGGCTACAGCCTGCCGATGCTCGCCGGCGTGGTGGCGTTCGAGAATCTCACGGCCGGCATGGGGACGGCGGCCTTCGTGGCGTTCATGGCCAGCCTGACCAATCGCCGTTTCACTGCCACCCAGTACGCGCTGTTGAGCAGCCTCATGGGGATACCGCGCGTCATCGTGGCTGCGCCGACCGGCTTCATGGCCGAGGCCATGGGCTGGTTCCTGTTCTTCGTGTTCTGTGCCCTGGTGGCGATCCCGGGTCTGTTGCTGCTGACGCGCTTCCGCGACTGGCTGTCGGAAGAGGTGCGCGATGCTGGCTGAAGTTTCCATGCTGTCCGCCTTCCTGGTCGGCCTGCTGGGGGGTGTTCACTGCGTGGGCATGTGTGGCGGTATCGTCGGTGCCCTGTCTCTCGGTCTGCCGTCGCGCGAGCGTGTCGGTGCGACGCGCTGGAAGTACCTGCTCGCCTACAATGCCGCGCGCATTGCCAGCTATACCCTTGCCGGGGCGCTGTTCGGTGGTATCGGCTGGCTGGCCGCCAACTGGTCGGGACTGCACCAGGCCCAGTTGTGGCTGCAGGCGCTGGCGGCCCTGTTCATGGTGGCGCTGGGTCTCTATCTGGGGGGCTGGTGGCAGGGTCTGGCGCACATCGAACAGCTTGGCGCCTCGCTGTGGCGACGCCTGGAACCCCTGGGACGCCGTTTCCTGCCAATCGCCACGCCGCGTCAGGCCTTCCTGCTGGGCCTGCTGTGGGGCTGGCTGCCCTGCGGGCTGGTGTACAGCGTGCTGGTGTGGGCGATTTCCACCGGAAACCCCCTCCACGGTGCGGCCCTGTTGCTGAGCTTCGGTATCGGAACCCTGCCCAACCTGCTGGCCATGGGCGTGGCCGCCGAGACCCTCTCCCGGCGGGTACGCGATCCCCGTACCCGCCGGTTCGCTGGTGGAATGGTGATCCTGTTCGGAATCTATTCCCTGTACAGGCTCATCGGGTGAAGAACTGCTGCTTGAAGTTCACTTCATAGCGGTCCTTCTGTCCTTCCGGTTTGACGTGCACGGTAAAGCGCAGCACTTCTTCGTTGGTGATGGGGAAGTCGCCGATGTAGTAGATCGCCGTGCCCTCCCTGATCTCGCGCAGCGCGATGTCGCGTTTCTGGCCGGTCAGGTTGGTGGCGGAGGCACTGACTTCGGCGCTCACGGGGTTGCCCGTGGTGCCGAGCACCTTGCGAAGTATGGCGATATTGATCATGCCACGGTTCTTGCTGCGCTTGATTCCATACTCCTTGGTTACCGTCGGCGGCAGCTGGGTGGTGCCCAGGGCATTGAAGTGCACCACGTAGTCGCCGAAGTCCTGGGAGTTTTCCGCGAAGGCGGTGCCGGCGAAGGCCAGCAACAGTCCAAGTATGAATGTGAGCAGGTTCTTCTTGTACATCCGGTCTCTCCTTATCGTGGTTTAACGGCTCCAGTAACACTATAGACCAATCGCGCAGGCCTTGGTTTCAGAGCCCGCCGGCCGCTTCGGCCGACGCAAGCAAGGATGGCCCCCAATATTGCACAAAGGGTTCGGGTGTGAAAGGGAGACCGTCTATACGACGGCTTCCTGACGCCTTCCGGTGGCGCCGGGAGCACGGTCCTTGCCCCCCGGGGTACCGGGGTTGTGGAGGGAGTGGCGTATATGGGCGAGGGTGTCCAGTTGTTGCCTGCCGTCACGCAGGGAGGCCTCGATCTCGCGGATGCGCGCCTCGAGTGTGTCACGCGACTCGCTGATGCGGCGCAGCGTTGCCAGGCGCTTTTCCATGGTGGCCTTGTGGTCCTTGATCTGGCGTACCAGGGGATTCATGACTTCCTTGAGCCACTGGTTGGCGTCCTGGTTGGCCTTGAAGAACAGACTGCGGGTATGGCTGACCAGGGAGATGAAGAACTTCTTGATGACGAAGGACTGCTCGGTCATGGTGGTGACCGGGCTGCGTCTGAAGGCTTCGGCCTCCTGGTAGAGACGTTCGAGTTCGGCGGAAAAGGGGGCAACCGAGAACTGTTTGGGCATGATCTGCGGCAGTCCGTGTTCTTCGTGGAACTTGCGGTAGGTCGCGCGGATCAGCATGCGCGTCTGTTCCGACTGGGTGCTGACCTGTTCCATGGTGTCACGGGCACCCTCGAAGAAGGTTTCCATTCCCCGCTTCAGGCCCGCCGTGGTCCAGCTTCGTGACATGTTCTCGCGCGTGCGGTTGATGAGACGGTCGAGAGCATCCATGCTGAGAGCCTCGAGCATGTTGCGCGCCTGTGCCTGCAGCAGGCGACGGCTGTTCTGGAAGCTCTCTACATTGCGCAGGTAGGCCGCCTGTTCCTCGCGCGACTTGCTCATCAGGTGCATGATGACGTCGGAGTTCTTGCCGCGCAGCGAACGCAGCTCCAGCAACTGTTTTTCCAGGTTCTTCTTGCGGTTCTCCAGAATGGCGATGTGTTCGTCGACCAGTGCGCCGACGTCATCGACGAGCTGGTCGTGAATGAGTTTCTGTCTGGCCGGCAATACGGTATCACCGAGAAAGCGCTCGAGATCGCAGAGACGACTGGCCTTCAGTAACTCGTCGTTCCCCTGTACCCGCGCCAGCAGCGCCTTCTGGGCCGACAGGGGAAACACCTGTTGCGGGTCGATCCGGAGCTGTTCGGCGCTGGCCTGGCGCTGGGACTCGATGCTGGCGTCCACGGCGGCGGCGTCCTTGAGTTCATCCCACAGGGTGTCGATCTTGTTGAGCACCACGACCAGATTGTTGTTGTTGCGATGCCGGACGGCGCTGACGTGATGCTGCCACATGTCCATGTCGCTGCGGGTGACGCCGGTATCGGCGGCGAGCACAAACAACACGGCTTGCGCTGCCGGCAGCATGCTCAGGGTCAGTTCGGGCTCGCAGCCGAGCGCGTTGAGGCCGGGCGTGTCCAGAATCACCAGTCCCTGTTTCAGCAGTTCGTGCGGAAAGCTGATCAGTGCGTGGCGCCAGCAGGGAATCTCGACCTGCTCCGGCGCCTTGCCGCGGCTCTGGTAGGCGGGATCGCTGGCTTCGTCGTAGAGGCCCAGTTCGCGGGCACGTTCCAGCGGAACCTGCTTGGTCTTGATGACTTCGTGCAGCGCGCCTGCGACCTGGGCAGGATCGCCGGTGTCGAGTCTTATCTGTGTCCAGTGGATCGGTTCGTGCTTGAAATCGGCGACACTGCGGTCCTGCAGGCGACTCTCGATGGGCAGCAGACGCAGGTAGGATTCGCCGCTCTCCTGGTCCCAGAACAGCTCGGTCGGGCACATGGTGGTGCGTCCCGCCTCGGACGGCAGCAGGCGGCGCCCGTAGTGCGCGAAGAACAGCGCGTTGATGAGTTCGGTCTTGCCGCGCGAGAATTCGGCGACGAACGCGATTGCCAGGCGATCCTTGCGCAGCGCTTCCAGGGTTTCGAACAGACGGTATTCCTGCTCCGGTGACACCTGCTGGTGATCTTCGAGCCACTCCTGGAACTGCTGCACGGTGTGAATCAGGTCTTCACGCCATGCGCTGAAGGAATGCAGCCGCTGATCGAGTTGGTCCTGCTTCATGCAAGTCTTCCTGCCGGTTGAACGATTCTGCCTTGTCTCGGGTGCGCCGGGTCACGCGGACGACGCCTGCTCCACAGCAGTCCTAACGGCAGTGCAGTGTTGGTCTTTAGACGGTTTCTTATACAGTTAGCGAATGTCCATGCGTTCGCCCCCGCGGGCACGAGACGGCCGGGCGGTAAGGGGTCGGTAGCTGCTGAGCCTAGTCGTGCCGTGCCGCCGAAACCGGAACGGGGTCACATTTCTGCAGAGTGGATCCCCGGCGGCAGGCGTTGTGGCTGGTGGATGCGCAGGCGCTTGTTGCGTCCGCTGCTGCCGGACAGCAGTTCGACCCGGCTCTTGGACACGCCGAAGGTCCGGGCGAGGAACTTGATCAGTTGCTGGTTGGCCTTGCCATCCACCGGCGGCGCAGTCAGGCGGATGCG
>DROT01000167.1 GCA_011321775.1 Gammaproteobacteria bacterium | reverse complement strand
GTGGCTGCCTCGTCCGGGGTGGCGCTGGCAAGCGCCGGGCTGTCGCCCGCCTCGTCCTCGCCACTGCTCATCAGGCGCGTCTTGTCGCCGTTGTAGAGGCGCACGGCGACGGGTCTGAGTTCGGGAAGGCTGCTGTCCAGCGGCGCAGCGAGCAGTTTTTCCAGCGTCGGTATCGCCGTGCCCGCCGGTGCCTCGGCGAGGTAGCTGGACAGCTCGGGTTGCCGGCCGAGCGCCCTGGTTGCGGCCGATGTCAGCTGGGCCGCGCCGTTCTCCATGCGATTCAGCGCCGCTTTGCCGGCGCTGTCGAGAATGTGGGACAACAGGCCGGTCTGGGCCTCGACGGCGGTGCGGCGGTAATCCGAGGCGGAGATCCAGGACATGATGCCCGCGAGGACGCCCACGGTCAGCAATACGCCCACCGTCAGCGCCTTCAATGAGTAGTTTTCTATTCGCATGCTGTGGCTCTCTTTGTTTGTGTCCGGCGGCTGGACACGGTGCTGCCCCGCGCTTCGAGCGCGTGGTTTGCGAACAGAAAATGCAATTTGCTTGCCACGGACGGGCCGGTGGTGGCCGGCCGTGATGCCGGGCTGTCGGCCGGTCGCCCGCCCGGTGCCGGCGCGGGATCAATCTAATAAAACTTGGAGAAAGTATATATAACTATATGAAAAAACATCGGTATATTAAATGATGTATTGGTGCCTTTCGGGGCGGGAAAGGGCGTCCGCCCGCGCGGGTTCAATTTCGGCAGGCACGCGCCGCTAGCCTCACAGGTGACAGAATTCTGTCGCAATCGTCTCCGGAAGTCTGAATCGATGCGTGGATACCGTTCGAGAACAGTCGTGTTTGTGTTGCTACTGCTGCTTGCGGACACGCTGCTTGCCGATACTTTCAAGATCGTGCCCATGAGCCAGAAACGCCTGGCGACCTACTATGTGCAGGCCGACATGGCCGGCAGCGGGCCGGTGGAGTTCATGGTCGATACCGGTGCCGGTTACACCGCCATCAACGAGGATACCCTGCGCCACCTGCTTGCGGCCGGCAACGCGGACTATGTCGGTGAACTGACTGGAATCATGGCCGACGGCAGCGAGCAGCGGTTGCCGGTCTATCGCATCAAGCGTCTGGTGCTGGGCCGCGAGTGCGTGCTCGACAACGTCGAGGCCGCGGTCTTTCCTGACAATACGCGCATGCTGCTGGGCCTCACGGCGCTGGAGAAGGCGGCGCCCTTCGTGTTTTCCACCAATCCCCCGATGCTCAAGTTGAGCAACTGCGGCGTACTCTCCGGCTGAGTGGGGCGGCGCGCGCGCGGCGCGGTTGCTTCCACCCCTTTTCTGACTGAAAATACCCAACAGAAGAATCGTCTGTAGTGATTGCCGGTATGGCGTCACGACGGTGTGGCGTCCTCGCGAGCGGGGGCGCAGAGCCGGGCCGGTTGTCGGCGGCAGACCCAGTCAGCATTCGGAGGTAGAAACGATGAAGCGGACGACCCAGGTACTCGTACTGGCCGGTTTGGGTATGGCGAGTGGTTTCACCT
The DNA here is from genome assembly GCA_011321775.1 of Gammaproteobacteria bacterium. Classification (GTDB taxonomy): domain Bacteria; phylum Pseudomonadota; class Gammaproteobacteria; order DSM-19610; family DSM-19610; genus Thiogranum. The sequence continues at coordinate 8,899 of DROT01000167.1, read as the reverse complement.
TTGCCGCGCCCGGCTATGTGTCCAACAACACCGGTACCATGACGCGTACCGGTTATGGCGATTGTCTGCATACCAATCGCTGGTCCATCCCCAACGCCATCGCCGAGTGCGATCCGGAGATCGTGGCCCAGCGTGACGGCATCAATGTTGCGGCCGTGGAGGTGGTGGTGCAGACGGAGAAACCGATCCACCTCGAGGCCGACACCCTGTTCGGTTTCGACAGCGCCAAGCTGACCGGTGACGGCAAGGCGCTGCTGGACGACCTGCTGCAGAACCTGACGGCGGCGACCCTCAAGGAGGAGAAGATCCAGGTGCGCGGCTATACCGACCGCATCGGTGACGACGAGTACAACCTCCGGTTGTCGAAACGGCGGGCTGCCGCGGTACGCGACTACCTGGTGTCGAAGGGCGTGGTGCCGACCTTCATCGAGATGGAAGGCTTTGGCGAAGCCGATCCCATCGTCGACTGCAAGGGTGTGCGTGGAGCCCGGTTGATCGACTGCCTGGCGCCCAACCGTCGCGCGGAGATCGAGATCTCCGCCATGGAGGTGGTCGATACCGATGTCAAGGAAGAGACCAAGCCGATTCCCATGAAGGAACCCGCCAAGTAACCATCACGGGCCATTGCCCGTTTCCTTCGACAAGGGGCCCCGTCGGGGCCTTTTGTCTTTTCGGGTAACGATTCAGCTCCAGGGGCGTAGCTCACGCCTCTGACCGAATTGACCGCGCCTTGAAATGGGCCGGATTTTCCGGAAAAAGCCGGCCGTTGTCTGAGCGCAGCGAGTTCAGGCCGGCCCGGAAAATCCGGCCCATTTCAAGGAAACAAGCGGTCACCTGAGGGAAGAGGCGTGAGCTACGCCCCTGGAGCTGAATCGTCGCTTTTTCGCAAGAACAGGCAGTTGTCGTTGAGACGAGGCGCGAGTCCTGTTGAGTGATTAACCCGGCAGGCCGGCCTGGCCCTCGTGCTCCTCCGCCAGTGCCTTGAGCTTGTACAGCAGTTCCAGCGCCTGGCGCGGTGTGAGGTCGTCCGGCTTGATGCCCTGGAAGGCGTCGGCCAGCGGGCAGTCGTCGTTGCGCACGAACAGGTCGATCTGCTGCTGGTCCTGTTCCGGCGCAGCGCCGTGCAGCGGACTGGCTTCCAGTTGCTGCAGCAGCGTACGGCCCCGTTCCAGTACGTGCTCGGGGACGCCGGCCAGCCGCGCGACCTGGATGCCGTAGCTGCGGCTGGCCGGCCCGTTCTTGACGGTGTGCAGGAAGACGATGTGTTCGCCGTGTTCCGCCGCGTCGAGGTGGACGTTGGCGCAGGCGTTGATCTCTTCCGGCAGCCGGGTCAGCTCGAAGTAGTGGGTTGCAAACAGGGTATAGGCGCCGATGGCGCCGAGTTCGTGGGCCACCGCCCAGGCCAGCGCCAGGCCGTCGTAGGTGCTGGTGCCGCGACCGATCTCGTCCATCAGCACCAGGCTGTGGTCGCTGGCGTTGTTGAGGATGTTGGCGGTCTCGGTCATCTCCACCATGAAGGTGGAGCGGCCGCCGGCCAGGTCGTCGGAAGCGCCGATGCGGGTGAAGATGCGGTCCACCGGTCCGATCACGGCCTCGTCGGCGGGTACGAAGCTGCCCATGCAGGCGAGCAGCACGATGAGCGCCGTCTGGCGCATGTAGGTGGATTTGCCGCCCATGTTGGGGCCGGTGATGATGAGCAGGCGGCGATCGTCGTTCAGCTCGAGGTCGTTGGGCACGAAGGGCTCCTCGGTGAACTGCTCGATCACCGGATGGCGGCCGCCGCGGATGCGGATGCCGCCATCCGCGCTCAGCTGCGGACGCGACCAGCCGAGGCTGTCGGCGCGTTCCGCCAGCGTCGTCAGCACGTCCAGTTCGGCCAGTCCCTCGGCGCAGGCCGACAGCGGCGCCAGCTGTTGCAGCAGCTGTTCCAGCAGATCATCGTAGAGCGCCTTCTCCCGTTCCAGCGCCTTGCTGCGGGCACCCAGCACGCGGTCCTCGTGTTCCTTGAGCTCCGGGGTGATGAAGCGTTCCGAACCCTTCAGCGTCTGGCGCCGCTGGTAGTCTTCCGGCACCCGTTCCGACTGGCTGCGGCTGACCTCGATGTAATAGCCGTGTACGCGGTTGTAGCGGATCTTGAGGTTGGCGATGCCGGAGCGCTCGCGTTCGCGCGCCTCCATGTCCACCAGCACCTGGTCGCCCTGCTCGCTGAGGCGTTTGAGTTCGTCCAGCTCGGGATCGTAACCGGGGGCGATGACGCCGCCGTCGCGCACCTGCGCCGGCGGAATGTCGGGCAGGGCGCGGCGCAGCAGCTTGAAGGTCTTCGGGTGTTCCTGGATGCGCGTCGCCAGCCGTTTCAGCAGCGGGTCGTCGTCGCCGGCGAGCAGCGCCTGCAGCGCCGGCAGCCGGCCGAGGGTATCGCGCAGGGCGCCGAGATCGCGCGGGCGCGCCGACTTGAGGGCGATGCGCGACAGGATGCGCTCCAGGTCGCAGCCGCCGCGCAGCTGTTCGCGCAGCGGCTCGAACAGGCGCGCCTGCAGCAGGGCGTCGAGGCACTGGTGACGGCCGGCGAGCAGCGCGCGGTCGCGCAGCGGCCGGTGCAGCCAGCGTCGCAGCATGCGCCCGCCCATGGCGGTCACGCTCTTGTCCAGTACCGCCACCAGTCCGTGGCGGCGTTCGCCGGACTGCCCCTGGTCCAGTTCCAGGTTGCGACGGGTGGCGGCATCCATGATCACGCTGTCGCGCTGCAGTTCGGTGCGCAGGCCGCGCAGGTGCGGCAGGGCGGCGCGCTGGGTGTCTTTGACGTACTGCAACAGGGCGCCAGCGGCGCCCACGGCGACCGGCATCTCCTGGCAGCCGAAGCCGCTCAGGTCGCGACTGCCGAACTGCTGGTTGAGCTGGCGTGCGGCGCTGTCGGTATCGAAATGCCATGGCGGCAGGCGTCGCAGGCCGGCGAGTTTCTGCAGTGCCGGCGGCAAGGGGAGGTCCTCGCTGACCAGCAGTTCGGCCGGCTGCAGGCGCTCCATCTCGCCCAGCAGGGCCTCCTGGCCGCGGAACTCCTGCACCACGAAGCGGCCGGCGGAGAGATCCAGGGAGGCGATGCCGTAGTAGTCCTCCTCGTCCCGGTGCAGCGCCACCAGCAGGTTGTCGCGACGCTCCTGCAGCAGCGAGTCCTCGGTGAGGGTGCCCGGCGTGAGGATACGTACCACCTTGCGCTCCACCGGTCCCTTGCTGGTCGCCGGATCGCCGATCTGCTCGCAGATGGCGACCGACTCGCCCAGTTGCACCAGCTTGGCGAGGTACTGGTCCACGGAGTGGACCGGCACGCCGGCCATGGGGATGGGTTCGCCGGCCGACTGGCCGCGGGTGGTGAGGGTGATGCCGAGCAGTTCGGAGGCGCGACGGGCGTCGTCGTAGAACAGTTCGTAGAAATCGCCCATGCGGTAGAACACCAGGATGTCCGGGTGCTCCGCCTTGATGCGCAGGTACTGCTGCATCATGGGCGTGTGCCTGGAGGAATTCACGACGGCGGACATGGCCGAAGTCTAGCGGAATTGGTCGCGTTGCTACAGCTTGCGAACGGCGCCCGGCTTTGGTACTCATGGCTGCGGGCAAGGAGGAAGAATCATGCGTGTGGATCGGCCATTCCGTGACCCCGGCGAAGGCTGTCGGTGAGCGTCGAATTCGAGCCGCTGGTCGCCGGAGTCGGAGACCGCCTGTGGCAACGCCGCGAGGCGCTGGTGACCGCCGAGTCCTGTACCGGCGGCTGGGTCGCCAAGGTATGCACCGACCGGCCGGGCAGTTCCGGCTGGTTCGAGCGCGGTTTCGTCACCTACAGCAACGAGGCCAAGCAGGAATTGCTGGGCGTGTCGGCCGCGACCCTGGAGAACCGGGGTGCGGTCAGCGAGGCGACGGTACGCGAGATGGTCGCGGGCGCGCTGCGTCACAGTCACGCCCACTGGGGGCTGGCCATCAGCGGCATCGCCGGTCCCGGTGGCGCCACGCCCGACAAGCCGGTGGGCACCGTGTGGTTCGCCTGGGCGGGGCCGCACGACTGGCTGTCGACCCGCCGCTTCCGCTTTGACGGCGACCGCGACGCGGTGCGCCGCCAGGCGGTGGAGACGGCGCTGGAGGTGTTGCTGGAGCGGCTGCGCGTGGCGCCGTGAACGAGACCGGGGAGCGCAAGCGGCGACTGTTCTTCGCCCTGTGGCCGGACCCGGAGGTGCGGCGTCGCCTGGCCGAGGCCGCGCGCCGGTGGACCCCTCATCCGCTGGCGACGCCGAACCTGCACATGACGCTGGTCTTCCTGGGGGCGCGCGGCGAGGAGGAGCTCCGCTGCATTATTGAAGCGGTTTCTGGGATAAGAGCAGAACCATTTGATATTGAACTGGATTATCTTGGTCACTGGGGGCGTGCCGGAATCCAGTGGCTGGGCAGCAGCCGGATCCCGCCAGCCCTGAACGCGCTGGTCGGGCAGTTGCAGCAGCGCCTGCAGCCCTGTGGCTATGAGCCGGAGAAACGGCGTTTCGTGCCCCACGTGACACTGGCGCGCAAGGTGCGGAAGCCGCGGATCAAGGCCGGCCTGGAACCGATCCGCTGGTCGGTGCGGGAGTTCGTGCTGGCGGAATCGGTGTCGGTCGAGGGCGGCGTGAGTTACCAGGTGCTGCAGCGCTGGCCGCTCGGTGAAGCCTCTCTATAAGGTTGGCGGCGATACCGGCAACAAATTTGCCGGCCACTGTTTATTTTTACAGTAGTGTGGTGCATACTCGCCCTGCGGCCGGCGGGAAGGCCGGCCGCGGGTGCCACGGCACCGAATGGCGGGCAGGATGCCCGGGAACTGAACGAGAGCAGCCGGAGGAGTCGAAATGGACGATCACAAACGCAAGGCGCTCAGCGCAGCGCTGGGTCAGATTGAGAAGCAGTTTGGCAAGGGTTCGGTCATGCGCATGGGCGATGCCAGCGCCGCGCGCGACGTCGACGTGGTCTCAACCGGCTCGCTGGCGCTGGACGTCGCCCTCGGTATCGGCGGTCTGCCGCGCGGACGGGTGATCGAGATCTACGGGCCGGAGTCCTCCGGCAAGACCACCCTGACCCTGCAGGTCATCGCCGAGGCGCAGAAGCTGGGCGGCACCGCCGCCTTCATCGACGCCGAGCACGCCCTCGATCCCGGCTATGCCGAGAAACTGGGCGTACAGATCGACGATCTGCTGGTGTCACAGCCGGATACCGGCGAACAGGCGCTGGAGATCGCCGACATGCTGGTGCGTTCCGGCGCCGTCGACATCGTGGTGGTCGACTCGGTCGCCGCGCTGACGCCCAAGGCCGAGATCGAGGGCGAGATGGGGGATTCCCACATGGGGCTGCACGCGCGGCTGATGTCCCAGGCGCTGCGCAAGCTGACCGCCAACATCAAGCGTTCCAACACCCTGGTGATCTTCATCAACCAGATCCGCATGAAGATCGGCGTCATGTTCGGCAACCCCGAGACCACCACCGGCGGCAACGCGCTCAAGTTCTATGCCTCGGTGCGCCTCGACATCCGCCGGATCGGCGCGCTCAAGAAGGGCGACGAGGTCATCGGCAACGACACCCGCGTGAAGGTGGTCAAGAACAAGATGGCGCCGCCCTTCAAGCAGGCACAGTTCGAGATACTCTACGGCGAGGGCATCTCGCGCGAGGGCGAGCTGATCGAGCTCGGCGTCAAGCACGGCCTGGTCGACAAGGCGGGGGCCTGGTACAGCTACAACGGTGACCGCATCGGCCAGGGCAAGGACAACGTGCGCAACTTCCTCAAGGACAACCCGGAGATGGCGCAGGAGATCGAACAGCAGCTGCGCGCCAAGCTGCTGGGCGAGCCGGTGCCCATGAAGGCGGTTGAACCCCTCGAATCCACAGCCTGAGGCCGACGCCGGCGAAGCGCGCCAGCAGGCCCAGGCCACCGCGCTGCGCCTGCTGGCGCGGCGTGAGCACAGCACCCTGGAGCTGCGGCGCAAGCTGCAGGCGCGGTCCATCGATGCCGGGCTGATCGACGAGGTGCTGGCGCAGCTGGCGGACGAGGGTCTTCTCAGCGAGCAGCGGTTCACCGAGGCCTATGTGCGCGGTCGCTGCGAGCGCGGCTATGGTCCGCTGCGCATCCGCGCCGAGCTGCGCGAGCGCGGCATCGGTGACGGGCTGATCGAGGTATATCTCTCGCCGTGGTCGGAGTGCTGGCCGGAGTCGGCCGAGGCACAGCGCCGCAAGCGCTTCGGCGAAGCGCTGCCGCAAGACTTCCGCGAGCGCGCCCGGCAGACGCGCTTCCTGCAGCAGCGGGGCTTTTCGGGGGAGCACATCCGCGCCCTGTTCGATGAACCCTGATCCGCGGGAAAAGCCCGGGAAATCCAAGGCGTAGATGCAATAATAACGAATATCCTGTACCTTTCCGCGCCATGAACAGCTACATCAGTACAAACGATATCCGCACCACCTTCCTGGAGTATTTTCGCGGCAAGGACCACGAGGTGGTGCCTTCCAGCCCGCTGGTACCGGCCAACGACCCGACCCTGCTGTTTACCAACGCCGGCATGGTGCAGTTCAAGGATGTCTTCCTGGGCCGCGAGAAGCGCCGCTACGTGCGCGCCGCCAGCGCCCAGCGCTGCGTGCGCGCCGGTGGCAAGCACAACGACCTGGAGAACGTCGGCTATACCGCGCGCCACCATACCTTCTTCGAGATGCTGGGCAACTTCAGCTTCGGCGACTACTTCAAGCGCGAGGCCATCCACTACGCCTGGGAGTTCCTCACCGGGACCCTCGGGCTGCCCCCGGAGCGCCTGTGGGTCACGGTGTTCGAGGAGGACGACGAGGCCGCCGACATCTGGCTGAAGGAGATCGGCGTCGATCCGGCGCGCTTCTCGCGCATCGGCAGCAAGCCCGGCGGCAAGCGTTACGAGAGCGACAACTTCTGGTCCATGGGGGATACCGGTCCCTGCGGTCCCTGTTCTGAGATCTTCTATGACCACGGCCCGGAGATCCCCGGCGGACCGCCGGGTACGCCGGAAGAGGACGGCGATCGCTACATCGAGATCTGGAACCTGGTCTTCATGCAGTACGACCGCGATGCCAGCGGCGAGATGCGCCCGCTGCCCAAGCCCTCGGTCGACACCGGCATGGGGCTCGAGCGTCTGGCCGCGGTGCTGCAGGGCGTGCACAGCAACTACGACATCGACCTGTTCCGCCACCTCATCCGCGCCGCCGCCGAACTGACCGGCTGCGACGACCTGGGAGACAAGTCCCTGCGGGTGATCGCCGACCACATCCGCGCCTGCGCCTTTCTCATCGTGGACGGTGTCATCCCCTCCAACGAAGGGCGCGGCTACGTGCTGCGGCGCATCATCCGCCGCGCCATCCGGCACGGACACAGACTCGGCCGGCGCGAACCCTTCTTCTACCGCCTGGTCGCGCCGTTGGCGGAGATCATGGGCGATGCCTATCCCGAACTGCCCCGCGCGCGGTCACAGGTGGAGCAGGTGCTGGAGCAGGAGGAACTGCGTTTCGCCGAGACCCTGGACCACGGCATGAAACTGCTCGAGGAGGCCATTGCCGGCCTGGAAGGCAAGACCATCCCCGGCGAGACCGTGTTCAGGCTCTACGACACCTACGGCTTCCCCGTCGACCTGACGGCGGACATCGCGCGCGAGCGTGGTCTGGCGCTCGACATGGAAGGCTTCGAACGGGCCATGGAGGCGCAGCGCGAGCGCGCGCGCGCGGCCAGCCAGTTCAGCATGGCGCAGGGTGAGGGGCTGGCGGTCGAGGGCCGCACCGAGTTCACCGGCTACGAGCGCGAACAGGACCAGGCGCGGGTCAGCGCGCTGTTCCGTGACGGCCGGGCGGTCGAGCAGCTGCAGGCCGGCGACGAGGGCGTCGTCGTCCTCGACCACACGCCCTTCTATGCAGAGTCCGGCGGCCAGGTCGGCGACCAGGGTCTGCTGCGCAGCGAAGAGGCGGAGTTTCAGGTTGCCGATACGCGCAAGCAGGGCGAGGGCGTCATCGTCCATGTCGGCCAGTTACGCAAGGGCACGCTGAAAACCGGGGACCGCGTCGAGGCGCTGGTCGACCGCGAACGCCGTCAGGCCATCCGCCTGAACCACTCGGCCACCCACCTGCTGCACGCGGCCTTGCGCCAGGTGCTGGGCGAGCACGTGCAGCAGAAAGGCTCGCTGGTGGGGCCGGACCGCCTGCGCTTCGACTTCGCCCACTTCCAGCCGCTCACCGAGGACGAGCTGCAGCGCGTGGAGGCGCTGGTCAATCGCGAGATTCGCGCCAACGCCGAGGTGCAGACCCGCGTCATGGCGGTGGACGAAGCCATGGAAGCGGGTGCCATGGCGCTGTTCGGCGAGAAATACGGCGAGCGCGTGCGTGTGCTCTCCATCGGCGATTTCTCCATCGAGCTGTGTGGCGGTACCCACGTGCGCCGGGCGGGGGACATCGGTCTGTTCAAGATCGTCTCCGAGAGCGGCATCGCCTCCGGCGTGCGTCGCATCGAGGCGGTTACCGGCGATGCCGCGCTGCGCTACGTCGCCGAGACCGAAAGGCAGCTGGCCGAAGTGGGCGGCCTGGTCAAGGGCAGTCGCGAGGACGCGGTCAGCAAGGTGGGCCAGTTGCTGGAGCGCAGCCGCACGCTGGAGAAGGAACTGGAGACCCTCAAGGCCAAGCTGGCCAGCTCGCAGGGCAGCGATCTGGCCGATCGGGCGCGCGACATCGGCGGTATCAAGGTGGTCGCGGCGCGGCTCGACGGCGCCGACAACAAGGTGCTGCGCGAAACGGTCGACCAGCTCAAGAACAAGCTCGGCGCCGCGGCCGTGGTGCTGGCCTCGGTGAACGGCGACAAGGTGGCGCTGGTGGCCGGTGTGACCAAGGGCGAGACCGG
>DROT01000166.1 GCA_011321775.1 Gammaproteobacteria bacterium | reverse complement strand
AATCTACTTCAAGTCGGGCAGCATGGAGATCCTCGATTTCCACGGTCTCAAGCTGGGCATGACCGAGCAGGTCCTCATCTTCCTCGCCTTCCTCACCGCCTTCGCGGTGAAGGTGCCCATGTGGCCGGTGCACACCTGGCTGCCCGATGCCCACGTGGAGGCGCCCACCGGCGGCTCGGTGATCCTGGCGGCCATCATGCTGAAGATCGGCGGCTACGGCTTCCTGCGCTTCAGTCTGCCGATCACCCCGGACGCCAGCCACGAGCTGGACTGGCTGATCATCTTCATGTCGCTGACGGCAGTGGTCTACATCGGCTTCGTGGCGCTGGTGCAGCAGGACATGAAGAAGCTGATCGCCTATTCCTCCATCGCCCACATGGGCTTCGTGACCCTCGGCTTCTTCCTGGTGTTCACCCTCATGGACAACCACGGCGGCAGCAGCCGCGGCGCGCTCATGGGCATGGAGGGCGGCATGGTGCAGATGGTGTCGCACGGCTTCATCTCGGCGGCGCTGTTCCTGTGTGTCGGGGTGCTCTATGACCGCATGCACAGCCGCCAGATCGCCGACTACGGCGGGGTGGTGAACACCATGCCGGTGTTCGGCGCCTTCATGGTGCTGTTCGCCATGTCCAATTCGGGACTGCCGGGGACCTCCGGCTTCGTCGGCGAGTTCATGGTGGTGATCGCCAGCTTCCGCGCCAACTTCTGGTTCGCCTTCCTGGCCGCCACCACCCTGATCCTGGGCGCCGCCTACAGCCTGTGGCTGGTCAAGCGCGTGGTATTCGGCGACATCGGCAACGAGCAGGTGGCGAAGCTGAAGGACATCAACGCCCGCGAGGCGATCATCCTCGGCAGTCTGGCGGTGGCCGTGCTGGTGCTCGGCCTGTGGCCGGCGCCGCTGATCGAGGTCATGCAGAAGACACTGGAAAACCTGGTCGCACACGTTGCGGTATCGAAGCTATAGGGGATGAGCATGACCTTTGACGCTGGTGAACTGTTGGTGATCCTGCCCGAGATCTTCGTGCTGTCGATGATCTGCGCCATCCTGGTGCTGGACCTGTTCCTCAAGGACAGCGAGCGCATCATCGGCTACTGGCTGGCACAGATCACCCTGGTGCTGGCGGCGGTCATCACCCTGTCGCTGGACAGCGGCCAGAGCCAGCTGGTGTTCTCCGGTACCTACATCGCCGATTCCATGGGCGCAGTGCTCAAAGTCTTCATCTATATCATCACCGGCCTGGCCTTCCTGTACTCACGCCACTACCTGAGCGAGCGCGGGCTGTTCAAGGGCGAGTTCTACGTGCTCGGCCTGTTCGGCATGCTGGGCATGATGGTGATGGTGTCGGCGCACAGCCTGCTGACGGTGTACCTGGGACTGGAACTGCTGTCGTTGTCGCTGTACGCCATGGTGGCCTTCAACCGCGACGCCTATCCCTGCTCGGAAGCGGCCATGAAGTACTTCGTGCTCGGCGCCCTGGCCTCGGGCATGCTGTTGTACGGCATGTCCATCCTCTACGGCCTGACCGGAACCCTGGATCTCGGGCTCATCGCCGGGGCGCTGTCGCAGCGCGGCATCGACGCGCCGGTGATCTTCGCCACCACCTTCCTGGTGGTCGGTCTGGCCTTCAAGCTTGGCGCGGTGCCGTTCCACATGTGGATCCCCGACGTCTACCAGGGCGCGCCCACGCCCGTGACCCTGTACCTCGGCAGCGCGCCCAAGATCTCCGCCTTTGCCATGGTCATGCGTCTGCTGGTGGACTCCGTGGGGCCGGTGCACGCCGAGTGGCAGGGCATGCTGATCGTGCTGGCCGTGCTGTCACTGGCCATCGGTAACGTGGTCGCTATCGCCCAGACCAACCTCAAGCGCATGCTGGCCTATTCCACCATCTCCCATGTCGGGTTCCTGCTGCTGGGCATCCTCGCCGGTACCCAGCAGGGCTATGCGGCGGCCATGTTCTACATCATCACCTACGCACTGATGGCGGCCGGCGCCTTCGGCATGATCATCCTGCTCAGCCGCGCCGGTTTCGAGGCCGACGAGATCGATGACTTCAAGGGGCTCAACCAGCGCAACCCCTGGTTCGCCTTCATGATGCTGATCCTGATGTTCTCCATGGCCGGTGTGCCGCCGACCGTGGGTTTCTATGCCAAGCTGTCGGTGCTGCAGGCGGTAGTCGACATCGACATGCTGTGGCTGGCCGCGGTAGCGGTGTTCTTCTCGGTCATCGGGGCCTATTACTACATCCGCGTCGTCAAGGTGATGTATTTCGATGACGCCGGGGACACCCAGCCGCTGGCGCCCGGTTTTGACATCCGCTTCGGTCTCACCACCAACGGCCTGGCGGTGCTGCTGCTGGGGCTGTTCCCGGGCGGCCTGATGACGCTCTGCACCCGGGTCATTTCCTGAGTCGGTCGGCCGCGCCTCGCCGCGCGACACCAGGGGAACGACATGACCAGCACCACCGCCATCTGGCTGCTCCTCATTGTCGCCGTACTGGCAGCCAACCTCCCGTGGCTCAGCGAGCGCATCCTGTTCCTGTGGAAACCGAAACGTCCCAAGTCGGCCTGGACCCGCCTCGGCGAGTGGCTGTTGCTGTATTTCCTGGTCGGCGGCATCGCCCTCGGCCTGGAACAGAAGACCCTGGGCGACATTCACCCGCAGGACTGGGAGTTCTACGTGGTGACCTTCTGCCTGTTCCTGGTGTTCGCCCTCCCGGGCTTCCTCTACCGCCACGAACTCCGGCACCACATCGATCGCGCCAGGAAACGCGCCGGCTGAGCCGGCGAGTCAGGACCAGAGGGGAGAAGCGTTCGTCATGAACAGCGAGCCACAATGCGACGTCGGGGTCTACCGCGTTTGGGATCTGCCGGTACGGCTGTTTCACTGGATAAATTTCCTCGCTGTCATTTCCCTGTTCTTCCTGGGCTTCGTCATGCTCTACAAGAAAGAACTCGGGATCAGCAGCCTCGAGGCCAAGATTGCGCTCAAGGAAGTACACGTGATCATCGGCTACGTCTTTGCTGCCAACCTGCTGTTCCGTTTCGTCTGGGCCTTTGCGGGCAACCGCTTCGCCCGCTGGTCGGCCTTTTTGCCGCACCGCGGCCTGGCCGCCGAAGGCCGCCGTTACCTCCAGTCGCTCAGGCGGGGAGAGCCGGAAGCCTGGCTGGGACACAACCCGCTGGGGCGGATGGCCGTCGCGTTTCTCTACCTGCTGCTCACCATCGTGGCCGTCACCGGCCTGGTGCGCGCCGGCACGGACATCTACTACCCGCCGTTCGGTGCCCTGGTTCAGGACTACATCGCCGCCGAGGGTGTCGAACCGGCTTCGCTGAAACCCTACGACGAGACCGGCGTGGATGCCGGGCGTCTCGAGCGGATGAAGGCGTTCAAGGGACCCTTCGGCGATATCCACCTGTATACCGCCTGGGTACTGCTGGCTATGCTGGTAGTGCACATCGGCGCGGTCATCCTCAGCGACAGCCGCGAGGGCGGGGCGATCATTTCCGCCATGTTTACCGGTCGCAAGTACCTTCGCGGCAAGCCGGTGGATGCCGCGGATCGCTGAGCGCTGGAACGGCCGGGCGGGATACTTGCAGCCGGGCCTTGAACCCGCTAGAATGCGCGCTTCCTGATGCGGGGTGGAGCAGCCTGGTAGCTCGTCGGGCTCATAACCCGAAGGTCGTTGGTTCAAATCCAGCCCCCGCTACCAATTTTGAAGACGTTGATTGAACTAGAGTTTTATTCAGCGATTCGCATGGGCCGGGTATCTCGGCGATTACCCGGCCCCTTTCTGGCACTAGCTTGACGTCTCCCAGAACGTTCCCAGCGCCTTTCGCGCCTCCGATGTATCCCGTTTCAGCGTATTTGGCAAGTCATCGAGCAAGGCTGGGTATCGCCGCATGAGAGCCGATATCCCTTCAGGCAGTTTCAGTAGGGCCGGATCAGCCGAGAGTTTGCCCTGTACAGCCGCCCGTTCCCTCTCAGTCGCCCTGAGACGGTCGCTCAAGGCTTCTGAGAGGCCCATTGAGGCTATGGCACTGGTCAGGTTGTCGATCTGCTGATCCAGGTACGCCAGAATTTCTGAATGAGGGGAAGGCGGGTATGCCCTGGTGGTGTTATCTTGCCCCTTGTTCATGTTATCGAATTCCGATAACATGATACCCCATGATCGAGTCGTTCGGGAATCGCCTGGCCGAGGACCTTTTCCATGACCGGCGTTCCCGTGCAACCCGTTCGTTTTCTCCCGAGTTGAGGAGGGCGGCGAGACGGAAGTTGTTGTACCTGCACGACGCCGCTGAGTTGGAAGATCTGCGTGTGCCGCCAGGGAACCGGCTCGAGGCGCTGCGCGGTGATCGGAAGGGGTACCATTCGATCCGTATCAATGACCAGTGGAGGGTGCTATTCCGGTGGCGGGGTGGCAACGCATTTGAGGTCGAGGTCGTCGACTACCATTGAGCAGGTATTTTTTACAATGAAACAGCCAGTCAATCCGTTCCATCCAGGAGAGATCCTGTTGGAGGAGTTTCTTAAGCCAGCGGGCATTACGCAGGCCGCCTTTGCAGAAAAGCTGGGCTGGACTCGCGCACGTTTGAATGAACTTGTCCGGGGCAAGCGGGGGATAACTGCCGATGCCGCACTGGATCTGGCCGAGGCCCTGGGAACTTCACCGAAGCTCTGGCTGAACCTCCAAGGGACCTATGATATTGCGCAGGCGATGAAACGGCGGGATGTGGCCTAAGTCGAGGAATATCGATTACTCTACCCTCATTCCGACCGTGGCTGGAATGGCGAGCATCCGAGTATCACCGGTCGAGACGAATACGAGTTGGTCTGCAAGAAATGAAGCAGGCCACCGCTACCAATTCCAGAAAGCCCAAGTGAGTAAATCACCTGGGCTTTTTGTTTGAGGGTATGGCCGCGGGGGGGCAGATCTCGAGTCTGGTCCTGTCTCTTGCGCATATTGTCGGATTTCAGCGGGTTGGAAGACCTGCGCGTGACCAAGATCCGGTTACAATGGCGGCGCTTAATGCCTGTTTCCGTGGGAGTGTTCCGCGCGCCATGACCAACACCGATCGCGAGCTTGAAAGAGACCTTCTGTCCCGGCTTCGTGGATACATCGACAAGGCCGCCGGACTGAGCAGTATCCCCGCGGCCGCGCCGGCGGCGTTGCAGGATCGTGACGGGGCCGCTGTCTTCAACCTGGTCGCACCGGGTGAGTTCGAGCGCGGCAGGAGCAGCGTGCTCACCGCCCCGCCGCTCGATATGGTGCCGCTCACGGCTGTTGCGACGGTGGTATCTTCTCGAAGGGCTTGCTGCAAACTCTGCACCCTGTCGAACGGCGTTGCCCCCAGGCACATGAGCGATAGCCATGTATGAAGATCTGGCCCTGCTGGGCGGTTTTGTGCTTCTTTACAGTATCGTCGCCGGCGGCATCGAGCGCAGCTGGATCAGCGGCCCGATGGTGTTTACGGCTTTCGGTGTTCTGATCGGTCCGGTTGGTCTGGACTTGCTTTCCCTGCAGACCGACCGGGAAACACTCCAGATGCTGGCGGAACTGACGCTGGCACTGGTGCTGTTCACGGACGCGGCCGGGGCCGATCCGGGCGCATTGCGCAAGGCAGCGCGTATACCCGTGCGGCTGCTGCTGATCGGTCTGCCGCTCACCATCGCCTTCGGTTATGTCGTGGCCCGGGCGCTGGATCTCGATCTGTCGCCCGTGGAACTGGCCCTGCTGGCTACCATGCTGGCGCCGACAGACGCCGCACTCGGCAAGGCCGTGGTCACCAATACCGTGGTACCCGAGGACGTGCGCGAAGGCCTGAACGTGGAGAGCGGGCTGAACGACGGCATCTGTGTGCCGATCCTGTTCGTGTTCCTGGCGTTGGCCCGGCAAGAGGGTGCCGGCGAGCAGGCCTGGAGTCTGGCACTGAAACTGGTCGCCCAGGAGATCGGTATCGGGCTGGCAGTCGGCCTGGTGCTCACGGCCATCGTCGTCGGCCTGCTGAAGATCGCCAGCCGGCATCACTGGATCTCGACGACCTGGGTGCAGATTCCGGTCGTGGCACTGGCGCTGACCTGTTTCGCCAGCGCCCAGTTGCTCGGCGGCAGCGGCTTCATCGCCGCCTTTACCGGCGGCCTGCTGTTCGGTTCGCTGGAACAGCGGCACCGCAAGCGGCTGCTGCTCGCCGCCGAGGGAACCGGCGACACCTTCGCCCTGATCACCTGGGTCATTTTCGGTTCGGCAGTGATCGGCAAGGCCATCGGTCATTTCAGCTGGCCGATCGTGATCTACGCCGTGCTGAGCCTGACGCTGATCCGCATGCTGCCCGTCTATCTGGCGCTAGCGGGTTCCGGCGTGGACAACGCCGGCAAGCTCTTCATCGGCTGGTTCGGTCCCCGCGGTCTCGCCAGCATCGTCTTCGCCGTCATCGTGGTGGATGCCAACCTGCCCAACAGCGGCGCCATCGCCATGGTGGTCGTCTCCGCCATCCTCCTCAGCATCCTTGCCCACGGTCTCACCGCCAATCCGCTGGCCCGGGCCTATGGCGCGCGGGCCCGAATGCGGCCCTGAGCGGATTCATCTCCCTGCCAGGCGGGGGCCTGGCGCTTCCGGTTATCAGCGCTGAATTTCCAGTGAAGGTCGGAGCGGCGTCTGTACGCCGCGCGGTTTCATGGAGTCGGTCACAGACTGGACCTCTGTCTAATGGGAAAATAAGCCCAAATTTGCTAGGGTGCGTATCGTACTGCTGCTGCCGGTTTCCCGGTCTCAGTGATGCGCAGTCGACTCCAGCGCACCCGGCAGCTGCACCACAAGGAGGATTGCCCCATGTATCCGTCTGAAAACCTGTCGAAAATCAAGTTGTTCCTGGTGGCGCTGTCGGCGCTGATCCTGAGTGCCTGTGGTGGCGGCGGTGGTTCGGCGACCTCCAGCGTGGCACCGGCGTCCCTGAGCGGGACTGTGCCGGGCACCCTGATCGAGGCGACGGGTGAGGATGGCAGCCATTACCAGGTGCACTCCACCGACAATGGAACCTCGCGGCACCCGTTCCGCCTGGAACTGCCTTCGGGGACGAGGTTCACGCTGACGATGACGACCAACGAGGGTACCCCGGACTCGGTGACGACGCGGATCGCCTTTCCCGGTACCGACCAGCCGGTGGTCACCAGTTTCAGCCTGGAGTCCGGCAGTTCGATCGACTTGGGGAATGTGCCGCTGCCGATGTCGCGAAGCGAGGTCTCGCAGGGGCATATCGATGACGATGGCCGTTTCGTGCGCGATACGCCGTTGCTGCTCAGCCAGGGGAGCGTCGACCGCGAGGGGCATCTTCGCAAGCACCAGGAGGGCGACGGCAACAAGAACGACGACCACGGTTCCGATGGTAGTGACAGCGGTAGCACCAGCGGCAACGACGGCGGCAACCATGATAGCGGAAACGGTACCGGTGGCGCCGATAGCGGCAGCGGAAATAGCGGTGGAACCGATTCCGGTGGTGATGGCAGTGACGACGGAGATACTGACGGCAGCGATACCGGTGGTGGAAGTACGGGCGGTACGGGCGGTACGGGCGGTACGGGCGGTACGGGCGGTACGGGCGGTACGGGCGG
>DROT01000165.1 GCA_011321775.1 Gammaproteobacteria bacterium | reverse complement strand
TCTTCATGTTCATGGACGCCCTTTGTGTCACAATAGAGGAGTGCAGTCAGCCGACAGGCGATCATACCAACTACCCTCTTCCATTCAATGCTACCGACCGATCTCGATACACTGGCAAGGATCGTACGCGAGACCGCAGACCGCGAACTGCCCCCGCGCTTCTGCTGCCACAGCGGTTCGCGCAAGGCCGACGGCAGCCTGGTCACCGAGGCCGACGGCGTCATGCAGTCCGCCCTGGCAGAGGCCCTGAAACGACAGTGGCCCGCCTACGAGCTGCTTGGCGAAGAGATGGAACGGGAGCAACAGGTGCGGGCCCTGCAGCACACCGATACCGGCGTCTGGTGCGTCGATCCGGTGGACGGCACCAGCAACTTCGCCGCCGGCATTCCCTACTACGCGGTGTCGGTCGCCCTGCTGCTCGACGGGCGTGTCGAAATGGGCGTCGTCTACGATCCCAGTCGCCGGGAATGCTTCGCCGCCGGTCGTGGCAGCGGTGCCTGGCTCAACGACGAGCGCCTGACGCAAAGACACCTGGCCTTGCCGCTGTCGCAGGGAATGGCCCTCATCGACCTCAAACGACTGCCACCCGAGCTCGCCGAACGGCTGGCCTCGAATCCGCCCTACAAGTCACAACGCAGCTTCGGGGCGGTGGCGCTCGACTGGTGCTGGCTCGCCGCCGGGCGTTGCCACGTGTACCTGCACGGAAAACAGAAGCTCTGGGACTATGCGGCCGGCTGCCTCATCCTCGAGGAGGCCGGCGGCCAGGCCGTCACCCTGGAAGGTGAACCGGTGTACCAGCCCAGCCTGGAACCGCGCTCGGCGGCGGCGGCGCTGGACCCCGAGGTGTTCGAACAGTGGATCCGCTGGCTGGGGATCCCGATCACGGCCGACTGACCCCCGCAAAGGCGATCCTTCAGTCGCTGTTGATGAAACTCAGCGCCAGATTGGCCTGTTGCACGAAATGCCGGAAACTGGTGAAACTGTCCTCGTCCAGCGGGCGCCCACTCGGCTGGCGATCGGCGTAGAAAATCCCGATGACCCGGCCGTGGATCTCGATCGGCATGATGAAGAAGTCGGCACCGCGGCTCAGTTCGAGCAGCTGCGGCGTCAACAGCCGGGACAATTCCTCCTCCGTTTCGCGCCCGACCCACAACGCCTGTTTCGACGCGATCGCGTGCTGCAACAGGTTGGGGGTCTCCTCCAGGGTCTCGAAGGAAAACTGCCGCCTGAGCTCTTCATTGCCCCGCCCCAGCGCATAGCGCCCCACCAGCAGACGGTGGTCCGGCGTGCGCAGCGCAAACAGGGTTCGATCCATGCCGATGCCCCGGTACATGCCTTCCAGCACCATCTCCAGCACGCTGTTCGCGTCCGGGGAACTTTCCATCAGCAACGACAGTTCCCGCAGGATGCCCAGTTGCAGCAGCGGGTCCGGTTGCGGGAACTCGTTCACCTCGGTTTCCTCGCCCGGGTGTGCGGCGTCGGTGGCATCGTCGCCGGCCTGCGGAATCAGGCATCCCGCGGCACCGGCACCATAGAAGGAAGCGGTGCGCACCGCTTCCTCGGCATTGGCCCGCACCAGTTCCACCACTTCCTCGACCGGCAGGTACAGGTTCTCGGCGATACGTTCCAGCAGCCGAGTGACCTCCGGCGCCTCCCAGCCGCCCTTCTCGGCCGCCTCGGCCAGTTCGTGGCCGAGCACGACGTTGCTGACACGCGGGTTGCGGCCGCTGGAGCCGTCCAGCGACTGTTCCAGCAGCCCTCCGAGTTTCCACTCGCGGCTCAGGCCGAGAGTCAGCTCGCGCAGCGGGAAACCCAGCACCTCCCGCTGCACCTTCTCCGGTGACTCGCCGGGGCGCTGTTGCAGGACGGCATCCATGCGCCCGGCCGACTCGCCGGCGAAGGCCCAGAAGGCCAGGTCACCGAGACGGTACAGCAGCGTCGCGATGAATACCTCTTCAGGGGAACCGTCCTTGCGCTTTCTGGCAAAGGAACGCGCCTGTACGGCGGCATGGAAGGAACGCGCCATCTCCTCGACCACGCGCTGCTTCTGCTTGCCGCGCAGCATGGACTCGACCACCGCGATGGAGAGACAGATACTGCGGACCTCCTCGAAACCCAGCACCACCACGGCGCGACTGACGGTGCTGATGGTGCGGCCAACGGGGTTGAAGATCGGGCTGTTGGCGACACGCAGCAGCTTCGCCGTCATGGCAGCGTCCTGCAGCACGACACGGGCGAGTTCCGAGGCACTGCTCTCGCGGCTTTCCGATACCCGCGCAATGTCCTGCGCCGTGTGCGCGAACACCGGCATGCCCGAGTCCCCCAGCTTCCTCACCCAGCCCGACAGGCTGGCGGGATCGGCGCCATCGGCGGTCGCAACGCCGGTCTCCATCCTTTCCCTGGTCACCCTGTCCTGCATATCCGCCCTTGGCAAGCGTTTCCCCTGTCAGTAGGCTTTCGGCCACGGACGCCGCAGGTTGAATCCACGGGCGGCACAAGGAGACTTCGGCATGCACTTCATCCAGGCGCGGGTTCACATCGAGCCGCAAGGCAGCGACGAGCCATGATTGCTCCCTTCTCCATGGCGCGCCTGCCGCGCATCGAGTTTGGCGCCGGGCGCATCTCCCGGCTGCCGGCACTGGCGGCGGGATTCGGTCGTCGCCTGCTGCTGGTGACCGGGGCCCGTTCCTTTACCGAATCGGCCGCCTGGACGACGCTGCAACAGGGGCTGGAGCAGGCCGGCCTGGAGTGGCAGCTGGTGCGGATCAGCGGCGAACCCTCGCCGCAGCGGGTCGACGACATCGTCGGCGAATGGCGGCATCAGGCGATCGACCTGGTGGTCGGCATCGGGGGCGGCAGCGTGCTCGATGCCGCCAAGGCCGTCAGCGGCCTGCTGCGGATCGGCGATTCGGTCATGGACTATCTCGAAGGTGTCGGGCCGGAAAAGCCCTACCGTGGACCGGCGGTACCGTTCATCGCGGTCCCGACCACCGCCGGCACCGGCAGCGAGGCCACCAGGAATGCCGTACTCAGCGTCGCCGGCCGCGACGGCTTCAAGAAGTCCTTTCGCGACGAGCGGCTGGTGCCGGCCTATGCGCTGGTGGATCCCGAACTGCTGGCCGGCTGCCCGCCGGCGCTCATCGCCGCCGACGGCATGGACGCGCTCACCCAGCTGCTGGAGTCCTACGTCTCCAGCCGTGCCAACGCCATGACCGATGCGCTGGCGCTGAGTGGCCTGGAGGCCGCGCGCGACAGTCTGCTGCCGTGGTATCAACAGCGCGGAGACCTGGTCGCCGCGCGCGCCTCCATGGCCTACGCCGCTCTGCTCTCGGGCATCACCCTGGCACAGACCGGGCTGGGTTCGGTCCACGGCCTGGCGTCCCCGCTCGGTGCCTTCTTCCCCATCCCCCACGGAGTCGTCTGCGGTACCCTGGTGGGCACGGCCACCCGCGTCAACATCGATGCCATGCGCACACGCGAGCCGGACAACCCCGCGCTGGACAAGTATGCGCGGGTGGCCAGCCTGTTGTGCCGGCGGCACTTCGAGCACCGCGAACAGGCCTGGGAGGCGCTGCCCGATCTGCTGGACGACTGGACCGCGCAACTGCAGTTGCCGACCCTCGACGCCTTCGGCGTCGGCGCCACCGACTTCGACCACATCGTCGCCCACGCGCGCGGCAGCAGCATGAAGACCAACCCGATCGTGCTCACGGACGGGGAGATTCGCGAGATACTGGCCCGTCGTTGTATGCCGGCACACAGCAAAGGGGGAAACATTATCTAGAATTACATGATCAGCAGACACTTGCAGGAGCGGCCCTGGCCGCGAACCCGGCCAGATTCAAGCGGGTTCGCAGCCAGGGCCGCTCCTGCGCGATGTCAGTCATCAAGGTAAGTCTCCATAACCCGGCAACTGACATGTCGGGTTAACAGGAAGGGAAGACGATAAGAAAACCGGCCGGCAGCCGGATCACAGGGCTGGTCGGAAGCCCGCGATCCGGCCACCGGCCGGTAGTGCTACTGTCCCTGTTACTCGAAGTGTCCCTGCAACCAGGGCTTGAGCATCATTGCCACGCCAAAGGCCATCACATAGTCCATTGCGGGGCCGGCGGACAGCAGTGCGTCGAGACGCTCGCCACCCATGACCGTCCCTGCGGCTAACAACATCAGAATGTACTTGATCATGGTCCCTACTCCTGATCCACTGGATACAACGCGATTTGACGCTTGCAGTATGGGACCTTGGGGAAAAGGATTCTGTGATACGCTCACCGTGGCAGCATGAACGGCTTCACAAATGAAGCGATCGGCAGGCTGTCGGGCATCAACCGAGATCGACGTGGGTGGGAAAACGCCGGTCGACGTCGTCGTTCTGCCGCCGGATCAGCTCCTGCACCGAGGCGCGACCGAGGAAGGCCTCCAGGGAAATCCCGTCGAGGAAATTATAGATGCGGCGCGACAGGCCACACCAGAGTTCATGCGTCAGACAGGCATCCTGCCCGCCACAGTTGCTGTCGCCGCGGCAGGTCGCATCCACGCTCTCGTCGACCGCAGCGATGATGGCTGCGACCGTGATCTCGGATGCCGGCCGCGCCAGCCGGTAACCGCCACCGGGACCGCGTACGCCGCGCACCAGGTTACCGCGCCGCAGTTTGGAGAACAGCTGCTCGAGGTAGGACAGCGAAATATGCTGGCAGCGGGAGATATCGGCCAGGGTCACTGGCCCCCCGGACTCGTGGATGGCGAGATCCATCATCGCGGTGACGGCGTAACGCCCCTTGGTGGAGAGTCGCATCGGGAAATTCCCCGGCATCGGCGCCTGGAAGTCGGTATGTGCGCACGATAAAGAAACCGACTGATTCAGTCAAGTATTGAGCGCCCGCCGCGGGCGGACGGCTCAGGATTCCACGCTCAGCGCCCGGTCGTCCTCGATGGCCCGTATCGCGTCCGCGAGCCGGGAACGCGCCGGGGAAAAACCATGCCCCTGGTGCAGGCAATAACCCAGCCACTTGTGCAGGAAGCGGTTTACCTGCCACTTGTGCTCGATGGAGTAGCGGTGCCGATAGCGATCGTAGTCACCCTGGCGGCCACGCCGGCGCCCGCCGCGGGAAATGACTTCCGCGACCTGGGCATCGTGGTACATACACACGACGACATCAGGGGCTTCAGTGAAGCCTTCGCCCTCCACGAAGCGATAACTGAGCTGCAGGATGGTGGTATAGCGACAGCGTTCGCGCACCGAAAGGTACAGGTCGAGGGCACCCGGCACCCGGGAACGACAGTGATCGGGAAGCGCGTCCAGGTCCGGCAACAGGCGTCGCAGCTGGATATAGTTCAGCTCGTACAGTTCCATCAACGCCGGCAGATCCCGTGCCCGTACCCCCGGATGAACGATTTGTTTTCCCGAATACCGCATTAGCCCATAGTAACATAGTAGAATGCCGCTTCATCGCGACAGCTGACAGGCTATCGGCTGCCGCTGCTGCGCCTTGACGCAGGTCCCCAAACACACCACGGAAAACAAACAGGACAAACAGCATGGTGAACGTCGTCGTAAGAGAAACCCGTCCCTACCCCGACCAGCGGCCGGGAACCTCGGGCCTGCGCAAGAAAGTACCGGTGTTCCAGCAGGAGAACTACCTGGAAAACTTCGTCCAGTCGATCTTCGACAGCCTCGAGGGCTACCAGGGCAAGCTGCTGGTGGTCGGGGGCGACGGCCGCTACTACAACCGCGAGGCGATCCAGATCATCCTGCGCATGGCGGCCGCCAACGGCTTCGGCCGCGTGCTGGTCGGGCGCGGCGGCCTGCTGTCGACGCCGGCAGTCTCCTGCGTCATCCGCAAGCACGCGGCCTTCGGCGGCATCATCCTATCCGCCAGCCACAATCCCGCCGGGCCTGAGGGCGACTTCGGCATCAAGTACAACATCGGCAACGGTGGTCCGGCCCCGGAGAAGATCACCGAGGCCATCTATGCCCGCAGCCAGGTCATCGACCGCTACCGCACGCTCGATTGTGGCGACATCGACCTCGACAGTCCCGGTGAACGCGCACTCGGCGACATGCGGGTCGAGGTCATCGACCCGGTCGCCGACTACGCCGAACTGATGGAGCAGCTGTTCGACTTCGACCTCATCCGCACCCTGATCGACGCCGGCGCCTTCGAGATGCGCTTCGACGCCATGCACGCCGTCACCGGACCCTACGCCGTGGAGATCCTCGAGAACCGTCTCGGGGTATCGCCGAGTTCGCTCATGCACGCCCGCCCGAAGGAGGATTTCGGCGGCGGCCACCCCGACCCCAACCTGGTCTATGCCAGGGAGCTTGTGGACATCATGTACTCGGCCAACGCCCCCGACTTCGGCGCCGCCTCCGACGGCGACGGCGACCGCAACATGATCCTCGGGCGCCGCTGTTTCATCACCCCCAGCGACAGCCTGGCGGTGCTGGCCGCCAACGCCCACCTGACCCCGGGCTACCGTCGCGGCCTGGCCGGCATCGCACGCTCCATGCCCACCTCGCAGGCGGCCGACCGGGTGGCCGACCGCCTCGGCATCGAACTGTACGAGACACCGACCGGCTGGAAGTTCTTCGGTAACCTGCTGGACGCCGGCAAGGTGACGCTGTGCGGCGAGGAGAGTTTCGGCACCGGCTCCGACCACGTGCGCGAGAAGGACGGGCTGTGGGCGGTGCTGTTCTGGCTCAACCTGCTGGCGGTGCGCAAGGAATCGGTGCAGACCATCATCAATGCCCACTGGCGCAGCTACGGTCGCAACTACTATTCACGCCACGACTACGAGGGGGTCGACGCCGACGGTGCCGGCCAGCTGATGGACTCGCTGCGCCGGCACGGCGGTGATCTCGCGGGCAGGCGCTTCGGCGACCACGAGGTCGCCTTCAGTGACGACTTCGCCTACCGCGACCCGGTGGACGGATCGCTGAGCGAGCACCAGGGCCTGCGCATCGGCTTCACCGACGGCTCGCGCATCGTCTTCCGGCTGTCCGGCACCGGCACCTCGGGTGCCACCCTGCGCGTCTACCTGGAACGCTACGAGGCCGATCCGCAGAAACAGGGGCTGGACGCCCAGGACGCGCTGGCGGACCTCATCCGTATCGCCGACGAGGTGGCGCGCATTCGCCACTACACCGGCCGCGAAGCGCCCTCGGTCATCACCTGAGGAGCGTACGCGCGACCATGCGCCCAGGCCCCCAGGCCCGCGACCGCGACGCATTCCTCGCCGGCCTTGCCGCGCTGCCGGAAGACTGCATCCTGGCCAGCGAAGAGGAACGCCGGCCCTATGAATGCGACGGCCTGTCGGCCTACCGCGAACTCCCCTGGCTGGTGCTGCTGCCGCGCACCGGCGAACAGGTGCAGCTGATCCTGCGTCACTGCTCCAGCGCCGGCGTGGCCGTGGTGGCCCGGGGCGCCGGCACCGGCCTGTCGGGCGGCGCCCTGCCGCTGGACAACGGCGTGCTGCTGAGCCTGGCGCGCCTCGACCGCATCCTCGACATCGACTACCGCAACCGCCTGGCGCGGGTGCAGCCCGGCGTGCGCAACCTGGCGGTCTCCGAGGCGGTCGCCGGCCACGGTCTCTACTATGCGCCCGATCCCTCCTCGCAGATCGCCTGTTCCATCGGCGGCAACGTGGCGGAGAACGCCGGCGGTGTCCACTGCCTCAAGTACGGTCTCACGGTCCACAACATCGCCGCCCTGAAGCTGGTCACCATCGACGGAGAACTGCTCGAGATCGGCGCGCCCGCCCCGGACGCGCCGGGCTACGACCTGCTGGCGCTGCTGACCGGTTCCGAGGGACTCCTCGGCGTGATCGTCGAGGTCACGGTGCGACTGCTGCCGCGTCCGCAACACGCCGGCCTGGTGCTGGCCGCCTTCGACTCGGTCGAGAGCGCCGGCGACGCGGTGGCCGCCGTGATCTCCGCCGGCATCCTGCCGGCCGGCCTGGAGATGATGGACCACCTGGCGCTGCAGGCAGCCGAGGACTTCGTACACGCCGGCTATCCCCTCGACGCCGCCGCCCTGCTGCTGTGCGAGGTGGACGGCAGCCGCGCCGAGGTCGAGGCACAGGTGGACCGCGTACGCCGCCTGCTCGCCGACGCCGGCGCGAGCGAAATACGGCTGGCCCGCGAGGAGGACGAACGACAGCGCCTGTGGGCAGGGCGCAAGGCCGCCTTCCCGGCCGTCGGGCGTCTCGCCCCCGACTACTATTGCATGGACGGCACCATCCCGCGACACCATCTCGGCCGCGTGCTGGCCACCATCGACCGCTGGTCACACGAATACGGCCTGCGGGTCGCCAACGTCTTCCACGCCGGTGACGGCAACCTCCACCCCCTGATCCTCTACGACGCCAACCAGGCGGGCGAACTCGAACGCGCCGAGGCACTGGGTGCACGCATACTGGAACTCTGTATCGCCGTCGGAGGCACCATCACCGGCGAACACGGCGTCGGCGTGGAGAAGATCGACCAGATGTGTTCGCAGTTCGCCGAGGCGGAATTGCGCCAGTTCCACGCCATCAAGAAGGCCTTCGACCCCGACGGCCTGCTCAACCCAGGCAAGGCCGTACCCACGCTGGCGCGCTGTGCCGAATTCGGGCGCATGCACGTGCACCACGGCGAACTGCGCTTTCCCGAACTGGAACGTTTCTGAACGTGGGCGGCGAGGATATCGGCGGCGAGCTGTGCGCACAGGTCGAGCAGGCCTGCAGGAACCGGCTTGCGCTCTGTCTGCGGGGCACCGGCAGCAAGGCCTTCTACGGCCGCGAACCCCGGGGGCAGGTGCTGGACCTGTCGCCACACCGCGGTGTGCTGAGCTACGAGCCCTCGGAACTGGTGGTGCGCGCACGCGCCGGCACACCGCTGGCCGAAATCGAGGCCATGCTGGCCGCCGAACGGCAGATGCTGGCCTTCGAACCGCCGCGCTTCGGCGGAAGCGGCACCCTCGGCGGCGCCGTCGCCACCGGGCTGTCCGGTCCGCGCCGCCCCTTCAGCGGCGCTGCGCGCGACTTCGTGCTGGGTGCCGGCCTCATCAACGGTCGCGGCGAACGACTCGGCTTCGGTGGCCAGGTGATGAAGAACGTCGCCGGCTACGACCTGTCGCGGCTGATGTGCGGCGCGCTGGGAACCCTGGGTGTCCTGACCGAGGTATCACTCAAGGTGCTGCCGCGACCGGAAATCGAATGCACCCTGGTGCAGCCCTGTTCCCAGCCCCGGGCGCTCGAGCGCCTGGAGCGCTGGAACTCGCAACCGTTGCCGCTTTCGGCCGCCTGCTGGCACGAGGACCAACTCTACCTGCGGCTGTCCGGCAGCGAGGCCGGGGTGCAGGAGGCGCAGCGGCAACTGGGCACGGCCCAGCTGCTCGAGGACGACGACTGGTGGCCGGCCCTGCGTGACCACCGGCATCCCTTCTTCCAGCGGCAGGCGCCGCTGTGGCGCCTGTCGGTGCCGCCGGCGACCGCCCCGCTGGCGCTGACGGGGGAGTGGCTGATCGACTGGGCCGGCGGCCAGCGCTGGCTCTACAGCGAGGAAGATCCGGCACGCATCCGCACCCTCACCTGCGAGGCCGGCGGACACGCCAGCCTGTTTCGTGGCGGCGACCGCCGCGGCACGGTATTCCAGCCGCTGCCGCCGGCGCTGATGGCGCTGCACCGGCGCCTCAAGCAGGCCCTCGATCCGGCCGGCATCCTCAACCCCGGTCGACTGTACGAGGACTTCTGAGGATGCAGACGCAGATTGCCAGCCGCTACCGCGGACTGCCGGCGACGGCCGAGGCCGAAGAGGTGCTGCGCAGCTGCGTGCACTGCGGTTTCTGCAATGCCACCTGCCCCACCTACCGGCTGACGGCCGATGAACTGGACGGACCGCGCGGTCGCATCTACCAGATCAAGCAGGTGCTGGAGGGCGAGCCGCCCGGTGCCGCGATACGACGCCACCTGGACCGTTGTCTCAGCTGCCGCGCCTGCGAGACTACCTGCCCTTCGGGGGTCGACTACCACCGACTGCTGGACATCGGCCGCGAGCTGGTGGAACGGGAGGGAAGACGCCCGCTGCTGCAACGCTGGCAGCGGCGGCTGCTGGCCTGGGGACTGAGCGACCGGCAACGCGTCCGCGGGCTGCTGTCACTGGCGGGCCTGGTGCGGCCGCTGCTGCCGGCGCGCCTTCGACGTCAGCTTCCGCGCGCTGCTCACACGACGGTCACGACACCCCGGACTCATGAACGGCGCATGTTGCTGCTGGACGGCTGCGTGCAACCGGCCACCACGCCGCAGATCAACGCCCGGACGATCGGGCTGTTCGACCGCCTCGGCATCGAGTTGCGTATCGTTGCGGAGGCCGGCTGCTGCGGTGCCCTGCACCATCATCTCGGCGACGGCGCGCAGGCACGACGGAAGGCGCGCGCCAACATCGACGCCTGGTGGCCGCTGCTGCAGCAGGGCGCGGAAGCCATCGTGGTCACCGCCAGTGGCTGCGCGCCCATGGTCAAGGACTATGGCGTCCTGCTGCAGGACGACCCCCGCTATGCCGAACGCGCCGCGCGCGTGGCCTCCCTGACGCGTGATCTCGCCGAGGTCCTCGCCGCCGAGGACCTGTCGCCGCTCGACACCAGCGCACCACGGCGCATCGCCTTCCACTCGCCCTGTTCGCTGCAGCATGCGCAGAAACTCGATGGCGTGGTCGAGGGAATACTGCGGCGGCTCGGCTTCGAGCTGGTCCCGGTCCGGGACGCACAGCTGTGCTGTGGCTCGGCCGGCACCTATTCCATCCTGCAGCCGCGCTTTGCGGAACGCCTGCGCCGCGACAAGCTGGAACAGCTGCAACGGGGGCAGCCGCAACTCATCGCCACCGCCAACATCGGCTGCCTGTTGCACCTGCAACCCCATGCCGGGGTTCCCGTGGTGCACTGGGTGGAACTGCTGACAGCGGACCGCGAACCGGCACTCGGTCTTCCTCCGCCGCCGTAGCGAGCCGGCCACCCGACCCGGTCTCGGGGGAACCGACCTCGTTCCCTACCACGCTGCCGGCGCGGATTATCCGTCGCATCGCTGCAGCAATGAGACTAGAATCCCCCTCTCCGTGAAATGACAGGAAAGGAACCGTGCCGGAAACCCCCTTGCCACTGATCCTCGAGCCGGAACAGCTCGAGGCCGAACTCGGCCGCGAAAACCTGGTGATCCTGCACATCAGCAAGCCGCAACGCTACCAGGAGTTCCACGTCCCCGGGGCGCTGCTGGTGGAAGGCCATCGCTTCGTGCGGGCACAGAAACCCGTGTTCGGCCTGCTGCCCGAAGCCGACGATTTCGCGCGGCTGCTGGAATCCCTGGGGGTCGGCCCCGACAGCCACGTCGTCTGCTACGACGACGAGGGCGGCGGCTGGGCCAGCCGCCTGCTGTGGACGCTGGAGGTGGCCGGACACCGGAACTACTCGCTGCTCAACGGTGGCCTGGTCGCCTGGGTCAACGAAGGGTTTCCCTGCAGCCGGGAAGCGGTGAGCGCGACCGGCGATAGCGTCTATGACGTCCGCTGGCGGGAGGAGCCGGTCGCCACCACGGACTACATCCTGTCGCGGCTCGGCGAAGCCGATCTCGGCCTCCTCGACAGCCGCACCCCGGAGGAATTCAGCGGCGCCAAGCGCTTCTCCAGCCGTGGCGGGCACATACCGGGGGCCGCCAACCTCAACTGGCTGGATACCATGGACCGCAGTCGCAACCTGCGCTTCAAACCGCAGGACGAGCTGCGCGACATGCTGCAGCAACGCGGCCTCGATGAAGAACGCGAGATCGTCTGCTACTGCCAGTCACACCACCGTTCCTCGCACGCCTGCATCATGCTGGAATCGCTCGGCTACCCGCGGGTGAAGGGCTATCCCGGTTCCTGGTCCGAATGGGGCAACCGTTCCGACACACCGGTGGAATAAGGCTCCACAAACACCGACCTACGGCTCGTTGCCGGCCGGCACCGTCTCGCGCCGCACCGCCAGCACGCCGGCGAGCACGATCAGCACGGTGCCGCTCAGCGACATCCAGTCCGGCACCTCTGTCCAGAACAGCCAGCCGTAGGCGGCGGCGAACACCACCGCCACGTACACGAACGGCCCCACCTGCGAGGCCGGCGCATAGCCGTAGCCCCTGGACAGCAGGTACTGGCCGGCGGTGGCGAACAGGCCGGCACCCGCCATCTGCGCCACCGCCGCCAGCGGCGGCGTGCGCCAGGCCAGGACGGCCGGCGCCAGGGAGACGGCCGTACAGGTCAGCGCATAGTAGACCACCACGCGGAAGGCCGGCTCGCTGCTCGACAGACGCCGCAGCGCCACCATGGTGAGCGCGGCGAAGGCCCCCGAAGCCAGTCCCACCAGCGCGACACGGGAATACAGGCCGCTGCCCGGCTTGAGGATGAAGATCACGCCGACGAAACCGATGAGGATCGCCAGCGCCAGCTGTACACTCACGCGCTCCTTCAGCCACAGGATGGCGATGAAGGGGATGAACAGCGGTGCGGTGAAGTTCAGCAACACGGCGTCGGCCAGCGGCAGGTGCGCGATGGCGAAAAAGAAACAGTACATCGACGCCAGCCCGAACAGGCTGCGCACCAGGTGCAGCGGCAGACGTCGGGTTCGCAGCGTCGCGCCCCAGCCCTGGCGCAGGATCAGCGGCAGCAGGAACAGCAGCCCGAACAGGTTGCGCAGGAACACCACCAGTTCGTTGTCGAGCTGCTGCGAGGCGAAGCGGATCAGGGCGCCCATGGAAGCAAACATCAGACCGGCGCCGCTGATCAGCAGCGCGCCCCGCAAGGGATTGTCCGTTCTCATGCCGGGCGGCGACCGCCGGTCATGCAACGCACGCCCGATGCGGCAGCATCACTCATCCAGGTCGATGAACAGGTGCTCGCGGTAGTACTGCAGCTCGCTGATGGAATCGCGGATGTCGTCCATGGCCAGGTGACTGGACTCCTTGCGGAAACCGGCGGCCACCTTCGGTGCCCAGCGGCGCGCCAGTTCCTTGAGGGTGCTGACGTCGAGGTTGCGATAGTGGAAGAAGGCCTCCAGTTCCGGCATCAGCCGCGCCATGAAACGCCGGTCCTGGCAGATGGAGTTGCCACACATGGGCGAGGCCCCGGGCTCGACGTGCTGCGACAGGAACTCCAGCGTGCGACACTCGGCATCGCGCACGCTCAGCCGGCTCTCACGCACCCGCTGCGTGAGACCCGACTGTCCGTGCTGGCGGGTATTCCATTCGTCCATGGCATCGAGCACCTCGTCCGGCTGGTGGATGGCCAGCATGGGGCCTTCGGCGACGACATTCAGCCGCGAATCGGTAACGATGGTGGCGATCTCGATGATGCAGTCGTTGTCGGTATCCAGCCCGGTCATTTCCAGGTCGATCCAGATGAGGTTGGTCTTCTTGTCTGACATGCACGGGCTCCTTGGTTCACCGCGCCCGCCCGCGTTTCGGGCCGGCGCGGTCGCTGACTTGTGCCGCATTGTAGCAAAGGCTAACCTTCCGCAACCCGAACACAAGCTCCTGGCCCGTCATGAATACCTTTTCCTGGATCTTTGTCGCGGCACTCGCCGCCTCGCTGTCGCTCAGGCTGTGGCTGTCGCAACGGCAGATGCGCAGCGTGGCCGCCAACCGCGAGCGGGTGCCCGAGGCATTCGCCGGCAGTATCTCGCCGGAGGCCCACCGCAAGGCGGCCGACTACACCCTGGCCAATCTGCGCCTCGGACGCCTGGAACTGCTGTACGAGAGCCTGTTGCTGCTACTGTGGACCTTCGGCGGTGGCCTGCAGTGGCTGGACGGCTTCTGGCGCGGTTTCGGCTGGACCGAGATCCCCACCGGCGTTGCCCTGTTGCTCAGCGCCTTCCTCATCATGGCGCTGCTCGAGCTGCCATTCACGCTCTATCACACCTTCGTCATCGAGGAACGGTTCGGCTTCAACAAGACCACGGTCGCCACCTTCGTCGGTGATCTGGCAAAACAGACACTGCTGATGCTGTTGCTGGGGATTCCGCTGGCCTGGGCCGCGCTGTGGCTGATGCAGGCCTCCGGGCGCTTGTGGTGGTTCTACCTGTGGCTGCTGTGGGCCGGTTTCAGCCTGCTCATGCTGTGGGCCTACCCCACCCTGATCGCGCCCCTGTTCAACAAGTTCACGCCGCTCGACGACCAGGAGCTGCAACGGCGTATCGCTGCCCTGCTGGAGCGCTGCGGCTTTCGCAGCAAGGGCATCTACGTCATGGACGGTTCGCGCCGCTCCGGCCACGGCAACGCCTACTTCACCGGCCTCGGGCAGAACAAGCGCATCGTGTTCTTCGACACCCTGCTGGAGACGCTCGAGCCGGCGGAGATCGAGGCGGTGCTGGCGCACGAGCTCGGCCATTTCAAACACCATCACATCCGCAAGCGCATCGCCACCATGATGCTGTTGAGCCTGGCCGGGCTGGCATTGCTCGGCTGGCTGGCCGGGCAGGACTGGTTCTACCAGGGACTGGGCGTACAGCAGCCATCCAACGCGCTGGCCCTGCTGCTGTTTCTGATGGTGTCACCGGTGTTCACCACTTTCCTGCAACCACTGGCCTCCTGGTTCTCGCGCCGCCACGAGTTCGAGGCCGACGACTATGCCGCCAGCCAGACGGACGCACGCGACCTGATCCACGCGCTGGTGAAGATGTACCGGGAGAACGCCAGCACCCTGACGCCCGACCCGCTGTATTCCGCCTTCAACGACTCGCATCCGCCGGCGCCGGTGCGGGTGGCGCATTTGTCGACTAGAATTCGGGAACCACAACCAGCGACGGGAGAAACCACATGAACCACAGGATTGTTCTGCTTGCCGCCCTGCTGCTGCCGGCCGCCCCGCTCATGGCCGACGTCCAGCACGGCAAGCAACTGCACGACGCGAACTGCATGAAATGTCACGGCGACGAGGTATACACCCGCAAGGACCGCTTTATCGCCGGCCGCGACGCCCTGACCAAGCAGGTCAAACGCTGCCACCTGAACGTGGGCGCCAACTGGTCGGACCAGGACATCGCCGATGTGGTGCAGTACCTCGACCAGAGCTACTACCATTTCAAGTAAGACCATGGACCCTGCCGATCCCGGACAAGAGCATTGCCGGCAGGCGGTGATGAAACTGGAGCAGGAGGCGATCGAGCAACTGCGCGGCCGCATCGACCGTGCCTGGGAGGTGGACGAGCAGGATTCGATCCTGCGGCGCGACTTCCGTTTCGAGAACTATTACCAGACCATGGCCTTCGTCAATGCCGTCGCCTGGATCGCCCACCGTGAGGATCACCACCCCGACCTGGAGGTCGGCTACAACCACTGCCGGGTACGCTACCAGACCCACTCCGTCGGCGGCCTGTCGGAAAACGATTTCATCTGTGCAGCCAGGGTAGACGCGCTGGTTGCCGATCACCGCTGAGCTTCCGTGGCAGCCCGCCGCGCGCGCAGAAGCCGCCACGTCCAGAGTCAGCCGGCCGCCAGCGGGCAGCCCGGCCTGGTGCTGGCCAACTATGGCCAGGTGAGTCTGGTGGAAGGAGAGGACGGTCGTATCCTGCGCTGCCACCAGCGTCGCCGCCTGCCGCGCTGTGTGTGCGGCGACCGCGTACTGTGGGAAGCCGGCAATCCGCGTGAAGGGATCATCACCGCCGTGCTGGAACGACACACCAGCCTGGTACGCCCGGACGCCAACGGCCGCGAACGTACGGTGGCCGCCAACATGGACCAGGTCGTGGTGGTCGTCGCCTGCCGCCCCGCCTTCGAAGCCGGCATGCTCGACCGTTATCTGGTGGCTACCGAACTCATCGGCGCCAGCCCCGTCCTGGTGGTCAACAAGTCGGACCTGCTGGACGAAGACGGCCGCGCCGCCATGGAGCAGCAGCTGCAGCGCTACCGCGCCATCGGCTACCCGCTGCTGTTCACCAGCACCCATCGCAACGACGGCCTGGGCGCACTGCACCGGCAGTTGCGCGCCCACACCAGCATCCTGGTCGGTCAGTCCGGTGTCGGCAAATCGTCCCTGGTGCAGGCACTGCTGCCCGACCTCGACATTCGTACCGGCGAGCTGTCGCAGGTCACCGGCCTGGGGCGTCATACCACCACCGTGGCCACCCTCTACCACCTCCCCGACGGTGGCGACCTGATCGATTCTCCGGGGGTACGCGACTTCACCCTGCTGCCGGTGCCGGTGGAGGAACTGGCACGCGGCTTTCCGGAATTCCGCCCCTTCCTCGGCCAGTGTCGCTTCCACAACTGCCGTCACCTGGGGGAACCGGGCTGTGCCGTGCGCGAGGCGGTACGCGCCGGCCAGATCGATGCGCGGCGCTACGAGAGTTATACGGACATCGCCAGGACGATGACCAGCCGGTAACAACCATTCAGCTCGGTGGGTGTGGAGCCTGCCTCTGACCGAATCGAGCGCGCCTTGAAATGGGCCGGATTTTCCGGTGCGGATTCAACTCGCTAGTGCAACAGGTGGATCGATTCCGAAAAATACCTGATTGGGTGTTTTCATACCAAGGCATTTCCGTGGTCGGTTGTTGAGTCTGTCCATGACGCGCCGGAGTTCCTCATCCGTGATCCTGGAAAAAT
>DROT01000164.1 GCA_011321775.1 Gammaproteobacteria bacterium | reverse complement strand
TGATGCTGCCGGGCATCGTCGGTTCCTCGGTGTCCCAGATCAACCTGCTGTTCGACACCCTGCTGGCGTCGTTCCTGGTTACCGGCAGCGTCAGCTGGTTGTACTACGCCGACCGGCTGGTGGAGTTTCCGCTGGGGATTTTCGGTATCGCTCTGGGCACGGTCATTCTGCCCGTGTTGTCGCGTGCCCATGCCAGTGAATCGATGGCCGAGTTCTCCCGCACCCTGGATGCCGGCCTGCGCTGGGTGCTGCTGATCGGGCTGCCGGCGGCGGTCGGGCTGGTGCTGCTCGCACGGCCGGCCATCGCCACCCTGTTCCAGTATGACGATTTCGGTGCCCATGACGTGGACATGGCGGGGCTGGCGCTGGTCGCCTACGGTTTTGGCCTGCCGGGTTTCATGCTGGTCAAGGTGCTGGCACCGGCCTTCTATGCCCGCCAGGATACCCGCACCCCGGTGGGGATCGCGATCCGTGCCATGATTTCCAACATGGTGATGAATGTGCTGTTCGTCGTCCCCATGCTGTTGCTGAAGGTGCCCGGCGCGCACGCCGGGCTGGCGCTGGCCACGGCGCTGGCCGCCTATGTCAACGCCATGCTGCTGTATCGCCGTCTGCGGCGCGATGGCGTGTACCAGCCGGCTGGTGGCTGGCCGCGCCTGCTGCTGCAGATGTCCGTTGCGCTCGGCGTCATGGCGGGCGTGATCCTCTGGGGGGTTCCCGGGATTTCGGTCTGGAGCGCGCTGTCAGGATGGCAGAGAGGAGGGCAGATCGCCTTGTGGGTGGTCACCGGTGCCGCCAGCTACCTGCTTGCCCTGCGCCTCCTCGGTGTGCGCTTGTCGGTGCTGTGGGCACCTGCCTCCGCTGTTCGCGGTGCATGACACGGCCGGCAAGTTCGTTATAATTCAATATTTTCAGAAACCCGATGCGACTGATTCGAGGACTCCACAACCTGCGGCACGACCACCGGGGCAGTGCGCTGACCATCGGTAATTTCGACGGACTGCATCGCGGACATCAGGCGGTATTGCGCGAGTTGCATCGTCACGCCGGCGAGCATGGCCTGGCGACCACGGTCATGACCTTCGAGCCGACGGCGCAGGAGTACTTTTCACCGGCGACGGCACCGGCCCGCCTGCAGCGCTTGCGTGACAAGTTGCCGCTGTTGCAGGCGCTGGAAGTCGACCAGGTGCACGTACTCGCCTTCGATCGTCGCCTGGCGGAACTGAGCGCCGCGGATTTCGTGCGCCGCATACTGGTGGAGGGGCACGACGTGCGCTTCCTGGTGGTGGGTGACGACTTCCGTTTCGGCCACGGGAGGCGCGGCGACTTCGATTTCCTGCGACGATCGGGGCGGGACCATGGCTTCGAGGTCGTCAGTACCCGGACCTTCGTCCACGGTGATGACCGGGTCAGCAGCACCCGCGTGCGCCAGGCCCTGGCGGAAGGTGAACTGGAGACCGCGGCCCAGCTGCTGGGCCGGCCCTACAGTATCAGCGGCCGCGTGTCGCGCGGCCAGCAGCGCGGCCGCAGTATCGGTTTTCACACGGCCAATATCCGCCTGCACCGCGTGGTGTCGCCGCTGCGCGGGGTGTTCGCCGTTCGCGTCCACGGGCTCGGCGGATCGGTGGTGGAAGGGGTGGCCAACGTCGGCACCCGGCCCACCGTGGACGGCAGTTATGCGGTGCTCGAGGTGCATCTGTTCGATTTCGCGGCGGACATCTACGGGCGTTACCTGGAAGTCGAGTTCTGCCGGCGGCTGCGCGACGAGAAGAAGTTCGAGTCCTTCGATGCGCTGAAACGGCAGATCGAGCGGGATGCCCGACAGGCACGACAGTTTTTCAGCGAGTGAGCCTATACGTGAGCAATTACAAAGAGACATTGAACCTCCCCAGGACCAAGTTCCCCATGAAGGCCAACCTGGCCGGGCGGGAACCGGAGATGCTGAAATACTGGGATCAGATCGATCTGTACGCGAAACTGAGGGAGCTGGGCCGCGATCGCCCGCGCTTCGTGCTGCACGATGGTCCCCCCTACGCCAACGGCGAGATCCATATCGGTCACGCCGTCAACAAGATCCTCAAGGACATCATCGTCAAGAGCAAGACCCTGAGCGGTTTCGACGCGCCCTACGTCCCCGGGTGGGACTGCCACGGCCTGCCGATCGAGCTCAACGTGGAGAAGAAGGTCGGCAAGGTCGGCCAGAAGGTGGACGCGCCGACCTTCCGCAGCCTGTGCCGCGACTATGCCCGCAGGCAGGTCGACGGGCAGCGCCGGGATTTCATTCGTCTGGGCGTGCTCGGAGACTGGAAACATCCCTACCTCACCATGGACCATGCCTTCGAGGCCGACATCATCCGGGCGCTCGGGCGCATCATCGCCGGCGGCCACCTGAGCAAGGGCTACAAGCCGGTCCACTGGTGTACCGATTGCGGTTCCGCACTGGCCGAGGCCGAGGTCGAGTACGAGGACAAGACCTCGCCGGCCATCGACGTGCGCTTCGCGGTGCTCGACGAGGAGGCGCTGATGGCGCGCTGCCATCATGCCGAAGGGCACAAGGGCGAGGGTCCGCTGTCGGTGGTCATCTGGACCACCACGCCCTGGACCCTGCCGGCCAACCGCGCCGTGGCGCTCCACCCGGAACTCGATTATGCGGTGGTGCAGGCCGATCTCGGCCGCGGTCCGGAGCGGCTGGTGATCGCCGAGGCACTGCTGAAGGATGCCATGCTGCGCTACGATTGCGAGCACTACCAGGTGATCGCCTACTGCAAGGGCGAGGCACTGGAGCACCTGAAGCTGGCCCACCCCTTCTACGACCGTGAAGTGCCGGTGATCCTCGGTGAGCACGTGACTACGGAGGCCGGTACCGGCGCGGTACACACGGCGCCGGGCCACGGCCAGGAGGACTATGTGGTCGGCCAACGGTACGGCCTCGCCGTGGACAACCCGGTGGGGCCCGACGGGGTGTTCGTCGAGGGCACGGAACTGTTTGCCGGCATGCATGTGTTCGATGCCAACGACGAGGTCATCGAGGTGCTCAAGGCCCGTGGTGCCCTGGTCCATATCGAGGCATTGCGCCACAGCTACCCCCACTGCTGGCGCCACAAGACGCCGATCATCTTCCGTGCCACGCCGCAGTGGTTCATCAGCATGGAACAGAACGGTCTGCGCAAGGCGGCGCTGGAGGCCATCGGCGAGGTACGCTGGATGCCGGAGTGGGGGCGGGCACGGATCGAGGGCATGGTGGAGGGGCGCCCGGACTGGTGTATCTCGCGCCAGCGTACCTGGGGATCGCCCATCGCCCTGTTCGTCGATCGCAGCAGTGGCGAGCTGCATCCGGACACCCCGCGCCTCATCGAGGAGGTGGCGTTGCGGGTCGAGCGGGGCGGGATCGACGCCTGGTTCGGTATGGAGGCGGAAGAACTGCTCGGCGAGGAAGCGGAACGCTACGAAAAGATCGGGGATACCCTCGACGTCTGGTTCGACTCCGGCACCACGCACCTGTGCGTGCTGGAACGTCGCCCGGAACTCGGCTTTCCGGCCGACCTGTATCTCGAGGGTTCGGATCAGCACCGTGGCTGGTTCCAGTCCTCGCTGCTGACTTCGGTGGGCATGCACGGGACGGCGCCCTACCGCGAGGTGCTCACCCACGGTTTCACGGTCGATGCCCGCGGGCAGAAGATGTCCAAGTCGAAGGGCAACGTGATCGCTCCCCAGAAGGTGGTCAACAGCCTGGGCGCCGATATCCTGCGCCTGTGGGTGGCGGCCACCGACTATCGCAACGAGATGACGGTCTCGGACGAGATCCTGCGGCGCGCCGCCGACGCCTACCGGCGCATGCGCAACACGGCGCGCTTCCTGCTGGCCAACCTCAACGGTTTCGACCCCGGGCGGCATGCGCTGGCACCGGAGCAGATGATCATGCTCGACCGCTGGGCGGTGGAGCGCGCCCGCCTGCTGCAGAAGGAGGTGGTGGCCGCCTACGCCAGCTACGATTTCCACCACATCTACCAGAAGGTACACAACTTCTGTGCCAACGACATGGGTGGCTTCTACCTGGATGTCATCAAGGACCGCCAGTACACCACCCGCGCCGACAGTGTCGCGCGGCGTTCCACCCAGACGGCCATGTATCGCATCGCCGAGGCGCTGGTGCGCTGGCTGGCGCCCATCCTGAGCTTCACGGCCGAAGAGATCTGGCGACACCTGCCCGGTGAGCGCGGGGAATCGGTTTTCCTCGAGACCTGGTACGGGTTGCCGGCGATGTTCGTCGCCGGTGAAGAGGCGACGGACCGCTATGGCATGGCCTTCTGGGACGACGTGCTGGCCGTGCGCGATGCGGTCCGGAAGGAGGCCGAGAAGGTTCGTGTCGCCGGAGGCATCGGCTCCTCGCTGGACGCCGAGGTCGACCTCTACTGCGACGAGGAATGG
>DROT01000163.1 GCA_011321775.1 Gammaproteobacteria bacterium | reverse complement strand
GCCTTCTGATCTGTGTCTGCCCGGGTCTGGGCCTGCTCACCCTCGCGGCGCTGTCCCGAGCGACGACGTCCGCCACGGCGACCGCGGCGACTGCGTCCCTGGGGCTTCTGGCCGTTGCCGCCGCCGGCGGCCGCTTCCTGGGGGGCGGCGGCTTCGGCCGGTCGCGCTTCCGCAGCGGTGTCTTCCTTGCGTTCGGGCTGGCTTTTCGCCGGGCGCCGTTTCTGCTGGCCCTGTCCGTTGCCGCGGGCCCGCGGTTGCTCGCTGCGGCGGCCACCGCTGCCCCCGCGACGACGGTTTCCGCCGCGGCTGCGGCCGCTGCGCGGCTTGCCTTCGCCGGTGCTGCGACTCTCGCGTTCCGGCTTCTTCTCTTCCGCGGCGGGTTCCTCGATCGGGGTCCCGAACAGGTTGTTCCACAAGCGCTTGAGCAGGCCGGGCGCGGGCGCCTTTTCCGTTGCGGCGGGGCGCGTCACCTGCGGTGCGGGTGCCTGCGGGGCGACCGCGCGCACGGCCGGTTTCTCCACCTCGACCGTCTTGCCACTCGCGAGCGTCTCGCCGATGACTTCCACCGCCTCTTCGGGCTTGCTGATCATCTTGTGGCTGACGGCACCGTCCTCGCCCTTGAGTTCGTCGCTGCGAACGCGGCGGATCTCGTAGTGAGGGGTCTCCAGCCCCGGCGTGGGGATGAGGGTGACGCTGAGCTCGTGACGGTGTTCGAGGTTGACCAGGATCTCGCGTTTCTCGTTGAGCAGGTAGGTGCCCACGTCCACCGGAACGCGCGCCACCACGCGCCCGGTCTTCTCCTTCATCGCCTCTTCCTCGATGATGCGCAGGATCGACAGCGCCAGCGACTCGACGCCGCGCACCGTACCCTGGCCCATGCAGCGCGGACACACGATCTGGCTGGATTCGCCCAGCGATGGGCGCAGCCGCTGGCGTGACATCTCCAGCAGCCCGAAGCGCGAGATGCGACCGACCTGTACCCGTGCCCGGTCGACCCGCAGGGCATCGCGCAGCCGGTTCTCCACCTCGCGCTGGTGCTTGGTCGGTTGCATGTCGATGAAATCGATGACGATCAGGCCGCCGAGGTCGCGCAGGCGCAACTGGCGTGCGATCTCGTCGGCGGCCTCCAGATTGGTGTTGAGCGCGGTCTCCTCGATGTCGCTGCCCTTGGTGGCACGCGCAGAGTTGATGTCGATCGACAGCAGCGCTTCCGTATGATCGATGACGATGGCACCGCCGGAAGGGAGGGTGACCTCGCGCTGGAAGGCCGACTCGATCTGGCTCTCGATCTGGTAGCGCGAGAACAGCGGTACCGGGTCTTCATAGCGCTTCAGCTTCTTGAGGTTGTGCGGCATGACCTGGGTCATGAACTGCTGCGCCTGCTCGAAGACCTCGGCATCGTCGATCATGATCTCGCCGATGTCGCTGCGCAGGTGGTCGCGCAGCGCGCGTATGATGACGTTGCTCTCCTGGTAGATCAGGAAGGGAGCGGGGCGCTCCTGGGCGGCCTTCTCGATGGAGTCCCACAGGTGCAGCAGGTAGTCGAGGTCCCACTGCAGTTCCTCGGCGTTGCGGCCGACGCCGGCGGTGCGCACGATGAGGCCCATGTCGGCCGGGTATTCCAGCTGTGCCATGGCGTCGCGCACCAGGTTGCGGTCCTCGCCCTCGATGCGGCGCGAAACGCCCCCGGCGCGCGGGTTGTTGGGCATCAGTACCAGGTAGCGGCCGGCCAGGCTGATGAAGGTGGTCAGGGCGGCGCCCTTGTTGCCGCGCTCGTCCTTCTCGACCTGGACGATGAGTTCCTGGCCCTCGCTGAGGGCTTCCTTGATGCTGACGCGACCGCCGCCTTCGCCGGCGCCCTTGCGGTAGTAGCTGCGGGAGACTTCCTTGAAGGGCAGGAACCCGTGCCGTTCTGCGCCGTAGTCGACGAAGGCAGCCTCCAGGCTGGGCTCGACGCGGGTTATCTTGCCTTTGTAGACGTTGGATTTCTTCTGTCCGCGGGAGGGTACCTCAATATCGAGATCGATGAGCTTCTGGCCGTCGACCAGAGCCACACGCAGCTCTTCGGGCTGCGTGGCATTGATTAGCATACGTTTCATTGGATTTTTCTCTCACACGCTCGACCAGGCCGTTACGCAAGCGGCTGACAGGGAACGGAACGGCCTGACGACGGCGCGCGCTCGCGAGGGCGCCGAGCGAGCGATGCAGGTCTTGCATCGATCCGAAAAGCAGTCCGACTATCGATACCAGTGTCAACGACAAGGGAGCAACCGTTAGTTGTTCGTTTAGCAACCAGAAAAGTGGAGACCCCGTGGTCTCCGCTCGATCCCCGGAGCCGCTGTGTCGCGTCATCCGGCGAAACGAAAAGGGTTCATCATCGCCCCGGGGCGGAAGCGGTCGTAGCGGCTTCCGGCCTGTCCGGGCACCCGCGACTATAACAGCCCGACCCCGCGACTTCAAACGCTTAGGGAGGGTTTTGAAAGCGCTTACTCGTTGTTTTTCTATGGGAATGGCGGTTTGTGAACGGGCCTGCAGAGGACCGTGCCGGCCCTGCCCGGCCGCATCGCTCACGTCGCCTTCCAAGTCCTGGCGCGGTTTCCGCCGCCGTTTTCCGGACACCGGGCACTGGAGTATTCACGAACGACTGCTGCTAGAATCCGCCGCCATGGAAAACATGGACAAGCCGGCCGTGCGTTGGGTGGAGGTCTCGGCCGAGCAGGCAGGTCAGCGGATCGACAATTTCCTGCTGCGTGTTCTCAAGGGGGTCCCCAAGAGTCGCATCTATCGACTGTTGCGCAAGGGCGAGGTACGCGTCAACAAGGGCCGTATCCGGCCCGAGTACCGGCTACAGGCCGGCGATACGCTGCGCATCCCGCCGGTACGGGTGGCGGAGACACGGGGCGGGGCGCCGGGCGCGCGCCCGCAGCAGGCGCTGGCCGACGCCATCCTGTATGAAGACGATCGCCTGCTGGTATTGAACAAACCGGCCGGTATGGCGGTCCATGGGGGCAGCGGTCTCAGTTTCGGGGTGATCGAGGCATTGCGCGCCTTGCGACCGGAGGCGCCCTACCTGGAGCTGGTGCATCGACTGGACCGGGATACCTCCGGTTGTCTGCTGATCGCCAAGCGCCGCAGCGAACTGCGCACCCTGCACGAGCTGTTGCGTACCGGTGCGCTGACCAAGCGATACCTGCTGCTGGCCGAGGGTGACTGGAGCCGGGGGCCGTTCAGGGTGGAGGCCCCGTTGCGCAAGAACCAGCTGCGCGGGGGCGAGCGCGTGGTACGGGTCGATTCGACCGGCAAGGCCGCGCTCACCCGTTTCCGTTTCCTGGAAGGCTACGCCGGTGCCAGCCTCATGGAAGCGGAACTGGTGACCGGGCGCACGCACCAGATCCGCGTGCACGCGCAGCACGCCGGCCATCCGCTGGCGGGGGACAG
>DROT01000162.1 GCA_011321775.1 Gammaproteobacteria bacterium | reverse complement strand
GACGCCGCCAGTGCGTCGTCCTCGACGTCTTCCACCACTTCGTGCAGGGTGAATTCCATGGTCTCGAGGTCGCCCAGTACCCAGGTGGCCGGGGCGGCGACGCCGCCGACGGTGCCGGGATCGACCAGGTGGGTGAGGGTGCCCTTGATGTTGGCGACGGTCTCGATGCGGGCCTCGTGGTCGTGGCCGCAGCACACCAGGTCCCAGTCGCCGGTGGTGGCCATGGCGCGGGCGTAGTGGGGGTAGTGCACCAGGAAGATGCGGCGACCGCCGAGCTCGATGCCGGCATCCTGGCCGTAGAAGGTCACCAGGTTGCCGGGCTTGTTGGCGACCCGCGCCATCATGTAGAGGTCGCCGGTGTTGTTGCCGTGGATGACGTGTACCGGCAGGCCCAGCGGTTTCAGCACGCTGAGGGTGCTGGCCGCCACCACGTCACCGCAGTGCAGCACCGCCTCGGCGCCCTGCGCCTTCGCGGCGCGCACGGCGGCCGCCAGCAGCGGGCGGTGGTCGTGACTGTCGGAGACGATGCATACTTTCATGGGCGGGTTCCGGGGATCCTCAGAAATGGGGTTTCTCGGGCGCGCTCCTGAACATCTCGATGCTGTTCATGATCTCGCGGCGCGCTTCCTCGATACCGCCCCAGCCTTCCACGCGCACCCACTTGCCCTCGTCCAGGTCCTTGTAGTGTTCGAAGAAGTGGGCGATCTGTTCCAGGATCATGGGCGGCAGATCGCGGAAATCCTGTACCTGGCGGTAGACCTTGCACAGCTTGTCGATCGGCACGGCCAGCACCTTGGCGTCGTCGCCGGACTCGTCGGTCATCTTGAGCACGCCAACGGGGCGGCAGCGCACCACCGAACCGCTGATCAGCGGCACCGGTGTCAGCACCAGCACGTCCACCGGGTCGCCGTCGTCCGACAGCGTATGGGGGATGTAGCCGTAGTTGCAGGGGTAGTGCATGGCGGTGTTCATGAAGCGGTCCACGAACATGGCGCCGGTGTCCTTGTCGACCTCGTACTTGATGGGGTCGGAGTGTGCCGGGATCTCGACGATGACGTTGACGTCATTGGGGCAGTCCACGCCGGAACAGACGCGATCGAGGTTCATGGTGGATTTCCGTCAAAAGAAAAGGGCCGGTGATTATACCGGCCCTTCATCGGAAAATCCTGATCGGATGTCAGACCGCCACGGAACACACGGATTCTGGAGATGGCCGCGGCGCCAGGCGCCTCGCAATGAGGGGCACCGGGAACTACGCGGCCAGTCCACCGGGAGCGCCGGGCTCCAGCCCGGCGAGGGCATTTCCGCCCAGGACGATGGCCGACGCCTCCGCCGTGCCGGGCTGGAGCCCGGCGCTCCTGGCCCCCGTGTGTTCCGTGGCTAGATCACCCTACAGCAGCGGCACGATCAGCAACGCGACGATGTTGATGATCTTGATCAGCGGGTTGATGGCCGGGCCGGCGGTGTCCTTGTAGGGGTCGCCCACGGTGTCACCGGTGACCGCCGCCTTGTGGGCGTCGGAGCCCTTGCCGCCGAAGTGACCGTCCTCGATGTACTTCTTGGCGTTGTCCCAGGCGCCGCCGCCGGTGGTCATGGAGATGGCCACGAACAGGCCGGTGATGATGGTGCCCAGCAGCACGCCGCCGAGCGCCTTGGGACCGAGGGCCAGGCCCACGATCACCGGGGTCAGTACCGGCAGCAGCGAGGGAATGACCATCTCGCGGATGGCGGCTTTGGTGAGCATGTCCACGGCGCGCGAGTAGTCCGGCTTCTGGGTGTGGTCCATGATGCCGGGCATCTCGCGGAACTGGCGCCGTACCTCGTTGACGATGCCGCCGGCGGCGCGTCCGACCGCTTCCATCGCCATGGAACCGAACAGGTAGGGGATGAGGCCGCCGATGAACAGCCCGATGATGACCATGTGGTCGGACAGGTCGAAGCTCAGGTGGAAGCCTTCGGCCGCCAGGGTGTGGGTGTAGTCGGCGAACAGCACCAGCGCGGCCAGGCCGGCAGAGCCGATGGCGTAGCCCTTGGTGACCGCCTTGGTGGTGTTGCCCACGGCATCGAGCGGATCGGTGATGTTGCGGATCTTCTCGTCCAGCTCGGCCATCTCGGCGATGCCGCCGGCGTTGTCGGTGATCGGCCCGTAGGCGTCCAGCGCCACGATGATGCCGGTCATGGACAGCATGGCGGTGGCGGCGATGGCGATGCCGTAGAGGCCGGCCAGTTCGTGCGAACCCCAGATGGAGGCGCACACCGCCAGCACCGGCAGGGCGGTGGACTTCATGGACACGCCCAGGCCGGCGATGACGTTGGTGCCGTCAC
This sequence comes from Gammaproteobacteria bacterium, assembly GCA_011321775.1. Classification (GTDB taxonomy): domain Bacteria; phylum Pseudomonadota; class Gammaproteobacteria; order DSM-19610; family DSM-19610; genus Thiogranum. The sequence continues at coordinate 5,661 of DROT01000162.1, read as the reverse complement.
CGGTGGTGGAGGCCTCGGCGATGTGGCGCACCGGGGAGAACTCGGTGGCGGTGTAGTACTCGGTGATCACCACCATGGCCGCGGTCAGCGCCAGGCCGATGAGGCCGCAGTAGAACAGGTTCATGGTGGAGACGCTCTCGCCGTCCAGCATGATGCTGTCGCCCATCACCTGGCGGGTGACGAAGTAGAAGGCGACCGCCGCCAGGATGCCGGCCACGATCAGACCGCGGTAGAGGGCGTTCATGATCTTGCCGCCTTCACGTGCCTTGACGAAGAAGGTGCCGATGATGGAGGCGATGATGGACACGCCGCCCAGCACCAGCGGGTAGACGGCCGCCTGGAAGGCGATGTCCTTGAGCATCAGAGTGCCGAGCAGCATGGTCGCGACCACGGTGACCGCATAGGTCTCGAACAGGTCGGCCGCCATGCCGGCGCAGTCGCCGACGTTGTCACCGACGTTGTCGGCGATGACCGCCGGGTTGCGCGGGTCGTCCTCGGGGATGCCGGCCTCGACCTTGCCGACGATGTCGGCACCGACGTCGGCACCCTTGGTGAAGATGCCGCCGCCCAGTCGTGCGAAGATGGAGATCAGCGAGCCGCCGAAGGCCAGCCCCACCAGCGGGTGCAGCGGATCGTTGACGTCCATGCCCAGCAGGATGGCATAGTAGCCGGCCACGCCCAGCAGGCCCAGGCCGACCACCAGCAGGCCGGTGATGGCGCCGCCGCGGAAGGCGATCTGCATGGCGGCGTTGAGGCCGCTGTTGGCCGCTTCGGCGGTGCGGGCATTGGCGCGCACCGAGATGTTCATGCCGATGTAGCCGGCCATGCCCGAGAACACGGCGCCGATGGCGAAGCCGGCTGCCGTCGGCCAGCCGATGAACACGCCGATCAGGATCAGCACCACGATACCGGCCATGGCGATGGTGGTGTACTGGCGGTTCAGATAGGCCTGGGCGCCTTCCTGGATCGCCTGGGCGATTTCCTGCATGCGCGCGTTGCCGGCCGGTTTGGCCAGTATCCATTGCACCGAGAAGGCGCCGTAGAGAATGGCGGCGCCGGCGCAGGCGATTGCGAATATGAGCTCTGTTGACATTAGACTTTACTCCAGAACATTGACGATCAGGGTGCCTTGAACGCGGCGCCCGGTTTGAAACCAAAGAGATTTTCCAGGTCGAACTCGTGAATCAGCCGGTCGACGGCCTGCTGGCCGTGTTCCCTCTGCACCTCGGCCAGGATCAGCCGGGCGCTGTTGCGGTTGTAGCCGCTGCCCATGCTGGCCTGGACGCCGATCATTTCACGCGCTTTTTCCAGTGTCATTCCCGTTCACGACGAAGGGGCGCCGTGCAGGCGCCCCTTTCCATTGGTCGATTACTTGATCTTGAAGTCGCCAAGTTTCTTTGTCACCGGCACGTTCTTGAGCTGAACGTACTTCGGCATGCCGTCCTTGCCGTAGGGTGGGTAGTCCTCGCCCGCGATCAGCGGCTCGAGGTAGTCGCGGCATTTCTTGGTGATACCGAAACCGTCCTTGCTGATGAAGCTCATCGGCATCATCTTCTCGACGTTGGCCACGCGTGCCAGCTTGGCCTCGCCGATCTTCCAGCGGTAGGGCTTGTTGGAGGTGCGCTTGATGGTGGGCATGACCGAGTTCTTGCCGGCCAGCGCCATCTCCACAGCCGCCTTGCCCATGGCATAGGCCTGTTCCACGTCGGATTTGGAGGCGATGTGGCGGGCGGCACGCTGCAGGTAGTCGGCCACCGCCCAGTGGTACTTGTAGCCCAGCTTGTCGCGGATGAGATTGGCGATTACCGGCGCCACGCCGCCCAGCTGGGCGTGGCCGAAGGCGTCCTTGAGACCCTGGTCGGCGAGGAACTTGCCGGAGCGGTCGCGCACGCCCTCGGAGACGACGACGGAGCAGTAGCCGTACTCCCTGACCTTCTCCTTGACCAGCTTGAGGAACTTGGTCTGGCTGAACTTCACTTCCGGGAACAGGATGACGATCGGCAGATCGATGTCCTCGGTGGCCGCCATGCCGCCGGCGGCGGCGATCCAGCCGGCGTGCCGTCCCATGACCTCGAGCACGAAGATCTTGGTGGAGGTGGCGCACATGGAGGCGACATCGAAACTGGCCTCGCGGGTGGAAACGGCGATGTACTTGGCCACTGAACCGAAGCCGGGGCAGTTGTCGGTGATCGGCAGGTCGTTGTCCACCGTCTTGGGTACGTGGATGGCCTGGATGGGGTAGCCGGTGGCCCGGGACAGCTGCGAGACCTTGAGGCAGGTGTCGGCGGAGTCGCCGCCGCCGTTGTAGAAGAAGTAGCCGATGTTGTGGGCCTCGAACACTTCGATGAGGCGGTCGTACTCGCGCTTGTTGGCTTCCAGGCTCTTCATCTTGTAGCGACAGGAGCCGAAGGCGCCGCTGGGCGTGTGCCGCAGCGCGGCGATGGCGCGCGCCGATTCCTTGCTGGTGTCGATGAGGTCCTCGGTCAGCGCACCGATGATACCGTTGCGGCCGGCGTAGACCTTGCCGATCTTGTCCTTGTGCTTGCGGGCGGTCTCGATGACGCCGCAGGCACTGGCATTGATGACGGCGGTGACGCCACCCGACTGCGCGTAGAACGCGTTCTTTTTCCCTGTGGATTTTGCCATTCCGGAATACTCCTGACTGGTTGTTTGATTGGCTTTTGATCCAGGAGCCCTGAGCGGCCGGGGCGCCTGAAGCGGTGAAAAATCCGTCCCGGCGTCTCTCTGGTCTCAGGCTCCGTCGGTGTGTTCGCTGAGCTGGTGGTCCGCCTGCACCTGCAGCAGGGTGACAACGCATTCGGTGAGGTCGTCGTATTCCTCCACGCCGGTGCCGTACATCTGGTGGATGCGGTAGAAGAACTGGCAGCGGTAGCGCCGGTCGCCGGTCTTGGCGATCACGAAGTGGCAGTCACCCGCTTCCCAGTACACCGTGGGGCAGGGTGTCAGTTCGGTCTTGCCGCGATCGAGCCGCAGTTCGGACTCCGCCAGCTGGATTTCACAGGGGGCGCCGTAACGCTCCTCGAGCGTCGAGTTGATGAGCCAGAGTTCGCTCTCGGTGAAATCGGGAATTTCGCCCATGCCGATGCCGCCATCCCCTGAGAATCAGAAAAAACGCGCCCAATCATAGTGCAAAAATCAATGCAATTCAGGTGCTTTGTGCAACCCGGGTTTGACTTGGGCCCAATGCAGGCGGTAGCTTAATCACTGTTCAGATGTTCAGCTATGTAAAAAATTGAATGTCCCCATGAAAAAACTTTTATTCGCGGACTCAACGGGGGGTGTCCGGATTTGTCAAGAATGATGATAAGAATCAATAGACTAATGGAAATTTCCATACCATGAGAATCGTATTGCTGGGGCCGCCCGGTTGCGGCAAGGGTACCCAGGGTCAGCTTCTGGCGCAGCGTTACGGTATCCCCGAAATCTCCGCCGGCGACCTGCTGCGGCGCGCCGTGGCCGATCGCACGCCGCTGGGCAAGGCGGCCAAGGTGGTGATGGACGCCGGCCAGCTGGTTTCCGACGACATCGTGCTGGGAATCATCCGCGAACGCTTGCAACAGCCCGACGTGCGCAAGGGCTTCATCCTCGACGGTTTTCCCCGCAACCTGGCACAGGCCGAGCAGCTCGACGAACTGCTCGGGCAGCTGCGCCAGCCCATCGACGTGGCCCTGCTCATCGAACTCAATGTCGACGCCATCCTGCAGCGTCTGCTGGGACGACGTACCTGTCGCAGTTGCGGCGCCAGCTACAACATTTTTTCCGCGCCGCCCAGGATGGAAGACAGCTGCGACGAATGCGGTGGCCGGCTGCGGCGTCGTGGTGACGACAACGAGGAGACCATTGGCAATCGTCTGCGGGTCTACGAACTGCAGACCCTGCCGGTCGTGGAGCGCTACCGCGAGCAGGGCAAGCTGCGGGTGGTCCAGGGGCTGGGGGACGTGGACGACGTGTTCAAGGCCGTCGTCAAGGTCATCGAGGAAGCGCGGGCCGAGGCCGCCAACCGTGACCGTTCGGCCGTCATACGCCGGGCCGTGGCGCGCAAGCAGAGCAACGGCGCGGGGGCAGCCGCCGCCGAAGAGAAGTCCGCGCCCGCGAAACAGCCAGCTGCGGCAGAAAAAACCGCGGACAGGAAGGAGGCTTCGAAGAAGCCTGCGGCGAAGAAATCCGCGCCAAGGAAGGCGACATCGAAGAAGCAGCCGGCCAGGAAGGCGGCAGCGAAGAAAACGAAGGCGGCACCGGCCGCCAGGGCGACTGCAAAGAAAAGCGCGGCCAGTAAAAAGGCGACGACAAAGAAGAAAGCCGTGGCCAAAAAGGCCGCCGCTAGAAAGGCACCGGTGAAAAAAACGGTGGCGAAGAAATCCGCTGTAAAAAAGAAAGCCGTGGTAAAGAAGAAACCTGCAGCGAAGAAGAAAGCCGTGGTGAAAAAGAAGGCGGTTTCGAAGAAAAAGGCAGTTGCGAAGAAGACGGCCGTAAAGAAGAAAGTGACCAAAAAGGCCTCGACCTCCAGAAGCGCAAGGAAGAAGGCGGCGACGAGCAAGGTCGCGCCCAAAAAGAAGCCCGTGGCGAGAAAGAAGGTTGTCGCCGGGAAGAAGGTGGCGAAAAAGAAGGCCGTGGGCCGCAAGAAGGCGGCCAGGAAGAAAGTCACCCGGAAACGCTAGGAACGCCGGGCTCCAGCCCGGCAAGGGCATTTCCGCCCCTGGCGATAGCCGACGCCTCCGCCATGCCGGGCTGGAGCCCGGCGCTCCCGGTGGATCGGCCGCGTAGTTCCCGGTGCCTGTCATTGCGAGGCGCGCAGCGCAGCGCCCATCTCCAGAACAGGCTCCTGGGGGTTGGCGGCGGTCCGCCGCCCTCAGATATCCCGCGCCAGCCCCGGGATGGCGTTGACCAGTTCGGCGGGCAGATCGTGCACCCAGCTGCTGTTGTCGTGGCCGGCGGCGGGCCAGGCGCAGCGGGGATTGCCCAGCAGCATTTCGTAGTAGTTCAGTTGACCCCATTGCAGCGCCGTGCTTTCGCTCGCGAGCAGGAATTCCCAGTGGCGGGTATTGGTTTCCCCGAAACGCCGGCTGATGGCGCTGCGATGGCGGTGGAAGCGGCGGGCGCGTTCCTGCAGGGTGCGCAGGCGGTGGCTGCTGCGCTCCTCGATCAGCAGCGGCTTCAGGCTGGTGGACTCCAGGGCGCGGCTGAGCCGCGAAAGCAGCGGCAGCTCGCCTCGCGTTGCCAGCTGTCTCCGGTACCAGTGGTTGCTCAGCCGGACATCGTGACTGCGGCCCGGGAAGCCGAGCCACAGGAAGCCGTCGTCGCGCAGCAGGCCGGCCAAGTGCTGCAGCGCCAGGCGGGGTTCGGTGGCGCGACGGTGATGCAGAAAGTCACCGGCGAGGACACGGTCGAAGAGCCCGCGACACTGAAGGAAGCTGCCGCTGCGCACGTGCACCAGCCGTTCCAGCCCGCGGCGACGGGCTTCGTGGCGCAGGTACTCGAACTGGCGCATGCTGCGGGCAAAGGCGGTCACCTGGACGCCGGTCTCTTCGGCCAGGAACAGCGCCCGCGTACCCCAGCCCGCGTCCAGATCCAGGACCTGGTGGACGGGTTCGAGCTGCAGCTGTTGCAGCAGGCGCTGGCGGTCGAGGCGTTGCGCCTGCT